>CAZBYX010000090.1:0-12831 GCA_964496055.1 uncultured Saprospiraceae bacterium
TATTTCCACTTGTCTCAACCTGTTTCCACCTATTTCCTCCCCAACCCCACCCCCTAACCTCCAACCCCCACGTCGATTTGGCGATTTGACAGCTTCCCGTCACGTTCGTCACATCGTCACGATGTCACGTCGTCACGCATGAAATCCATGCAGCCTGAATCACCGGAGCTATAAGAATATTCCCGACATTCGGCAAAGGGTTTTCGGATAATCCGCCCCACAAGGACTGTTGAATGAGTATTCCTCCCAGTGTTCCAACCTCCACCCGCAGCGCTTCAATTCTTTTTCCCGCCAATTTTAGGCAGGCTCCCCACTAAACCGGATAGTCACTCTGGAATCTAAACGTCATATGGGTTCAATTCAAATTTCAGGGAAATGAGGAAGTACGCCATTACTTTTCTGGGACTTTTTTACAGCTGGAGTCTATTTTCTCAAATCCACGCCTTCCCCGGTGCCGAGGGCTACGGTTCCACCACTCCGGGAGGGCGCGGGGGGGAGGTCATCAAGGTGACCAACCTGAACGCCGACGGCCCCGGCAGCCTGCGGGCGGCGCTGGAAGGAGACAAGGGGCCGCGCATCGTGGTCTTCGAGACCGGGGGCGAAATCGACCTGCAGGGTGACAACATCATCATCACCAGCCCCTACCTGACGGTAGCCGGCCAGACCGCCCCCGGCGACGGCATCCTCATCAAGAACGGGCTGATTCGCATCGGTACGCACGACGTCGTCATTCGGGGGCTGCGCTTTCGCAAGAGCCACTACCAGCGCCCCGGCGAGCACTTCTTCGGCAACGTGTACGGCGGCATCAATTGCTCGGGCAGCGGCACCTACAACATCGTCGTGGACCACTGCTCCTTCGCCTGGTCGGTGGCGGCCGGTTCGGGGGTCTTGCAAGGGGCGCACGACATCACCTTTTCCTGGTGCATTTTCGCCGAAGGCCTCCACTGCAACATGCACGCGGAGAACTGCCACTCGAAAGGGCTGGTCTTTCACCGCACGGCAGGGGGCAATCTCAGCGCCCATCACAACGTCTTCATCAGCAACGACGCCCGCAACCCCAACATCCTCTCCCCCCACAACGAGGTGGTCAACAACTACATCTACAACTGCGGTGTGAAACCCATGCACGCCTACCTCAAGGCAGGCCGCACCGCCAACGTCATCGGCAATCACTTCAAACCGGGCCCCGATTCCTACGACCGCCCCAGCAACCCCGACCTCAACGCCCTGCTCGTGGAGTATGCCATCGACGGCATGACGGGCGACACGGGCACCGTCCCCCAGTCCATTTACGTCTTCGAAAACACCGGCCCCACCCGCCCGGTCATCACCTCCAACACCCCCGAAGAAGAATGGAGCGTGGTGGACGACTACTCCAACGTCCGACCCGACGTGCCCACCCCCGAACGCGGCGAGGCCCAGTCCCTCGTGGTGTTTCCTTCCTCGGGCATCACCATCACGCCGACCGAAGAGCTGGAATCCGTGCTGTTCAGCGACTGCGGAGCCGGGGCCATCACCCCCTTCCGCGATGAAGTGGATGAGCGCGTTTTGAACTCCGCCCTGACCGACAGCGGCAAAATCGTGGATTGCGTCAGCGCTGAGGATATCGTCATCGAGGACCTGGCCCGCGGCGGCAGTGCCCAGACCATCGTCCTCAGCCAGCGCGCTTCCAACGAAAACGACACCCACAAAGGGCGCACCATCCAGCTTGTGGCGGGCACCGGCGCCGGCCAAAGCGCCACCATCATGGCCTACGAAGCCGCCACCCAAACCGCCTACGTCAACCCGCCCTGGAGCACTCCACCGGACAACACCTCCGTCTATCAAATCATCGTGGACTGCTCCAACAATGCCGGCGGCTGGCCCGAACCCCGGAACCCCGCCCCTCGACTCCGACGACGACGGCATGCCCGACGACTGGGAGCTCGAATACGGAACCGACCCCAACCTGCCCGACGATGACGAAGACCTCGACGGCAACGGCTACACCAACATCGAGGAGTACATCAACAGCTTGATTTGCCCCCCCATGACCACCTCCACGACCCCAGCCCCCTCCCCGGAACCCACTCTGCTGACCCTTTACCCCAACCCCGCCCGCGACTTCGTCCACATGGAGGCAGCCAATCCGAAGGGTGAGCTTCGCGAAGTGCGCGTCTTCGACGCGCGGGGGCGGCTGGTGGCTTCGGCCCAAACACCCGAGGAGCGATTCACCCTGTACGTGGGAGGGCTGTCGCCCGGCCTTTTCTTCGTGGAACTGGCCTCCGCCGAGAATGGGCAACCCCTGGCCCGCGGGCGCTTCGTCGTGCAATGAGGCGTGGCTTGGATTTTGCAGCTTGCAGCGCAATCCAAGTCCGCTCTGATGCTCGAGTTTTTGCCCAGGTACAACACGGCTGATTTCCCGGGGCGCTGCAAGTGGTTGCTCAGCAGGGCCCTGTGGGTGTATCTGGTGTGTTTCGCCCTGGTGGTGTTGGGTGTTTTGCTGACCGGAGAGGAAGCAATGCTGGGCGGGTTGCTGGCGTTGCCGTTGCCCTATCTCATTTACGGGCAGGTGCTGGTCGGCGTACTGGGCTTGCTGCTGCGGAGTTATTCGGGGCTGTTCGGGTTGGGGTTTTTCGGTTTGAGTTTGCTCACCTTCCCGGGCTTGCTGCGGCTGCCCCTTCCTGCTTCCGGGGGGGCGCTCCCTGACTCCTCCTGTGTGGTGGTTTCCTACAACCTCAACTACCTGCGCACGGTCGTCTTGCAACCCGAAGCCGAGCGCCCCCGCCACTTCGCCGCCTTCTACGAGTTCCTGAAACAGCAGGGCTCTCCGGATTTTCTTTGTGTCCAGGAAACTTCATCGGCTTCCTACCGCCCCATCGCCCGGGACATGGGCTACGCGCACTATTTCGGTCACAAGGGCACCATGATTTTTTCCCGCCGGCCCTTCCTCGACAAAGGGCATCTGGACTTCGGCGCGACGGACAACTCCTGCACGTGGGTGGATGTGGAAATTCAGGGCCAGCGGGTGCGTCTGTACAGCGCGCACCTCCAGTCGAGCCGGGCCAGCGGGGTGTTGGCCCAATATCTCCTGGGGGGTCATATCTTTCACCGCAACGGCTTGGTTCTGGCTTTGGAAATCCTTCGCCGCTACGGGGAGAGCCTGCGCGAGCGGCGTCGGCAGGCGTCCATGCTCATGGAGCACATCCGGCGTTGCCCCTGGCCCGTGATTCTGTGCGGGGACTTCAACGAACCGCCCACCTCACTGGTTTACCGCCGCATGAGTCGCCTGTTGCAGGACAGCTTCCGCCTGGCGGGCAGCGCACTCGGCGCCACTTATGGCAGCCCCTTCCCCTTCCTGCGGCTCGATTACGTCTTTTGCTCACCTTCCTTTCGAGTCCTGGAACACCAGGTGCTTCGCCGCCCCTATTCCGACCACTTTCCCGTCGTTGTGCGTTTCGGCTGGGCTTCCCCCTAAGCAAAAAACCGACTCAAGCCTTCAGGCGCATCTCGGGGTGGCGCCACAGCGAAAACCACTCGTTGCTCCAGGCCAGGGCCAGGTGCACGAAAAAGGCCAGCCAGATGGTCTCGGATTGCAGGGTGAGCAGGCAGAGCACCAGCCCCAGCGGCAGGGCGCCGAAGGCTTCCCGGGCGCCCTTCGGCACGTGCACCAGCGCATAAAGGGAAACGTTGAGCGCCACCGCCAGCACGGGCCCCAGGGCAGGCAGGCTGCCGAACAGCAACACCCCCCGAAAGAGAAACTCATAGGCCAGCAGGTAGGCCGCCCAGCTCAGCGCGCTTCCCACCACGTGCCCCCACCCCCACTCGCGCAGGCGCAGCTGGGGGTACATGGCCAGGTTCTCGGGGCTGCGCGTGGCGAAGAAGTTCAGCACAACGACGAGCACCGCCAACAGACCCGTCCATTTCAGGGTGAAAGCCCAGTTTCGGGAGGCAAGACCCAATTTTTCCAGGGGCACTGCAAAACCAACGAGAACCCCCAGCGGCAGGATTCCGAAGAAAAACACCCCGAAGGCGCGTTGCAGGAGGGTTCGGCGCCACTCCCTGGCGACGGGGTTGGGCAGGGAGCGGCTCCAGCGCTCGGGCAGTCCTCCTTCCAGGGCGAAGTGGTAGCCCAGGAAACCGAGGGTGGTGAGGGTGAGGGCCAGCAGGGCGTGGAGCTCGACCGTTTCCAGGGGGGGCATCATGCGAGGCGTTTTTGGTAGGCACGGCGTCGTTTGTACACTTCCGACTGGTAGTCTTTCCAGAGGCTGAGCACCTGCGAGTTGTGCTCGAGCATGGGGTTGACATAGATGTGGCGAAAGCCCCCCGAAAGGACTTTTTCGAGGATTTCGTGGAAGATGAGGGCATGCACCCCTTTGTTGCGCCACTCTTCCCGCACGCCGATGAGCACCAAATCGAGGGAGTCGTTAAAGGTGCGCGCCCACAGCAGGTGCAGCAACCCGAAGGGGAAGAGCCGCCCACCCGCCCGCTTCATGGCTTTGGACAGGGAGGGCATGGTGAGCCCGAACCCGACCATTTCATCCCGCTCGTTGAGCACGATTTTGATGAAATCCTTGCGGATGAAGGGCAGGTATTGCTTCATGTACAGGTCCACCTGTTCGTCGGTCAGGGGGACGAAGCCGTGGATGTTGCGGTAGGTTTCTTGCAGGAGGTGGAAGAGCTCCCGGCCGCGGGCTTTCAGCTCGGCGCGGGTGCGCACCCGCCACACCCGCAACCCGAACCGCTCGCTCATCACCCGCACGAAGCGCTGGATGCGCTCCGGTATGTGGGTGATGGAGTGGATGTACACCTCCACCCAGTCCACCTCCTTTTCGAAGCCGAGCTTTTCGAGGTGCTGCGGGTAGTAGGGAGGGTTGAAGAGGGTGGCGATGGTACCGAGCGAATCGAAGCCCTCGACCAGCAGGCCCGCCTTGTCCAGGTTGGTGAATCCGTAAGGCCCTTTCAGTACGGCGGCGCCGCGGGCTCGGGCCCAGGCTTCCACCGCATCGAAGAGGGCGGCGCTGATGCGGGGGTCGTCCTCGAAGTCGAGCCAACCGAAGCGGGCATGGATTTCCCCGAGCTTTTCGCACTCCAACCGATTGATGAGGCCGGCGATGCGGCCTACGGTTCGACCGTCCTGGGTGGCGAGGAAGAGAACGGCCTCGCTGTGGCGGAAGGCGGGGTTGCTCGCCGGGCGCAGCAGGGCTTTTTCCATCGCCTTGATGGGCGGAATCCAGTGGGGGTGCCTGCGATAGAGCCGAAAGGGGAATTCGACGAATTCTTCGAGCTGATTTTCAGAGGAGACCTCCTGCAGCGTTATGCTCATAGATGGTTGGCTGGTTGGACGCGACTCGGAGCATTTAGGCCAAAAACCGTATTTTGCGCGCCGGTTTCATTCGCAACGAGAAGAGAGCCTCGGAATCATCCCCACGATTCCCCACGACGAAGCAAAGAAAACGAAAAGTATTCAATTCGACCGACGGGGGTGCTCGCCCTCGAAGGAGGGTGCGTGACCTTTTCAAACGACCTCGAAATCCCTCGAAAATTCGATCTCGAAGTACGCCACAGCCCTTCAGCGGCCCCAACGGCTTGCCCTGACCGTTTGCAACGAACCACATTCACATCCGTCATCCATCAATCTCGGAATCGGCCCTCCCGGAGCGGCCCTCAGGACTAAATGCAAAATGGAAAAACCAATCATCAGCGGCATCCAACAGATCGGCATTGGTGTGCCGCAAGTGTACGAGGCCTGGACCTGGTATCGCAAACATTTCGGAATCGATATCAAAATCCTGGACGAAGAAGGCAAGGCCGAGCACATGCTCCCCTACACGGGGGGGCAGCCCCGCCGCCGCCACGCCGTGCTCGCCATCAATCTTCAGGGTGGGGGCGGGTTTGAAATTTGGCAATACAAGTGCCGCGAACCCCAACCTCCCGCCTTCTCCCCCCGCTTCGGCGATGTGGGCATCCTGGCGGCCCGCATCAAGTGCCGGGACGTGACCCTGAGCTACCGCCGCTTCCGGCAGGAGGGCATCCCCACCCCCGGCGACCTGCAACACGACCCGGCGGGCAACCCCTTCTTCTTCGCCCAAGACCCCTTCGGCAATCTGTTTCAATTGGTCAACGGCCGTGACTGGTTCTACCTCAACGGCCACCCCACCGGCGGCGTTTTCGGGGCCATCCTCGGCGTCAGTGACCTGGAGCGCGCCTGCCACTTCTACCGCCACATCCTCGGCTACGACCAGGTGGTTTACCACCACGAGGGCCGCTTCGAAGACCTGAGCGCCCTCCCCGGTGGAAAGGGCACCTTCCGCCGCGCCCTGTTGCGCCACAGCCAGCCCCGCCAGGGTTGCTTCAGCCGATTGCTCGGCCCCAGTGAAATCGAACTGGTGCAGTGCCTCGACCGCCAACCCCGCAAGATTTTCCAAAACCGCTTCTGGGGTGACCTCGGCTTCATCCACCTCTCCTTCGACATCCGCGGCATGGACGCCATGCGCCGCCTCTGCGCCGAAAAGGGCTTCCCCTTCACCGTGGACAGCCGCGACTCCTTCGACATGGGCGAAGCCGCCGGCCATTTCTCCTACGTCGAAGACCCCGACGGCAACCTCATCGAGTTCGTCGAAACCCACAAGGTGCCCGTCCTCAAAAAGTTCAACCTCTACCTCGACTTGCGCAAACGCAATCCCCGCAAACCCCTGCCCTACTGGATGGTGCGCGCCCTGGCCTTCAACCGGGTGAAGGGCTGAGCACCGCAAGCAAAGCACCTTCCCTCCCAGGCCTGAATCCTCCCCACCTATCCGGTGAGGGTTGGAGGGAGAGCGGTGTGCCTGGGCCCGGGCCAGTGGGCAGGGGCTCAGAACAGGCTCAGGTATCCGAAATGGACTTTGGGATTGGCGAAATCCAGGGGGCTGCCCTGCCGGCTGCCGACGGCGAGGCTGACGCGAAACAGGCCGGCGGGAGTGTCGAAGGTGATGCCTGCGCCGAGCCCGAAGGGGCGGTCGAAGCGGCGGCGGGCGGGGGTGCGGTCTTCGAGGTAGGCCAGGTCGGTGAAGAGGAAGAGGTGGGAGTTGGTGTCGAGCAGGAGGCGCAGTTCGGAGGTGCCCACGGTGTAGAAGGTGGCGAAGAGGGCCTGCTCGTCGAAGCCGCGCAGCAGGCGGTTGCCGCCCAGGCGGAACTGCTCGTTGCGGAAGATGCCCCCGTCGCTGAACAGCGCACCGGAGCTCAGGGCCAGGCGCAGGGTCAGGCGCCGGCCCAAGGGCAGGAAGCCCTGCAATTGCCCCCGGATGCGAATCTGGAAGCTCCGTTGCTGCAGGGTATCGTAGAAGGTCTCGCTGACGGCGGCGATGGCGGGGTTTTCGCGAATGCGTTTCGTGCCCCCCGAACCCTCCGCCTCCAGACTCCAACCCGCACGGGGGTTCAGGCGGTAATCCAGCCGCTGCAGTTGCAAGCCCAACCCGAAAGCCGAGCGGTTCAGGTCCAGGAATTCGGGGCTGCGGCCCTGCTGCAGGGCCAGCGTGTCCACTTCCAGGACGGTGGTGCCGCTGCGTTCCGCAAAGATTTTCAGGTGGTCGGAGCCGCTGAGGAAATATTGCAGGGCGGCTTGCAGCTCGACGTTCGAGTATTCCTCCTGTCGGTATTGGTGGAAGCCCAGCTCGGTGCCGAAGGGCAGGTCGAGCAGGTAGGGGTAGGCGAAGGATAGCTCCAGCTCCTGGGTGGAGGGGCGCAGCCGTTCGAAGGCCAGGGCCATGCGCTCGCCGCCCCCGAAGGGGTTTTCCAGGGCGGCGTTCAGGGTGCCGGTGATGAGGAAACGGCTTTGCCCGGCGCCACGCTCGCCGGGCAAGACCCCGATGAGGAAATCGAAGCGGCTGGCACGTTTGCGCTGCAGTTGAAGCACCACGCCGGCTTCGGAGCCCTCGATGCGCACCTTCGGTGGCTGGGTGCTTTCCACGAAGCTGAGCTGGCGCAGGCGGGCGGGAATGGCCAGCACCTTGCGGCGGCTGAACGGAGTGCCGGGCCGAATGTCGAGGTAGTGTTGGAGGTAGCGGGGAGCGAGACGCGCCGTGCCTTCGATGCGCAGCTCGCCGAAGTGGACGAGTGGGCCCTTCTGCATCCACAGCTCCGCTTCGGCGCCATTGGTGCCGAAGCGGAGCTTGCGCAAGCCTACCCGCGCGAAGGGGTGGCCGTGGTCTTCGGCCTGGGCCAGCAGTTTTTCCAGCAACTCGGCGATGGCCTGGGCCTGAAGGGGCTTGCCGCCAAAGAGTGCCGGGCGGAAGCCGGCGCCTTGCAGGAAGGCGGGTTCCACATTGCCGGGAGCGAGGGTGGCCCAAGCGTAGGGCGGCCCGATGTGCAGATGGGCCGTGAGGAAACTGTCCTGGCGTTCGAGGCGGTCGCAGGCGGCTTCGAGGAAGCCGGCCCCCTGGAGGCGGAGGGTGGTTTGCTGCAACCAATCGAGCAGGGTGAGGCTGTCCGTGGGGTTGGGTGGGGGGGAAAGGTCGGTTTCCGCCAGCCGAACGCTGTCGGCAGGGGAACACCGGAGGAGCAGCCGCAGGGCGGGTTGAGCCTGAGTGGGCGGGCAAACCCCCACCGCCAGCCCCAACCAGAGCCCGAAGCACGAAAATATCGCCCTTGCCGGGATGCTGCTTTTCATCCCTCTCATAACGCTTTGCACGGCTCTTTCTTTCGGGGAGGGTTGGGGAGGGGGGCTCAGAGGTGGCGCTCGGCGTGGTAGGAGGAGCGCACCAGCGGACCGCTTTCCACGAACTGGAAGCCCTTGGCCAGGCCCACCTCTTTGTACAGGGCGAACTTGTCGGGATGGACGAATTCCACCACCTCCAGGTGCATGCGGGTGGGCTGCAGGTATTGGCCGATGGTGAGCACGTCGCAGCCGTGTTCCAGCAGGTCGTCCATGGTGCGGAAGACTTCCTCGTCCGTCTCACCCAAACCGACCATGATGCCGGATTTGGTGCGCTTGCCGAATTCCTTGGTCCGACGGATTTGCTCCAGGCTGCGCCGGTATTTGGCCTGGGGGCGCACCTTGCGGTAGAGCCGCTCCACGGTTTCCATGTTGTGCGAGACGACCTCCTGCCCGGCGGAAATCATGCGCTCCAGGGCCCACCAGGTGCCTTTGACGTCGGGGATGAGGGTTTCGATGGTGGTTTCGGGGCAGAGCTCTTTGGTCAGGCGGACGGTCTGGTACCAGATTTCGGCGCCGCGGTCTTTGAGTTCGTCCCGATTGACGCTGGTGATGACGGCATGCTTGACCCCCATGAGGCGGATGGCTTCCGCCACGCGCCGGGGTTCGTCCTCGTCGTATTCGGGGGGGCGCCCCGTTTTGACGGCGCAGAAGGAGCAGGAGCGCGTGCAGGTGTTGCCCAGAATCATGAAGGTGGCGGTGCCGGCCCCCCAGCATTCGCCCATGTTGGGGCAATTGCCGCTCTGGCAGATGGTGTGCAGCCGGTACTCGTCCACGATGCGGCGCACCCGCTGGTAATCCTTCCCAATGGGCAGCTTGACGCGCAACCACTCGGGGCGGCGCCGCCGGGGCTCCGGCTTCTCGACGATGGGCAATTCATGCATCGCTTCGGGGCGTTTGGAGTAACGACAAAAACGATGCGGCCCGCAGCAGACCGCATCGTTTCGCCGAATGAGGGCGGGGCGCAATCACCACCGCTTGCCGAACTGCAAATTTAGGAAAACATTGAGGAAGTAGAGCTTATTCTCCACGTTGTCCACCTCCACCATGATGGGCATCTTGCGGGTGAAGACGTCGGCCATGATGCCCACTTCGAGGGCTTTGATGTACTCGTCGAAAGCCCCCCAATCGAAATGGAGGCTGAGCCGGCCGTGCAAGCCGGGCACGACGGAGAGTTCGCTGAGGCCTTTGGTCCAGCTCGAGGCGCCGTAGATGCGGGTGTTGTCGAGAAACAGGGCGGCATCCTCCTCGGAGTAACGGGTGCTGATCGGGGTCGGGTTGGGGGTGTTGATTTCCAGGGGGAAGATTTCGAGGTAATAGGGTTTGAGCAAACCCAGGGTGGCGCCCCCTTCGTAGGCGATGCCGACGGCTACGCCCTTGCGTTTGGCTTTCTCGCTGAAGTAACGCTTGTAGCCCACCCCTCCGCGCAGCACGTACAGGTTGTTTTGCTTGCCGAATTTGTAAGCCCGGGCGACTTTGGTGGTGAAATTGCTGGGCAGGTCCTTGCTTTGGCGGGTTTCGCGGGGGTGCTTCAGCTCCCCGAGTTCGAAATGGAGAAAACGCGTCAGGTAGTACGTCTTGATGCGACCGAAATCGACGCCGATGGCAAAACCGTTGGAATGCACCCGGACGTTGAGCCCGAATTCCTGCGAATAGACCACCCCTTTGAGACCTTCGTCCACTTGCCGGGGTTGCAAGACGCTCTGGGCACTCAGAAGAGCCGCCCAGCAAAGCAAAACACCAAGGGTAAGAATCCTCCTCATAGGTCAAAATCTTGAAGTAAAGACAGCGCCGGGGGTGAAATGTTCACCTAAAATTAATCCATTCCCCCAAAAATTGACGGTTTTTTAATTCCCATTTGGCTGGAGCCGAAGGATTTCCCGTCGGATTCGCCCCTGGTTGTTCCCCAAGTGACAATCGGAGCCCGGACAAGCGCCTCAGGAAGGGAGCGAAGTGTCCAGCAAGGCGCGGCCCAAGTCTTGGAAAAGGGTTTCGACGTTCTCGCCGGTTTTGGCACTGGTGAGCACATCGGGTGGGTGAGGTATTTGATTCAGGACTTCGGCGAGGGCTTCCGCTTCGAGCAAGTCCGTTTTGTTGCCCACCACCTTCAAACACACCCCGGGCAAGATTTGGCGCAGGTAGTCCAGGTCCTGCTTCATATTGAGGAAGGTGGCCGGTCGCGACAAATCAAAAACATAAATAATGCCACTTGCCCCGAGAAAGTAGGACAGGGGGACCTGCTTCTGGGCGACTTCGCCGGCGATGTCCCAGACCATGAGGGTCAGGGCCCGGCCCTCGATGTCGAGGACTTTCTTGTCGATTTTGGCTCCGATGGTGCTGAGGTATTCCTTGCTGAAGCGCTGGTAGAGGAAGCGGTTGAAAAGGGAGGTTTTGCCTACGCCGAGTGGGCCGGTCAAGACGACTTTCTTGCTGATCATGATTCGGCTGGGTGTGGCGGCTGAAAGTAAGTGGGTGCCGATGAGGGCAGGACGAACACAGCCGGGGGTGATGAAATGTCAGGCAGACTTACTTTCCGAAAAAAAGTGTTGTTGAAGTTTTCTGCGGATGAGCAGGTTGCTGCTGCCGTCGGGTTTTTTCAGGTTGAAGTTCAATTCGTTGCGGGCGAATTCGATGAGCTTTTCCGAAAGCCACTGCCTTTCGGAGGTGGTGAGCTCCCCCTTGGTGACCAGCGCGATGTAGTAGGTGGGAAAGTTCTGGATGAAGATGGAAAACTCGCCATAGGCAATCATTTCCAGGTGTTGGCGCCCTTGCTGGTAGGCATCCTCGGCGAAGGATTTGATGGCCGTCAGCATGCCCGCCACCAGGTCCAGGTCGGGTTTGTCGGTGCGGGAGGCGCTGCCCAGCAAGATGCCCGAATGCTGCTCGACGACGTAGATTTCCTCCACCTGGGCGGCTCCGATTTTCCCCAGGTAGGTGGTGGCCAGGGTTTCGGGTTCGATGCCGAACAGCAGGAGGCGCAGGCGCCCCAGGGGGCCGGTGTTGAACAGCTTCCGCAATTGCTGCTCGATGTTTTCGCGCAAGAGGGTGAACTGATGCTGAATGAAGGCCCGCACCATCTTCATCAGGTGGGGGGAGATGGCTTCGATGAGGGCATCCTGGCTGGAGGCTATTTTTTGGTCCACGATTTTTTCCACCGCCAGCCTGAACTCCTTGGGGAAGTTCTTCTTCAGAAAGGCCAGGCGCTCGTCGATGAGGGGCCCGACGCGGGACTCCAGCCATTGCGGGTCTTCGAGGCTGGCTCGCAGGCGCTCCAGCTCCTCCCGGTCCTCTTTCAGCAGGATGTGTTTGAGCCGAAAGAAGAGGCGGGACTCATCGCTGGGCCGCACGGCTGCCGGGTGCCTTGTCTGGGGGGTGGTGCTTTTCATTGATTGATGAGTCGCTTGGCCATTTCCTCCATGATTTGACCGACCGTCTTTTTGTCGGATTCACTCTTTTCATTCAGCTTGGACTCGAGCTCCTGGAACTTGGCTTCCAGGTGTTTTTCGAGCGCTTCGAATCGTTGCCGGGTTTGCTCTTCCAGGGCTTCGAGGCGCTTGTTCAGTTGGTCCTCGAGTTTTTTCAATCGTTGGGCCAGGTCTTTCTTTTGTTCGGCTTGTTCGGCCTGCAAGGCTTCGATGCCTTGCCGCAATTCGGCCAGCTGCGGCCCCACGAGGATGTCTCGTATGATGCTGATTTCCCCGAATGGGTCTTTCGTTGGATTTTCCTTTCCCATGGCGCGGTTGATGAGTGAATCGAATTCGAAAAGTCCAGGTTTGAAAACAGCGAATGAGCGAAGGGGCAGGCTGGACTGGGCTGGCTTGGGGATGAGCAAGGGACTGTGAGTCCCCGTGGACCTTCTTTTTTGCCTCCCCGCATGCGGTGCTTCGCGTGCCTCGGCCTTTGGGTCTTTCGAGTCGGCGAAACGTTCAAAGCCTCTGAAAAATCGAGCCGATTTGCGGGCTTCTTGATGTGCCGAAAATAGGAATTTGAGCGAATGGAAGTAACAAGGTAGGCACAATTTTGCACAAGGGGAGGGGAATTTTCATTTTACGCCCCCAAAGCATCGCCATGCGCATCCTGGTTTTCAGTGAGCAAGCCAGTCCGAGGCTGGATTATGTGCTGGACTGGCTCAACGGTCGGGCGGGGGCATGCCGCTTCCA
>CAZBYX010000091.1:0-12711 GCA_964496055.1 uncultured Saprospiraceae bacterium
AGAACGGCAACTTCAACAACGCCACCATCGCTCAGGTGAACACCTTCAACGCCCAAGCATTCGTGATGCAGAGCGGCATGAACAACGCCGCCAACATCCAGCAGATGAACGCCATCAACGCCAGCGCCACCGTCCTGCAAAGCGGCAACGGCAACAGGGCCACCATCACCCAGGTTTCCCTCTGATTCGGTTCCAAACCCTCGAAATTCACTGCACATGATCGCAACCGTCTCGGCGTGACTTGAAGTCACGCCGAGACTTAGGCTCCCGCCCCCCCTTCCCGATTCGTCGTATCTTGCTGGCATTGCCCACCAATTCTTTCATCATGAAAGGCTTTTTGCCGCTTGTTGTTGGCCTTCTTTTGTTTCCCACGTTGCGGGGTGATGCGCAGTTGTTCGAAGAACAAACGCCCCTACACCTCGAACTGACAAGCGACTGGCAGGCACTGCGCGCCGAAGCCCAAAAGCCGGAGCCCGCCCCCTTGCCCGCCCGGCTCTCCTTGCCCGACTCCGGGCAGGTGTGGCAGGTGGAGGTGCAGGCCCGGGGCAACTCCCGCCGCCAGGAATTCATCTGCGATTTCCCTCCTCTGTGGGTTCGTTTCCCCTCCGAAGGATTGGAGCAGAGCCCCTTCGAGGGGCAAGAGCGTCTCAAGCTGGTCACCCATTGCCGCAACTGGGAAAACTTCCAGCAGTACACCCTCAAAGAGTACCTCGCCTACCGGTTGTACCAGCTCTTCACCCAGAACAGTTTCCGGGTGCGCCTGGCACGCATCCGCTACGTGGACGCCGGGGGGCGGAAAAAGCCCTTCGAGCGCTGGGGCTTCTTCATCGAAGATGTGGACGCTCTGGCGGACCGGCGCTCCAGCCGGGAGTTGAATGCCGAAGAATTCGCCCGCTACCCGGAGGTGGGTCGGCAAATCCTGGTCACGGCCCTGTTCCAGTACATGATCGGAAACTCGGACTGGGGGCTTCCCAAGCTGCACAATGTGAAGGCCATCCTGCGGGAAGGGGCCCAGGAACCGGTAGTCGTGCCGTACGATTTCGACTGGTCAGGCTTCGTGCATGCGCCCTACGCCACCCCCCACCCTTCGCTGGGCATTGCGTCGGTGCGGCAACGCATCTATCAGGGCTTCTGCCATAGCGAGGAGGAATGGGCCTTTGCAGTGGGGTACTTCCTGGGCAAGCGGGAAGAAGTGCTGGGGCTGGTGCGCGATTGCGACCTGCTTCGCAAGCCCGTGCGCAAAGACGCCCTGCACTACCTGGAATCTTTCTTCGACTTCCTGTCGGACGAGGAGGCCGCCATCCGGGAGTTACGGCGGGCTTGTGATCGCTAAGGGCTCAGCGCCGGCTGTAATTGGGGGCTTCCTTGGTGATGGTGATGTTGTGGGGGTGGCTCTCGGTGACGCCGGCCGAAGAGATGCGCACGAAACGGGCTTTTTGCAGGTCCTTCACCGTGCGGGCGCCGCAATAGCCCATGCCCGCCCGCAAGCCCCCGATGTATTGCACCATGACCTCCGCCACCGTGCCCTTGTAAGGCACCCGCCCCTCGATGCCTTCGGGCACCAGCTTCTTGATGTCGTCTTCCACGTCCTGGAAATAGCGGTCCTTGGAGCCTTCTTTCATGGCACCGAGGGAACCCATGCCGCGGTAGATTTTGAACTTGCGCCCCTCGAAGATGACCGTCTCACCGGGGGCTTCCTCCACTCCGGCGAACAGCCCCCCGGCCATGACCGTGCTGGCGCCGGCGGCCAGGGCCTTGACGATGTCGCCCGTATAGCGCACGCCCCCGTCGGCGATGAGGGGCACATCGGTGCCGGCCACGCCCTGGGCGGCGTGGAAAATGGCCGACAGCTGCGGAACGCCCACCCCGGCCACCACCCGGGTGGTGCAAATGCTGCCGGGCCCCACCCCCACCTTCACACCGTCCACACCCGCTTCCACCAGGGCTTTGGCCCCTTCGGCGGTGGCGATGTTGCCGCCGATGACCTGCAGGTCGGGGAAGCGCCGCTTGATGGTCTTCACGGCTTCCAAAACGCCGCGGGAGTGGCCGTGGGCGGTATCCACACAAATCACATCCACCCCCACCTGCACCAGGGCGTCCACCCGTTCCAGCATGTCGGAGGTGACGCCGACGGCCGCCCCCACGACGAGGCGCCCCAGGGAGTCCTTGCAGGAGAAGGGGTAATCTTCCACCTTCATGATGTCCTTGTAGGTGATGAGGCCCACGAGGGTGTTGTGGTCGTCCACCACGGGGAGCTTTTCGATTTTGTGGCGCTGCAGGATGTCGCGGGCTTGTTCGAGGGTGGTGCCGACGGGGGCGGTGACGAGGTTGGCGCTGGTCATGAGCTCCTTGACCGGGCGGTTGAGGTTTTTTTCGAAGCGCAGGTCTCGGTTGGTGAGGATGCCGATGAGCTTGTTTTGCTCGTCCACGATGGGGATGCCGCCGATGCTGAAGCGCTTCATGAGCTGGATGGCATCGCCGACGCGAGCGTCCACGCCGAGCGTGACCGGGTCGATGATCATGCCGCTTTCGGAGCGCTTGACGCTGCGCACCTGCTCGGCCTGCTCCTCGATGCTCATGTTTTTGTGGATGATGCCGATGCCGCCTTGGCGGGCGATGGCGATGGCGAGCTTGTTCTCCGTCACCGTATCCATGGCGGCGGAGACGATGGGCGTGTTGAGGCGGATTTCGCGGGTGAGTTGGGAGGAAATGTCCACATCGCGGGGCAAGACCTCGGAATAGGCGGGCACCAAAAGGACGTCGTCGAAGGTCAGCCCTTCCCAGCCAAACTTATCGTTGCTACCTTTTTTGTTTTCCATGCGCAAAGGTAGGGCAATGCTTTCCACTTGCGCAAACCCAAAAACGCGCGCCCCCCCTGTCTGCCCCGGAACCCCTAACTTTGCACCGCATCAACCTCCATTGCGATGGCCAAACCCGAACGTCAAACTGCTCCCCCCGACCCCACGGCCGTGGCACGCAAACGCGACCACATCGCCCTGGCCTTCGAGTCCCAAATCGCTTCCGGGGAGCTGGACGAACGCTTCCACTACGAGCCCCTGCTGAGCGCTCACCCCGAAAGGGGCTCCTGGCCCGAAATGGACTTTCTGGGCAAACGGCTGAAAGCTCCGCTCTGGGTGTCCAGCATGACGGGAGGGACGGAGTGGGCCCGCCTCATCAACCACAACCTGGCACGCGCCTGCGGCGAGTTCGGCATGGGCATGGGCTTGGGTTCCTGCCGCGCCCTGCTCTACGACGACGAACACATAGAGGACTTCGCCGTGCGCCCCCTCATCGGGGAGGAGCGACCCCTCTTCGCCAACCTGGGCATCGCACAAGTGGAGGAGCTGGCCCAGCGCCGCCGCCTGAAGGACATCGAGGCTCTGCTCGGCAAGCTCCAGGCCGACGGCCTCATCGTGCACGTCAACCCCCTGCAGGAATGGCTCCAGCCCGAAGGGGACGCCCTGCACCACCCGCCCGTCGAAACCCTCGAACGCCTGCTCGAGGTCGCCGACTATCCCGTCATCGTCAAGGAGGTGGGGCAGGGCATGGGGCCCGAAAGCCTGCACCGCCTGTTGCAATTGCCGCTGGCCGCCCTCGATTTCGCCGCCAACGGGGGCACGAACTTTTCGATGGTGGAATTGCTGCGCAGCACCCAAATGAAACAGGAAGCGTATGAATGTTTGACCCACGTGGGGCACGACGCCCTCTCCATGCTCCGATGGGTGAACGCCCTGGTCGAAGAACTGGGCGAACGCTGCCTGTGCCGCCGGCTCATCATTTCAGGGGGAGTGAAAAACTTCCTCGATGGCTACTACCTCCTTCAAAAATCCACCCTGCCGGCCGTTTACGGGCAGGCTTCCGCCTTCCTGCGCCATGCCCGGGGCAGCTACGAGGAGCTCGCCGCCTATGTGGACAGCCAAATCCGGGGGCTGGAGCTGGCCCGCGCTTTCCTCAGGGTGCGCCCTTAGCAGTGAGCAGGGGGCAGTTGGCAGTTGACAGTGGGCAGTGGGCAGTGAGCAGTGAGCAGGGGGCAGTGAGCAGGGGGTGAGGGGTGAGGGTGAGAGAGGGGAGGGTGAGAGTGGGGGGTTAGAGGTTTAGTGAGACGAAACACAAAAAGATGAAAATCGACAAGACCATATCGGGGTTTTCGAAGCTGTCGAAGCGCAGCAAAATCAAGTGGATGGTGGAAAACTTTTTCCGCGACCCCGAAGCGGCCATGCGGGAGCTGATGAGCTATTGGCACCGCGACGAGGAGCAACAGCGCCTGCTGGACAACATCAGCGAAAACACCGTCAGCAATTACCTGTTGCCCTACGGGGTGGCCCCCAATTTCCTCATCAACGGGAAGACCTACTGCGTGCCCATGGTCATCGAGGAGAGCTCGGTGGTGGCGGCGGCCGCCTCGGCGGCCAAATTCTGGCTGAGCCGGGGGGGCTTCCATGCCCGCGTCCTCGATACGCAGAAAATCGGGCAGGTGCACTTCACCTGGGATGGGGATTTCGCCAAGTTCCGGGCCGCCTTCCCGGAGTTGAAACAGGCCCTCCTGCGCGACGCCGCCCCCCTGACCCGCAACATGGAACAACGGGGCGGCGGCGTGCTCGACATCCAACTGCTGGACAAAAGCGAGCTGGAGCCCGGCTACCGCCAGCTCCTGGTCACCTTCGAAACCTGCGACAGCATGGGGGCCAACTTCATCAACTCCGTGCTGGAAAGCTTCGGCCGCACCCTGGTCAATTTCGCCGACGAGCACCCGGCCTTCACCGAAAGCGAGCACGACCTGACGGTCATCATGTGCATCCTGTCGAATTACACCCCCGAGTGCCGCGTCCAGGCCTGGGTGGAATGCCCCATCGAAGCGCTCGGCAGCTTCCCCGGAGGGCTGGACGCCCGCCGCTTCGCTCAAAAGTTTCACAAAGCCATCCGCATCGCTCACCTGGACCCCCACCGCGCCGTGACCCACAACAAAGGCATCTTCAATGGGGTGGATGCCGTGGTGCTCGCCACGGGCAATGACTTCCGCGCCGTGGAAGCCTGCGGGCATGCCTATGCCGCCCGCGACGGCCAATACCGCAGCCTCAGCCACTGCACCCTCGAAGACGATACCTTCCGCTTCGAGCTGGACCTGCCCCTGGCCGTCGGCACCGTGGGCGGCCTGACCACCCTGCACCCCATCGCGCGGCGCTCCATGGAGCTGCTGGGCAACCCCGGAGCCCGCGAACTGATGGAAATCATCGGAGCCGTCGGCCTGGCCCAAAACTTCGCCGCAGTGCGTTCCCTCGTCACCACCGGCATCCAGCAGGGGCACATGAAGATGCACCTGATGAACGTGTTGAACCACCTGGGCGCCTCCCAACGGGAAATCCAGGCCGCCCTGCGGCACTTCGAGGACAAGACCGTCTCTTTCACCGCCGTCCGGGAGTTTCTCGAAGGCTTGCGCAGCCAGCCCCTGCCCTCCAAAGTCGCCACCCTGAAAAAGTGAAACCCGCCCCCCTGTTCGAAACCCGCAGCCCCGGCAAAGTCCTGCTCAGCGCCGAATATTTCGTACTCGACGGCGCGCTGGCCCTCGCCCTGCCCTGCCAGCTCGGGCAATCCCTGAAAGTTTTCCCCCTGCACGAAGAAAGCCTGCTGCACTGGGAAAGCTACGACCCCGCCGGCGGGCGCTGGTTCGAGGGGCGCTTCCGCCTGCCCGATTTGAAGCCCCTGGCGTTCACCGATGCGCCCACCGCCGAGCGTCTCCGAGCGCTTCTGCAAGCGGCTCAAACCCTCCAACCCGCTTTCCTCCAAACCCGCAGGGGCCGGCGCGTGCGCACCGAGCTGGAATTCCCGCTCGACTGGGGGCTGGGCAGCAGTTCCACCCTCGTGGCCGCCCTGGCCCGGTGGGCAGGGGTCTCTCCCTTTGCCTTGCTGGAAAAGTCTTTCGGCGGCTCGGGCTACGACCTGGCCTGCGCCGAAGCCGACGGGCCCATCCTCTTTCAGCGAACCCCCGAACCCTGGTTCGAAAGGGTCTCCTTCCACC
Source organism: uncultured Saprospiraceae bacterium (assembly GCA_964496055.1). GTDB lineage: Bacteria > Bacteroidota > Bacteroidia > Chitinophagales > Saprospiraceae > CAZBYX01. Next base: position 6,017 of record CAZBYX010000091.1, read on the forward strand.
CGCCCTTCCGCCACAGGCTCTTCTTCCTCCACCTCGGTCGCAAACAAGACTCCCGCCAGGGAATCGCCCGCTACCGCAAGCGCGTCGCTCACCCGGAACAATGGACGCCTCGCTTCAGCAGCCTGACCCGCCAATTGCTGAGTGCCGACGACCCCTCCACCTTCGAGGCTTTGCTGCGCGAACACGAGCGGCTCGTCGGCGAGCTGCTGGGGTGCATCCCGCTCCAGCTCCAAAGATTTTCCGATTTTCCCGGCGCCGTCAAATCCCTGGGTGCCTGGGGCGGCGACTTCGCCCTCGTCAGCAGCCCCTGGGATGCCCCCGCAACCGAAAGGTACTTCGCCCGTAAAGGGCTCCACACCTTGTTGCCCTACGATGAGCTGATTCTCTAACCTCGCACCATGACCACCTACGAACGCATCCAGCACCGCCTGCACCGGCGCCCCGCCAGTGAGGGGCCCGTCCTGCGAACCATCGAGATGCACACCGGCGGCGAGCCCCTGCGCGTCATTCTGGGGGGGTACCCCCCCATTCCCGGAAAGAATGTGTTGGAACGCCGGCGCTACGTGCGCGAGCACCTGGACCACCTGCGCCGGGCCTTGATGCACGAACCCCGCGGCCATGCCGACATGTACGGCTGCCTCATCGTGCCTCCCAATGACCCGGGCGCCGATTTCGGGGTGCTTTTTCTGCACAACGAAGGGTACAGCACCATGTGCGGGCACGCCGTCATTGCCATGGCCACCCTTGCCGTCGAAATGGAGTGGGTGGAGCGGCAAGAGCCCGAAACCCGGGTGGTCATGGATGCTCCCTGCGGCCGCATTCAGGCCTTTGCCCGGGTGGAAGGGGGGCGGGTTGCTTCCGTTCGCTTCGAAGGGGTGCCCTCTTTCGTCGTGGAACTGGACGCGGAAGTGGAGGTGCCGGAGCTGGGGCGCCTGCGCTACGATCTCGCCTATGGGGGCGCCTTCTACGCTTATGTGGACGCCGCATCCCTCAGACTCGAACTCACACCCGAAAATTACGGGCTGCTCATCCGGCGGGGCATGCAAATCAAACGCGCGGTCATGGCCGCCCGGCCCATCGTCCATCCCTTCGAGGCGGATTTGGGCTTCCTCTACGGAACCATCTTCATCGGCGGGCCCGTGAGCCCGGGCGTGGACAGCCGCAACGTCTGCGTCTTCGCCGAAGGGGAGGTGGACCGCTGCCCCACCGGTTCCGGCGTCATGGGGCGCCTGGCCATCCACCATGCCCGCAAGGAAATCGGCATCGGGGACTTCTTGCGCATCGAGAGCATCTTGGGCAGTGTGTTTCGAGGGCGGGTGCTGGACACCGTGCCTTACGGGCCTTACCCGGCCGTGATCCCCGAAGTGGAGGGGCAGGCTTTCATCACGGGCTCCGCCGAATTTCACCTGGACGCACGCGACCCCTTTCGGCACGGGTTCTTCCTGCGTTGAAGCGGTTCCTCTTTCTTTCCCGGAAATGCTATCTTTACCATCCCTCCTCGCACTGGCTCCTCACGGCTTCCGCAAATGCCTTCCACACGCGCCCCTTTTCCTGGATTCGCTCTCCGGGGCGCGCTGATTGGAAGTAAAGGTTCGGTGATTCAGGTTGAATACATTTCAGGGGGGCAGATTCCCTTTGGTTTCTCGGTTCCGCAAATCCTCTAATCCTCCTTGCGTTATTTTCATCTTCATTCACCGGCGCTATAAAGGTTTCCCGCATGGTCGTTCTGAAAAACATTTTCCTGCTATACGGACTGGCGTTGGCTTTATTCGGCGCCGCGGTGCTGATGGGTTGGTTCGCCTGGCGACTGAAAAACCAGCGCTGGAAAGTGGTCGCCTTCAATCTGAGCATGATGCTGGGGCTTTTGGGCGCCTTCGAGCTGGCTCTGGGATGGGTGGGGGTTACGGAGGAGAAGGCTTACTGGGAAGGCAGCTACCGACTGGGGTATTCGGCCGACCATCCCTTGCTCGGCTACGGCCCCCGGGATCCGAACGCCCGCGTCACCTCCCGAAAATTCTACGGCGACCGGATGCTCTACGACGTCACCTACACCCTGAAGGAGGGGCAGCGCCACACCCCCAACTCGAACGAGCAAAGCGACGCCTGGGCGCTGTTTTTCGGGGGGTCCTTCACTTTCGGCGAGGGGCTGAACGACGACCAAACCCTCCCGTTTTTCTTCAACGAAGCCGCCGGAAGAAGGTACCGCGTCCGCAATTTCGGCTTCCACGGCTACGGGCCGCACCAGGCGCTGCGCATCGTGGAGGAGCTGGTGCCTCGGGACAGCGCTTTTCAAAACGCCGCCGAAAAGCATGCCTTCTATCTGCTCATCGCCGACCACGTGCGGCGAGCCGCCGGAAAAACCTCCTGGGATCACCAGGGCCCTCGCTACCAGCCGGTGGGAGACAGCGTCGGCCTCGCCGGCAGTTTCCAGGACGGAAAGCCCTGGTACTTCCGCCATCGAGTCGTTCGGCGGGTGTTGAATGTGTGGCACAATTCGAACCTCTGCCGCCTGCTTTTTCGCTCCGCAGCCCCAGAAATTTCGGATGCCGATGTGGAGCTCACCACCCGCATCCTCCTGCAAATGAACAACTTGTTGCAGCGGCAGGGAGCCGCCTTTCACCTCCTGGTGGAGCCCGACTACGAAGGGGCCGTGCCGGGTTATGACGCCATAGCCGAGCGCCTGCAGCAGGCCGGCGTGCCGGTGCTTTACGTCTCTGAAGTCCTTGGGAACCCCCCTCCGCTGGACCCGGCCTTCTATCTCCCCGTGGACGGCCACCCCAACGCGGAATACAACCGACGCGTGGGCTATGCCCTGGCCCAAACCCTCAACCAGGCGCTGCACCCCCTCCCGACCCCAACTGCACCCGAGCTGTCCTCCATCGAAGGACCCCACCGACGAAGCCATTGAGCCCGGAAGGGCTCTGCATCCTGCTTTCCCATGCAGGGGCCGGCAATCCCCCCCTCCCGCCCACCGCCAAACCCTTGCCCGGCCGAACAATAAACCCTATACTTGCAGCTCAATTCAATGGTGAACATGCTTCCCAAGCCCATCATCATCGCCATCATTATCGACGGATTGCCCCGCAATCTGTGAGGGTGGCGTTCAAGGGAAACGAAAGCTCTGGCAGATTGCGGATTTGCCAGAGCTTTTTTGTTTGGCTATTTTTGCGCCCGCTTTTCCGGAGGGGAGTTGCAAAAAGAATCCATTCGTAAGACGCTGATTCAGAACAATCTAACCGCCAGCCCATGTACCGCGAAATCAAAACGCTCGACTTGCCCTCCATCGATCGGGAGGTGCTGCGCTTCTGGGAGGAAAACGAGGTCTTTCGCCGCAGCGTGGAGGAACGCCCCGCTGAAAACAACTTCGTCTTCTACGAAGGCCCCCCTTCGGCCAACGGCAAGCCGGGTATCCACCACGTCATGGCGCGCACCATCAAGGACCTCGTCTGCCGCTACCAGACCCTCCTCGGCAAGCGCGTCGAGCGCAAAGGCGGCTGGGACACCCACGGCCTGCCCATCGAACTGGCCGTCGAGCAGGAGCTCGGCATCACCAAAGAAGACATCGGCAAGAAAATCTCCATCGAGGAGTATAACCGCAAGTGCCGCGAGACGGTCATGCGCTACAAAGACCTCTGGGACGAGATCACCGTCAAGATGGGCTACTGGGTGGACCTGGAAAACCCCTACATCACCTACGAGAACTACTACATCGAATCCGTCTGGTGGTTGTTGCGGCAGCTCTACGACAAGGGCCTGCTCTACAAGGGTTACACCATCCAGCCCTATTCGCCGGGGGCGGGCACGGGTTTGAGCTCCCACGAGCTCAACATGCCGGGGGCTTACCGCGAAGTGAAGGACACCACCGTGGTGGCTATGTTCAAGGTCAAAAAAGACGAGCGCAGCGCCTTCCTCTTCGACGAAGCGGGCGAGGACGTGCGCATCCTGGCCTGGACGACCACCCCCTGGACCCTCCCCTCCAACACGGCCCTGACCGTCGGTCCGGACATCCACTACGTCAAGGTCAAAACCATCAACCCCTACACCGAGCAGCCCGTCAGCGTCGTGTTGGCCGAAGAGCTCGTCGGGCGCTGGCTCGCCGAAGGCGAGAGCAAGAGCAAAAAGCCCCCGGTGCTGGAAAAAAGCGCTCCCTTCCCGGGCCGCCGGCTGGAAGGCATCCGCTACGAGCAACTGCTCGACTTCGGCAACCCCATCGAACCCCTGGACGGCGCCACCGACGCCTTCCGCGTCATCCTGGGCGACTTCGTCACCACCGAAGACGGCACGGGCGTCGTTCACACCGCTCCTTCTTTCGGCGCCGACGACCGCCGCGCCGCCAAAGCCAACGGCATCGGCACCCTCACCCTCGTCGATCGGCAGGGCAAATTCAAGGACACCGTCGGCGAATTCTCCGGCCGCTACGTCAAGAACTACACCGACGACCCCGACTACACCGACGTGGACGTAGACATCGCCGTCAAGCTCAAGAAGGAAAACAAAGCCCTCAACGTGGCCAAGTACGTCCACAACTACCCCCACTGCTGGCGCACCGACAAACCCGTCCTCTACTACCCTCTCGACAGCTGGTTCATCCGCGCCAGCGCCCTGAAAGACCGCATGGTGGAGCTGAACAAGACCATCCGCTGGAAACCCGCCTCCACAGGGGAAGGGCGCTTCGGCAAATGGCTCGAAAACCTGCAGGACTGGAACCTGTCGCGCTCCCGCTACTGGGGCATCCCCCTGCCCATCTGGCGCACCGAAGACGCCTCCGAAGAAAAATGCATCGGCTCGGTGGAAGAACTGCGCCTCGAAATCGAAAAAGCCAACCGGGCGCTGGGCCTGCACCAGTCCGTCCCCGAAGACCTGCACCGCCCCTACATCGACGACATCGTCCTGGTTTCCGAAAGCGGCAAGCCCATGCGCCGCGAGCTCGACCTCATCGACGTCTGGTTCGACAGCGGCTCCATGCCCTACGCGCAGTGGCACTACCCCTTCGAAAACCAGGAGAAATTCCGCGAAAACTTCCCCGCCGACTTCATCGCCGAAGGCGTGGACCAGACCCGCGGCTGGTTCTACACCCTGCATGCCATCGCCACCATGGTTTTCGACAGCGTGGCCTTCAAAAGCGTCATCAGCAACGGGCTGGTGCTCGACAAGAACGGCGTGAAGATGTCCAAGCGCCTGGGCAACGTCGTGGACCCCTTCGAAGCCATCGAAACCTACGGCGCCGATGCCGTCCGCTGGTACATGATCTCCAACTCCAACCCCTGGGAAAACCTCAAATTCGACCTCGACGGGGTGGTCGAAGCCCGCAACAAGTTCTTCGGCACCCTGTTCAACACCTACAAGTTCTTCGCCGGATACGCCAACATCGACGGCTTCGCCATCGACGAGCTGGACATCATCCCCGTCGGGCAGCGCCCCGAAATCGACCGCTGGATCCTCTCCCGCCTGAACAGCCTCGTCAAGGAGTACCGCGCCGCGATGGACGACTACGAGCCCACCCGGGCCTGCAGGGGCATCGAGCAATTCGTCGTGGACGACCTGTCCAACTGGTACGTACGCCTCAACCGGCGCCGGTTCTGGAAGAGCGAAATGTCGGAGGACAAGCGCGCCGCCTTCGAGACCCTGTTCGAGTGCCTGATGGTCACCGCGCAGCTCATGTCTCCGGTGGCGCCCTTCTTTTCCGAGTGGCTCTACCGCAACCTCAGCGAGCCGGTGCGCGAAAAAGCCCGCCGGCACAACACCCCTCTGCGCCACGACTCCGTGCATCTGACCGCCCTCACCGTGCCCGAAGAAGACAAAATCGACCTGGCGCTGGAGCAGCGCATGAACTACGCCCAGCGCATCTCCAGCCTGGTGCTCAGCCTGCGCAAGAAGCAGAAGATCCGCGTGCGCCAGCCCCTGCAGAAAATCCTCCTGCCCATCCTCGACCCCTCCTTCCAGGAACAGGTGGAGCGGGTGCGCGACCTCATCCTCTCCGAGGTCAACGTCAAGGAAATCGAGTACCTGACCGATGCTTCCGGCGTCATCCAGAAGCGGGTGAAGCCCAACTTCAAGACCCTGGGCCGCCGTCTGGGCAAAGACATGAAAGCCGCCGCCGAAATCATCGCCAACCTCAGCAACGAGGAAATCGCCCGCATCGAACGCGAGGGAGGCTTCACCCTCGAGGTCAACGGCAACCGCTACGAGCTGAGCCTCGAAGACCTGGAAATCACCGCCGAAGACATCCCCGGCCTGCTCGTCGCCTCCGACGGCCTGCTCACCGTCGCCCTTGACATCACCCTCACCGACAGCCTCCTGGCCGAGGGCACCGCCCGCGAACTGGTCAACCGCATCCAGAACATCCGCAAGAACAAAGACTTCAACGTCACCGACCGCGTCCGCGTCCTGCTCGAAAAGCACGAGAAAGTGGAGCCCGCCGTCCTCCGTTTCGGCGACTACATCAAAAACGAAGTGCTCGCCACCCACCTCGACCTGGTCGAAAACCTCCCCGACGGCGAACGCATCGAACTGCCCGACGGCCTCCAACTCAGCATCCTGGTGGATCGAAGCAATTGACGAGGGACGGATGGCCTGTGTAAAACCGTGAAATCGTGACGCGTGACGGGTTGTGGGTTGTGAGTTCTGAGTTGTGAGTTGGGTGGGGGTGTGATAGAGTGGAGAGTTTAAGAGTGGAGAGTTTAGAGTTGGGTGGG
>CAZBYX010000092.1:0-5447 GCA_964496055.1 uncultured Saprospiraceae bacterium
ACTCACCTTGACACCATGAAACCTTGACACCTCGGAACCTTCAATTTATTTCAACTTGTCTCCACCTATTTTCATGTGTTTCGATGTCTTGCCCCTCGTCCATTGTCCGAATTCATGGAGGCATTCGGCTTTGCTTACCTTTGCGCGATTTTTGGAAAAGGGGGGATGATCCGGGGACTGGGTTTCCGGGTTCATCGTTTGCCTTGCAAGGAAGCAGGAAATGGCAATACGGAAAGAAATCGAGCGTCGGCGCACTTTCGCCATCGTCAGTCACCCCGATGCGGGGAAGACCACTCTGACGGAGAAGCTCCTCCTGTTCGGGGGGGCGATTCAGGTGGCTGGCGCCGTGAAGTCGAACAAGATCAAGAAGACGGCCACCTCCGATTTCATGGAGATCGAGAAGCAGCGCGGCATCTCGGTGGCCACCTCGGTGATGGGCTTCGAGTACCGGGGCTTGAAAATCAACATTTTGGACACGCCGGGCCACAAGGACTTCGCCGAAGACACCTACCGCACCCTGACGGCGGTGGACAGCGTCATCGTCGTCATCGACGTAGCCAAGGGGGTGGAGGAGCAGACCGAGAACCTCGTCAAGGTCTGTCGGATGCGCAAGACCCCCATCATCGTGTTCATCAACAAGCTGGACCGGGAGGGCAAGGACGGCTTCGACCTTCTGGACGAAATCGAAGCCAAGCTGGAGCTGAACGTCCGGCCCCTGAGCTGGCCCGTCGGCATGGGGCAGCGTTTTCAGGGGGTGTACAACCTCTATGAGCAGAGCCTCGTGCTGTTTCGCCCCCATTCCAAGCGCAGCGACGAAGACGTCATCGAATTCCACGACCTGGCCGCTCCCGAGCTCGAACACCACATCGGGGAAAGCGCGGCCGCCGAGCTGCGCGAAGAGGTGCACACCATCGAGGAGGTGTACCCCCGCTTCACGCGGAAAGCCTACCTGGAGGGGGCGCTCAGCCCCGTCTTCTTCGGCAGCGCCATCAACAACTTCGGCGTGAAGGAATTGCTCGACTGTTTCGTGGAAATCGCCCCCCCACCCCTGCCCCGCATCACCGAAGAGCGCGTGGTGGAGCCCACGGAAGACAAGTTCGCCGGCTTCGTCTTCAAAATCCACGCGAACATGGATCCCAAGCACCGCGACCGCATCGCCTTTCTGCGGGTCTGTTCGGGCATCTTCCAGCGCAACACCAACTACCTGCACGTGCGCCAGGGGCGCAAGATGAAATTCCCCAACCCCACTACCTTTATGGCGTCCAAAAAGTCGGTCGTGGACGAAGCCTACCCCGGCGACGTGGTGGGCCTCTACGATTCGGGGAATTTCAAAATCGGGGATGCCCTGACCGAGGGCGAGATTCTGCATTTCAAGGGCATTCCGAGCTTTTCACCCGAGCAGTTCCGCTATGTGGTCAACCTGGACCCCATGAAGCAAAAGCAGTTGAACAAAGGGCTGGACCAGCTCATGGATGAGGGGTTGGCTCAGCTCTTCATCCGCGAAACGAACGGCCGCAAAATCATCGGCACGGTGGGCGCCCTGCAGTTCGACGTCATCAAGTACCGCCTGGAGCACGAATACGGCGCCCGCTGCGACTACGAGCCCGTGAACCTGTACAAGGCCTGCTGGATCAGCAGCACCGACGAAGCCGCCCTGAAGGAATTCCTCGAGCGCCGGAAAAGCGATCTGGCCAAGGACAAACACGGGCGCTGGGTCTTTCTGGCGCCCAGCCCCTGGATGCTGAAAATGGCCCGGGAAAACCACCCCAAAGTTCAGTTTCACTTCACCTCCGAATGGGAATGATCCGCACACCCCTGCGCTACCCCGGGGGCAAGAGCAAAGCCCTCCGCAGCATCGCCGAACGCCTCCCGAAGTCCTTTGCCGAGTTTCGGGAGCCCTTCGTGGGCGGGGGGTCGGTCTTCCTCTACGCCCGCCAGCACCACCCCGAAGCGCGCTTCTGGATCAACGACCTCTACGAGCCCCTCTTTCTTTTCTGGAAGCACCTGCGCGACCACCCCGAGGAAGTGCTGGCGCAGGTCCGCACCTGGAAAGCCACTTATTCGGACGGCCGTGCCCTGCACGCCCTGTTGACTTCCGACCGCGGCGAATGGTCGGAGGTGGAGCGCGCCGCCGCCTTTTTCGTACTCAACCGCATCACCTTTTCAGGCACCAGCGACAGCGGCGGGTACAGCAACCAGGCCTTCCTCAAGCGCTTCACCGACAGCAGCATCGAACGAGCCGCGCGCGCCGCCACGCTGCTTCAGGGGGTGCGCGTCACCCGGTTGGATTACGAGGAGGTGGTCCTCGCCCCCGGCGAGGAGGTCTTCCTCTTTCTTGACCCGCCCTACTTCTCCGCCACCACCTCCGCCCTGTACGGCCGCAACGGCCACCTGCACAAGGCTTTCGACCACGAGCGCTTCGCCGACGTCATGCGCCGCTGCCCTCATCGCTGGCTCATCACTTACGACGATAGCCCGTATATTCGGCAGTTGTTTTCCTTCGCCCGCATCCGGGAGTGGAAGCTCACCTACGGCATGCGCAACGTGAAGCCCACCCCCAACCAGCGGGCCACGGAAATCTTCGTTTCCAACTACTGACCCCAAGTCCCGCCCATGATTCCTTACTTCAATGCCTGGCAACTCCAAACCTACCTCGAGCTGCCTCTGCTTCTCGAGGCCCTGGAGAAGGCCTTTCGCGACGGCATCCGGATGCCCGAACGGCACGCCCATGCCCTCGATGACAAAGGCGACAAGACCCTGTTGCTCATGCCCGCCTGGAAGCCCGATGAATACGTGGGCTTGAAGGTGGTCAGTGTTTTCAAGAAGAACCCCCGAAAGGAAAAACCCACCGTTCAGGGGCTGTACCTGTTGCTCGATGCTTCCGACGGCAGCCCCGTCGCTCTGTTCGATGCTCCCATGCTGACCAACCTGCGCACCGCCGCCACCTCCGCCCTTGCCTCGCGTTTTCTTTCCCGCCCCGACAGCTCCCGCCTGCTCCTGGTCGGCACGGGCAGCCTGGCCCCCCACATGGCCTGGGCTCATGCCCAGGTGCGGCCCATCCGGGAGGTGCGGGTGTGGGGGCGGCGGGGCAGCCAGGCCAAACTGGTTGCGAAGGAGTTGAAGCGGAAGGAGGTCTTCGAGGTAAAAGTGGAGAAGGACCTCGAAGCTGGTGTCCGGTGGGCGGACATCCTCTGCTGTGCCACCTCCAGCGTCGAACCGCTCGTGCGGGGTGCCTGGCTGCGTCCGGGCCAACACCTCGACCTGGTGGGCTCCTTCCAACCCCACATGCGGGAAGCCGACGACGAGGCCGTGCGCCGGGCACAGGTTTACGCCGACAGCCTCGAAGCCGCCACCAAAGAAAGCGGCGACCTGGCCATCCCCCTCCAAACCGGAATCCTCACACCCCAAGACCTTCGGGGCGACCTCTTCGCCCTGTGCCGCCGCAAAGTGCCGGGCCGCACCCAGGACGAAGCCATCACCCTCTTCAAGTCTGTGGGGTTGGCCCTGGAAGATTACGCGGCCGTCGGCATCGTGCTCGACCGCTGGCAGGAATACTGTCGGGAGGCTTGCAAAGGAATCGGGGAGTTGCTCTTTTAGGGGCGTGGTTTACACCTTCTCGTCCAACTGTTTCAACAGCCACTCCCGTTCGGCCACGGCGGGGGTGTTTTCCAGTTCCCTTCGGATTTTGGCCCGCTGGCGCTCGTTTTGGGGGTCGTAGCGCAGCAATTTGCGCGTGAAGCGGATGAGGTTGAGGTACATCTCCCCGTGATAGCCCAGGTCCTGTTGCCGCCGGATATAGGTGGAGAAGCTGCCCAGCAGGGAGTGCAACGCCTCGAACTCGCCCAGCTCGAAGTAGATGCGCAGCAGGATACGCCGGGCGTTGAGGTTGTAGTGTTTGTCGCGCAGCTTGACCCCCTGCAAGAGGCGCATGGCGCGGGCGTACTCCGAGCGCCGGAAATGGTACACCGCCAGGTTGTAGTGATAGAAATTCTCCCGTTCGTTTTCGGGCAGGTAGGGGCGGTAATCCTGCAGGAATCGGAATGCCCAGTCGAACTCCTTCAGGGCCAGGGCCAGCATGAGGATGTTGTTGTAGGTGAAGGGGGAGAGGCGGTCGTTTTCCAACAGGACATTGCGCTCGATGGCCAAACGGAACAGCTCGAAGGCTTCCTTGATGAAGGGGCGTTCCCCTCGATTCAGCCGGCGGATGCAATAGTTGATGGCGAGCAGGCAGAGGGCGCGTGCCTCTTCGGGGGGGAAAGCCGCCCAATGCTGAAGCAACAGGTGCTTGAGGCGGCGGTAGTGCGTTTCGCCCTCTTCGCCTTGAAGCAGGGCCTGATAAGCGTGGAGGTAGATGGCCAGGGCGGGGGTGGGGTCGGTGGTGGTTTCGAGGTGGGCGAGGGCGGCAGGCAGCAGGGGGAGCTCAACGGATTCAGCGCTGGCGGCGGGCAGGGCGGCCACGTTGCAGGCATGGCGCAGCAGGTCGGCCAGGTAGTAGCGCGTCAGCTCATCGAGGACGGGCTGGAGATGGAGCGTCCCGCTGCGGCGCTGCTGTGCCACCTGGCTGTGCTGTTCCAGGGCGAGCTGGTATTTGAGGAAGTGGTAGTGATGGTTGCGCAGGGGTTGTTTTTCCAGCGCCTCCCGGGCGCCGTTCAGCTCCCGCTCGAAGAGCCGCTCCAACCCCAGGCGGTTCAGGTGGCGGCACAGCAAGATGCGCCCCTGCACCGCGTCGGCGTTGAGTTCCCGCCAGATGAAAAACTGCTTGATGCACTGCAGCAGGAAGGACATCTCGTGCCGCAGGCGGGCATCGTCGTAGGTTTTCCCCGGAAAGAGTTTGGCGAACACGTCCTCCTTGCGCAGGGGCGGGCAACCTTCCCCTTTCCACTCGGCGAGCACTTCGAACAAGTGCACCACCTTGGGTCGCAGATTGACCGCCGGCGAGCGCACCCACTTTTCCATGGCGGGTAATTCGTGGCGGTTTATCGCCCGGAAGACGTCTGCCAGCAGGCTCTTGTCCATGATGGGGGTTTGACAAATGGAAAAAGTTGTTTCAATTCGACGACGGCGTCGGGAATGAGGGGCATTCTCGGGGGTCAAAATTTTTTTCGGCTTCCCTTCGAATTTCCTGGAATTGGACGTACGGCTCAAAGAAAATGGGGGGCTGTTTCAAAACATGGTTTGGGGTTTGTGCGGTGGGAGGGGGAGGGGGTGTGCAAGAATTGGTTTCGGCAAAATTAGCCAAACGAGCGATTGGGTTTTTGACAAACTTCAAAATTTGTCATTGGCGAATCTTTATTATTGTGTGAAATTTGGGGAAGCTAATCACAAGGTACCATGAAAGGCACTCGCCTGCTCGCCGTCGTTTTGCTCCTGCTGGGGGCGCCTGTCGTCCTTTCGGCGCAAGGCTGGGTGCGGCATTTCGGTACCGATGCGAACGAAAGCGTTCGCGG
>CAZBYX010000092.1:5547-12510 GCA_964496055.1 uncultured Saprospiraceae bacterium
AGCTTTCCCGGCTGGGCGAACGACCTGGGCCAAGCCCTGGATTTGGGCTTCGCCATCACGGGCGGTCTGAACGAAGACGCCTTCATTTTGAAAACCTCCCCGGAGGGGGAGCTCGAGTGGATGACCACCGCCCGCGCCCCCGAAGGCGGCACCCTCGGCAACGCCCTCATTTGCACTCCCGAAGGCGGCTTCATCGCCGTGGGGCAGGGGTACGAGCAAGGCCAAGCCGAGGTCTTCATCATGCGCACCGATACGGTGGGGCAGCTCATGTGGCAGCGCACGTACGGCACCCCGGCCGAGGAAGCAGGAACTTCCATCGTGCGGGTGCACGCCGTCGGCTATGCCGTCACGGGTTATGCCGAAACCGCTGGAGGTACGGCTCCGGTGTTGCTGCTCATCGAGGACGAAGGGGAGGAGGTTTCTTTTGACATTCTGGACAATCTGGGCGAAAGCGGTGAAGGCTTCGTCGCCTTGCGCAATGCCGAGGACGAGGCCGCCGGCGTCGTTCTGGCCGGGCGGCTGGTTCCGCACGGCGCCGCCGATGCACAGGTCTTTCTGGCGGGGCTGGGCTTCGACGCCACCCTGCAATGGCTGTACACCTACGGCGAGGTTTGGGGCGAGGACAAGGCCGCCAAAGGGCTTTACCTCACCGGCGAGGGCTATGTGCTGGCCGGTACCGCCACCCGCCGCGGCGGCCACACCGACCAGCTCTTGCTGAAAACCGGCCTCGACGGCCGCGTGCATACCAACCGCCTCTTCGGAAAGGTCCTGCCCGACGAGGGTGCCTGCACCTTCGACGTCGAGCAAACGGGCCTGCCCCAATTTCTGGTCGAAGCGGTTCAAGGGGAGGAATCCTATCTGGCTCTGACGGATGAGCAGGGCCGATACAGCCTGGACCTTCCCGCGGGCACCTATCGCATTCGGGCACACCCCGTGTCCGATTACTGGGAGCTGTGCACCCCCGAGCAACGCCTCGAACTGGGCGAAGGGGAATCCGCCGAACTGAACTTTGCGGTCCGCCCCATCGTACAGTGCCCCTTGCTCGAGGTTTCCGTCTCGACGCCGTTCCTGCGCCGCTGCTTCGAAGCGACCTATACGGTGCAGTATGCCAACTACGGCACCGTGCCCGCCACCCAAACCCGCGTGGAGCTCCTGCTCGATGAAGACCTCGAGTACCGCTCCGCCACTCAGAAGCCCATCCTGGTGGATGGCCCGCGGGTGCTGTTCCATGTGGGTACGGTGCAGCCACAGGAGCGGGGCAGCTTTCAGGTGCAGGTAGGGGTGGGCTGCGAAGAGACCGTCCTGGGGCAGACGCACTGTGTGGAGGCTCGCATCTTTCCCGACAGCTTCTGCCTGGCCACCCAAAACTGGTCGGGTGCCAACATCGAAGTCGGCGCCACCTGCCTGGGCGACTCCATCGAGTTCGTCATCCTGAATACGGGTACGGGCCCGACCAGCGGCCCGCTCAACTACATCGTCATCGAAGACCAGGTGGTGTTGCTGCAGGGCACCTTCACCCTCGATGCCGGGGAGACCCTGAAGTTCACCCTGCCCGCCAACGGCAGCACGTACTTCTTCCAGGCCCAGCAAGAGCCCGGCAACCCCAACGCCGAAGACCCCAGCGTCACCGTCGAGGGCTGCGGCGCCGCCGACAACATCACCCTCGGGCTGGTCAATGCCTACCCCCTGGGCGACGGCAACCCCTTCCTCGACATCGACTGCCAGCCCAACATCGGCTCCTTCGACCCCAACGACAAACAGGGATACCCCCTGGGCTACGGCGACCGCCATTACATCCGACGCGGCCAGGACCTCGAATACCACATCCGCTTCCAAAACACCGGCACCGACACCGCCTTCCGCGTCGTGGTCGAAGACGTGCTCCCACCCCAACTCGACCCCCGCACCCTGCGCCCCGGCGCCGCCAGCCACCCCTATCGGGTGGAATTCCGCCGCCGCGACGGCGCCAACGCCCTGCGCTTCGTCTTCGACGACATCCTGCTGCCCGACAGCAGCACCAACGAACCCGCTTCCCACGGCTTCGTGCGCTTCAAAATCAGCCAACGCCCCGAGCTGCCCCCCGAAACCACCCTGGAAAACCGCGCCGACATTTTCTTCGATTTCAACCGGCCGGTGCGAACCAACACCGCACGCCACACCCTCGGCGAAGATTTCTTCCCCAAAAACCTCATCGAACTGGACCGCAAAGGCGTCCTGCAACTCGACATCCGCCCCAACCCCGTCGTGGACCGCGCCTGGCTGCTCATGCCTTTCAGCAATGCAGGCGAAACCCTGGAGTTTCGCCTCTACGACCTCTCCGGGCGTCCATTGCACCGGGAAACCTTCACCGGGGGTGCCCTCGAAATCCGCCCCCGCACCTGGAACCTCCGGAGCGGCCTCTATTTCTTCGAGGTGCTCGACGGCAAGCGCCGCATCGGCATGGGCAGGTTTGTCGCCCTCTGACCCCAAACCCGCGACCCAAAGAGTTAATTCTTTCCTTGTGATTAAATCATCTTCAAGCACCCTGCGCAAAGGCGCAGGGTGTTTTTTTTTGGCCTTGTCAAGGAGGGTCGTGGGCGCTTTTTCCCGAGCCCCCGGAAGGGAAGGTCAGATGCGGAAATCCCGGGGTCGTTCGGGGGCGGGTGGGCGGTGCAGCAGGCAATAGGTCCCTTCGAGGACGGCGCCGAAAGGCAGGAAGGTGTGGCCGTTCCACAGGCCGAGCAGCTCGAGGGGGTGTCCGGCGCTGAGAGCGAGCAAGCGCCAGGCGGTTTCGGGGGGGAGTTGGAGGGGGATGCAGGTTTGGCGTTCGTCGGCCAGAAGGAAACGCGTCCCTTCCAGATAGGGGCGCACGGCGCGCAGGCGTGCGGGGAATTCCTTCAGCCAGGGGTTTTCGGCCAGGGCGGTTGCGTAGGCATTTCCCAGCGCTTCGAAATCGGGGTAGCCGGCGGGGGGCAGGGCGCGGGGTGGGATGTCTTCGGCTTCGATGAGCAGCAGGCGCAGGGGGAAGGCTTCGGGATAGAACACCCCCTTGCCCTTGACCCACCCTCCTGGCTCCCAGTGCTGCGGATAGCCCTGGGCGCCCCAGGCGAACTCCAGAATCTGGCCGAAGCGCCCGCTTCGGCGGCCCAGCATCCAGGTTTGGCGCATGAACAGGCTCCGCTCCAGGAGCTGCTCCACTTGCCCCCAGACGAGCCATTCGTCCTGGACGGCCTGGTCCATGGGGAGTTCCTCCCGTCGCAGGGGCTTGCCCAAAAGGCTCAGCACGGTGTTGAGCAGGGCGGGGGGCAGGTTTTCCCGCTGCAGGAACGCCCGGGTGAGCAGGTACATGTCGCCCAGCTCCTGAAGGATTTTGCGGGGCCAGGCTTCGTCCGACTGGAGGAGGGATTCCCAGTTGCGCAGGCGGCGAGCCAGGGCTCCGAGTTGGGCATCCACCAGGCGGGCGGCTTGTTCGGTCCAGAAGGTTGGCGGCAATTCGGGCAAAGAAGCCAGACCCTGTTGCAAGAGGTCGCTCAGCCAGTGTTGCAGTTGCTCCACTCCCGGGCGCAGCTCCTCCCCCCGATGCGGGGAGAGGGGGCGAGGTGTGGGTTGGGGCTCGGCGGGAGGTGGGGCTGCGAGCAGGGTTTGCACCCAGTCGGGCAGGGCGGGCTGCGCTTGAAAGTCTTGGGGATGGGTGCCGCTGAGCCGCAGCAGAGCCAGACCGTGGACGCAGGGATGCAAGCGGGAAGGGCAGTTGCAATGGAATTGGGGCGTTTGATTCAGTTGCACCGCCGTCCGGAACCAGCGCATGCCCCCGCTGCGCACCTCTCCCCAGCACACCCGCCCCCGAACGGCCAAACCCCGCCAGCGAGCAGGCTTCCAGAATTTTTCCAGTTGCCGGGCGACCCGCTCGTTGGGGGCCAGGGCGCGTATCTCTTCCTCGCTGTAGGACATGGGCGGACGGCGATTTGACTTTCCTGCTGGCGAATTTGGAAATAATTGCGAGCTCGCAGGAACAGGCCCATAAAAAAACAGCCCCCCTGCACGGTGCAGGAGGGCTGTTTTCCAGAGGTCGGGAGCGGATTCGAACCGCCGTACCAGGTTTTGCAGACCCGTGCCTAACCACTCGGCCACCCGACCCGGTTTGCCGCTTCGGACAAGCGGGGTGCAAATATACAGACTTTGTCAAAAAAAGAGGGAGGGAGCCAACAGCCGTTTCCTCCCCTTCGGATGAGCTGGAAGTGAAACGCAAGGGCGGGAGGAAAGGTTTCGTTTCCCTTGGAAAATCCAGACGGGGGCTCAGCGCAACAGAACGACCACCCCCGTTTTTTCCTGCACCTTGCCCGAAGGCGAAGTCAGCACGATGCGATACACATAGCCCCCGGCCGGCAAGTCGCGGCCTTCGTATTTGCCGTTCCAGCCGTGCTGGGGGTCATCGGTTTCGAAGACCTTGCGGCCGTAGCGGTCGAAAATGCTCATCCGGTAGTGGAAACCTTCGACGAAGCGCAGGGCGGGCTTGAATTCGAAGTTCACGCCATGCGGGGCGAAGGCATTGGGCACGAAAAACGGCAGGTCCTGTTCGATGCAAAAGACGTTCGAGCGCACCACGACGCTGTCCACGCTGCCGTCGGGCAGCAGGTAGAAGCCCCGCCCCTCCACGCGATAGCACAGGGACACACCGGAGGAGCGTTCGGGGGGGAGGAGGTCTTCGTAAGCGTTGGAGGAGGGGTCGAGGGTGGCAATCGGCAGGAAGTTTCCGCCGTTTTCCGAGCGCAGGAGCCGGTAGGAGGCTGGGGTGGCACCCTCCACCTGAAAGGCGCTCCAGGAAAGCTGGTTGATGCCCGCAGCGGGGCTGTTGCCTCCCAGGAGGATGGTGGCGGCGGAGGGCCAAACGAGCACCGTGTCGCAGGCATCGCGGGTGCGCAGGGCGTAGTGGAGAGGCCCGCTAAGACCGCCGGCGGGGTCTTCAGCGGAGGCGATGGGGGGGAGGGGGAGGGTTGGCGGCTGTTCGCCCAGCCCCTGGAAGGTGACTCCATCGAGGGAGCGAAGGATTTCGAAGGCGGTCAGCTCGGCATCGGGGTTCCAGCTCCAGCTCAGGGAGACGCTGTTGTCCGTTTGGGTGCTGATTTCTTTCCAGCGCAGGTAGCGCACCGCCTGCACGATGTCGGGTTGCAGGCACACCACATTGGAGCTGGAGGCGGCGCCGCTGAGGTTTTCTTCGGCGCGCAGGAAGAAGCAGTGCTCGCGGCTGTCGTCCAGCACATCGAGCAGGAAGGTGTCGGCGTCGGGGGGCAGTTCGGCGACGAGCTGGAAGGGCTCGCCGTCGAGGCTGAGCCAGACTTCCTGCTGCCGGATGCCCTGGTTCCAGTTTTGGTAGGGGTTCCACTGCAGGCGAATGCCCTGTTGGCAGGGGCTGGGTGCGGCTTCGAGAAAGATGGTTCGGTGTTCGAGGTTGAACAGACTGGTGTTGCCGCAGGGGTCGAGAGCGTTGACGAAATAGCCCACGGACTGCGCGTTGGGGTCGGCGGTGCTGTCCACGTAGCTCAGGGCGCCGAACACCGTGTCGATGGGCACCGTTCCTGCGGGGGTGACGCGGTAGATGATGTACCCGCTGACTTCGGGGGAGGGGTTGGGCGGCCATTGGATGAGGACTTCATCCCCCTGAACACTGACGCTGAGGATGGCGGTTTCTTCGGGGGGGCGGTTGTCGAGAGTGTCGGAAGGGATTTGAGCCTGACCCGGGCAGTCGTGGGCACTGAGCAGAAAGTAATAGACCTCGTCGAAGCCTGCCATGGCGTCGAAGTAGAAGTCTTGGGTCGGGTCGGTGATGACGGCCAGGGTGTCGAAGGGGCCGTCGGGCGCCGTGGCTTTCATGACCAGATAAGCCTGAAAGGGGCCGCAGGTGTTGGAGGGGGGCGCCCAGAAGAGCGTGTCGCCCCGAACGCAGAGGAAATCGGGGGGCAGGACCTGGGCGCTGAGGGGGGCGGCTTGCAGACAGAATGCCAGGAGCAGCAGGGCCCTGCCCATCATCGTTGCAGGTCTTCCAGGGCGCGCCGCAGCGCTTCCGGGGCTTCGGCGGGTTCCAGAACCTCTTTCAGGGCGTATTCCATGATCCATTCGTCGCTGATGTTTTTGCGGAAATACACTTGCCCCCACCCCCGGGCGTAAATTTCGAAACCGTCGTACTCCTGGCTGAGGATGCCCTCGCGGTCGCTTTCCACCAACTCCCGAACGTAGATTTTGATGCTTTCGTATGGTCGGCCCTGGAGGGTCCAGCTCGTGTCCCGGTCAAATTGGCGGTTGCGGATGAAGGTCAGGGTGTTGGCGGGGTCCTGGGCGGGTTGCCAGCGCAGGTGCGTCAGCCACACGCCCGGCGGGTCGCTGACTTCGAAGCCGAGGACGTTGCCCGCCACCACCTCGACGGGCACTTCCAGCCGCCGCCCCGTGGAATCGTACTCGAACCAGGAGAACTTCTTCAGCAGCACGCCGTTGGAAACCACTTTCTGTTCGACGTACTGGACGGGGCGGTAGCGGAAGTCCAGGTTCCAGCCCAGCAGATACAGCCCATCGGGCCGGTCTTCCAGGCGGTAGAACCACCAGAACGGCGGGTCGTTGGGGTGTCCGATGCTTTCGTAGGCGTAAATTTTCCCCCCATCGGCAAAACTGTCCAGCGGGAAAAAATAGTCCCGAATGGATTTATCCGGGCCCTGACAAGCCCCAAGGAGCAATCCCAACCCCAGAACCAGCCCCCAAACCCGGGAGGGTTGAGGGGGTGTGTTTGTGGTTCGAGTTTGCATCATGGGCTGCGGTTTTACCGAAACTTTTCGGTGCTTCAACTCCGCTCCCCTTCCGGGTGTTCACAAGGGGCGCGTGCCATTGTGGCAGCATTTGCAAAGCGGTACGGAATGTGTGCGTATGGAGGAGCTTTGCAGGGCTCGAGCCGCAAAGATATTTTTGTTGTTGAAAATCAGGTGGGAGCGTCCGGCA
>CAZBYX010000093.1:0-12469 GCA_964496055.1 uncultured Saprospiraceae bacterium
AATCTGGGTGACGGACGCTGCCGGTAACCAGGACTTCTGCGAAACCTTCATCCTGCTGCAAGACAACATGGGTGCTTGCGGCGGTGGCCCGAACGTCGTGGCCATTGAAGGTGTCACGGCTACCGAAGAAGACGAGCCCGTGGCCGGTGTGGATGTCTCCATCAACAGCCCGGCTGGTCTGAACAGCCAGATGACCACCGACATCGACGGTGCCTTCAACTTCAACGTGCCCGCCAGCGACGACTACACCCTCACCCCGGTGAAGGATGTGGACCCGCTCAACGGCGTGACCACCTTCGACCTGGTGCTGATCAGCAAGCACATCCTCGGTGTGCAGCCCTTCAGCAGCCCCTACCAGTGGATCGCCGCTGACGCCAACCGCAGCAACACGGTGACCACCTTCGACATGGTCGAAATCCGCAAGCTCATCCTCTTCATCAACGACGAGTTCACGAACAACACCAGCTGGCGTTTCGTGGACAAGGATTACAGCTTCCCCGCTGGCAATCCGCTCGCAGTCGAGTTCCCCGAAGTGATCAACTTCAACAACCTCACGGTTGACCAACTCGCTGCTGACTTCGTCGCTGTGAAGATCGGTGACGTGAACGGTAGCGCTTCGACCGATAACTTCAACACCGTTGAAGACCGCAACTTCGCCGGCAAACTCGTCTTCGCCACCGACGACGTGAAAGTCAAAGCCGGTGAAACCTACACGGTGGACTTCACCGCCAAGGACTTCAACGTGATGGGTTACCAGTTCACCTTGAACTTCGACCGCAACGCCCTCGAATTCGTAGAGGTTGTGCCCGGCTTGGCCGATGCTTCCAACTTCGGTTTTGCCCTTCTCGACGAAGGTGCCATCACCACCAGCTGGAACACCGACCGCGCTGTGAAGCTCAATGCTGACGACATCGTCTTCAGCCTCGTCTTCACCGCCAAAGCCGACGGTCAGCTCAGCGACCTGTTGGGCATCAGCTCCCGCTACACCGTTGCCGAAGCTTACAACGGCAACAGCGAGCTGCTCGACATCGCCCTCGAATTCAATGGCACCACCAGCGACGCCGCCGTGTTCGAACTCTACCAGAACACGCCCAACCCGTTCGCCGGTGAAACCGTCATTGGCTTCACGCTGCCCGAAGCAACTTCTGCTACCCTGACCATCACCGACGTCTCCGGTCGCGTGCTCAAGGTCATCGAAGGCGACTTCGCCAAGGGCTACAACCAGGTCGTCGTCAAGCGCAGCGAACTGGCCGGCTCGGGTGTCCTCTACTACCAGCTGGATACCCCGACCGACACCGCTACCAGGAAGATGATTCTTGTTGACTAATCCCGGAATCCAGGGAAGTGGGGAGTGGGGCTCCCGCCCCACCCCCTTACCCTTCCCGATTCCCGGTGCAGTCCAACGGAATTGACAATTGGGATAAACTCAACGATATCTCAAAAGATTTAAGGCGATTGGATTGTATGTGATTCACAAAAACCGTTTTCAGGATTTATATACTTAAATCGGTTTTTGGGATGGCCTCTTCCCGTTTCACGGGAGGGGGCTTTTTTTATGGGCCTTGCCCAGTTCGGCACGATTTTTACATTAAGAAAAATTAAAATATTTTCTACCTGCCCCCACATCCAATTCTTTTACACAGGCTTACACATGGCTGGTACTGAAAATCTGCTTCTGCGGGCCGCAGCCGCCCCGCTGAAGCCCCTTGACAAATTAGCAATCCATGAAGCCTGTAAGCCTTGCCTTCCGTTTCCCCTCCCTGTATCGAATGATCGTGGGCTGCTGCCTGGTCGGGGGTTGGCCGTTTTCTCCACTGGGTGCCCAGTGTGCCTGCGAGGACCAGATCAACGTCAGCGTGGACCAGAACTGCATGGCGACCCTCTCGGCGAATGTGCTGTTGGAGGACCCGGCCGCCTGCGCAGGGAGCCTCTCTGCCCGGGTGGTTCAGTCCAACGGGGCGCTGGTGGTGGAAAGCGGTTTTCCGCTCATGTTGCCAGCCGGTCTCGAAGGCGATACTTTGCTCTTCACGGTGCTCGTGGACGGAACGCCCACCTGCGGCGGCCTCCTCCTCATGCGCGACGACCTGCCCCCCACCATCCTCGCCCCCACCGACACCCTTTTCTGCCATGCCCCCACCGACACGGGTCAGGTGGCTTCCGTCCTCATCACGGACAATTGCGACCCCCTTCCCCTGGTCAGTTTTTCCGACCAGGAGATTGGGCCCGAATGCGATTCTTTGCCCGATTTTCTGGGAAAAATCTTGCGCACCTATGTCGCGCAAGATGCTTCCGGAAACGTTGCCGTGGCTACCCAAACCCTCGTCCTCCTGCCCGTGCCCCTGGATAGCGTGCTCTTTCCCCCGGATACCGCCCTCGATTGCGGGGTTACGGGTTTGGGGCCCGACACGACGGGCTTTCCCTCCCTCGAAGGCTCCCCCCTCCTCCCGGGGAGCGGATTTTGCCGCTTGGATGTCCTGATGGAAGACGACACCTTCGACCTGCTTTGCCCGCTGGCCGTGCAGCGCATCCGGCGCACCTGGACGCTGACCGACCTGTGTAGCGGGGAGCAACGCAGCGCCGTGCAAACCATTGACCGCATCGACACCCTCCCCCCGGAATTCACTTGCCCCAACCTCCCCCTTTTCGGAACCGACCCCGGCCTTTGTTCCGGCACCGTGGTCATCATGGAGCCGACGGCGCTGGACAACTGCTCGTCCGTAAGCTTCAGTCTGAACACCAGCTACGGCCAAACCCAATTCGGCGCCTTCAGCGGGGTGGAGGTGGGGGTGCACTCGGTTGAAATCACCGCCACCGATGCCTGCGGCAACATCGCCCGCTGCACCCTGAGCCTGGAAGTGTTCGACAGCGAAGTGCCCACCGCCACCTGTGATGAAATAACGAGTGTCTCCCTCAGCACCGACGGCAAAGCGATGGTTCCAGCCTCCATTTTCGATGACGGCAGCACCGACAATTGCTCGGCCCTGGAATTCCTCGCCAGCCGGGACGGGGCGCCCTTCGCTCCGCTGGTCACCTTCGATTGCGCCGATGTGGGGCAATTGATTCCGGTCACCGTGCGGGTGCGGGAGCTGAACGATACGACTTCCTTCAACGACTGCATGGTCCTGGTGGAGGTGGAAGACAAACTCGCCCCCCAAATCCTTTGCCCCCCCGATGTGACCGTGGATTGCCACGAGGACCTCTCCGACTTGAATGCCTTCGGGGCACCCCTGATTTTCGACAACTGCAGCGCCACCCTGATTCAGGATACCCTCTTCGAGGTGGGGGTGTGCGGCACGGGGACGGTTCAGCGCATTTTCGTCGTGGAGGACCCCAGCGGCAACGGCAATTCCTGCATCCAGACCATCCACGTGGAAAATCAACAGCCCTTCGACGGCTCCACCATCCAGTGGCCGGAAGACTTCACCACCTTCGAGTGCATCCCCCCGGACCAGCTCGACCCGGAGGATTTGCCTGCCGACTCGGTGAACTTCAGTGCCCCTGTCGTCCCCCCGACCGAGTGTGCGCTCATCGCCCAGAGCTATGAGGACCAGCTTTTCGACATCGAACCTCCCGCCTGCTACAAAATCGTCCGGCGGTGGACGCTCATCGATTGGTGCCAGTTCGACGTGCACAACCCCGGGGTGGGCACCTTCACGCATACCCAGCTCATCACCGTGATGGATACCCTGCCCCCGGAAGTGGTGTTCTGCCCCACGGACACGGTGTTCGGGGTGGACAGCCTCTGCCAGTTCGGCATGGTGACCCTGCCGCCGGTGGAAGCGTTGGATTGCAGCCCGGGGGTGGAAATCACGAACGATTCCCCCTTCGCTTTCGACGACGGGGCCGATGCCAGCGGCTGGTACCCGCCCGGCGAGCATCTGGTGCGCTTCACCGTGCAGGATGGCTGCGGAAACCGCCGCTTTTGCACCGTTCGCATCGAAGTGGTGGACGACAAGCCCCCGACCCCGGTTTGCAAAAACGGCCTGGTGCTCGAAATCCAGGACATGGGCAGCGGCCCCATGGCCGCGCTGCCGGCCGTGCTGCTCGACGACAAGAGCTTCGACAACTGCTCCCAGAACCTCCATTTCACCATCCGCATGCAGGGAGACACCTTGCCGCCCGTGGACACGCTGTTTTTCGACTGCACCGCCTTGCGTTTTCAAACCGTGGAACTCTGGGTGACCGACGAGGCCGGCAATTCCGACTTCTGCATCGTGACGGTGGACGTGCAGGACAACATGGGGCTTTGCTCCGGCGGGCAGGTGGTCAGCCTTTCGGGCACCGTCTTCATGGAAAACCAGCAGCCCGTCAGCGGCGTAGCCCTCACCCTGGAAGGGCTCCATACCCGACAGGTTCAGACCGATGCCGAAGGACGCTTCCGATTCGAAGATGCCCCGGCCTGGCAATCCCAAACCCTTACCCCCACCCGCACCGGCGACTGGCTCAACGGGGTCACCACCTTCGACATCGTGCTCCTCATGCGGCACATCCTGGGGGTGCAACCCCTGGATTCGCCCTACAAAATCATCGCCGCCGACATCAACGCCTCCGGTAAAATCACCACCGCCGACGTGGTGGCCCTCAAGCGCGTCATCCTGCAAATGGAAGAGTCTTTCCCCGACAACCAGTCCTGGCGCTTCGTGGATGCCGATTACCTGTTCGTCGACCCCCAGAACCCCCTCGAGGAAGCCTTCCCCGAATGGCGGGACCTGCCCCCCTCCGAATCGGACCTCGAACAACTGGACTTCATCGCCGTCAAGGTGGGCGACCTGAACCACAGCGCCCGCACCGACGCCCTCCAAACCCTGGAAGGCCGGGAAGAAGAGGCGGTCCATTTTACCGTTCGGGAGGTCTGGTTCAGCCCGGGGCAGACCCTCGAAGTGCCCGTCTTCCTCGGGCAGGCCCTTCGCCTGACAGGATTGCAGGGCGCCTTCCGCTGGGATGACCGCCTGCTGGACTTGGTAAGCATTTTGCCGGGACAACTGTCGAAGGTGCATTTCGGCGGCACGGAGCCCGCGCTGCTCCCCTTCTGCTGGTTCACCTCCGAAGGGGCCGCCCTTCGTCCCGAACCCGCCCTGTTCACCCTGCGATTCCGAACCCGGGGGGCAGGCGCGCTCAGCCAGGCTTTCGGCCTGGCCCCGGAACAGACCTTCCGCGCCGAGGCCTACGTGCAAGACGAGCCCGGCCCCGGAATCCCGCATCCTCTGACGCTTCATTTCCAAACCAACCCGACTGCGGCCATGAACGCCCCATTCGAATTGCTCCAGAACCGCCCCAACCCCTTCAAGAAAGCCACCACCATCCGCTTCCGCCTGCCGGAAGACTCCAGCGCCGCCCTCAGCGTCTTCGATTTCCAGGGGCGGCTGCTCAAGCGCATCGAAGGTACTTTTCGGCAGGGTCTGAACGAGATTCGCCTCGACCGAACCGAATTGCAGGGCTCCGGTGTCCTGTACTACCAACTCGAAACCCCCACCGCTCGCGCCACCCGAAAGATGATTCTCCTGCATTGAGCACTGGAATTGAAACCGACGGAAAGGGCGCTGAAGCGCCCTTTCCTGTTTGGGGGCGGCAAAATTTATATTAAAAATTTTTTCCAAATGTTTTGCATAATAAACATTGCTAATATATCTTTGCTCTGTCCTTCAAAACGAATTTTATAATCCCTTTAATCGAACGACACATGAACAAGCCAAAACCGATTTTTCTGCATCCCTTCAGAGGGTGCTTCCTCTCCCAGCATCTTCCCGGAATTTCTTCGAGCATCAAGATTGGATAAACCCTATCCTCCCAAAGCTACGTACGGCTTAGGTAAGCAGCTTACGTAAGCACCTATCCCTTCGAAACACTGGAATTACCCCGGTCGAGTATCCCTTTCCTGCACTGATTAGAGACACAATTTGAGGCACGGTTGCTTCGAATCAGCCCTCGCATGGGGGTTGGCAGGCCCTGCGGGGTCGAAGAAGGCCGCATGCCCGCCCTTGAACCGATTAACAAGAGGTCTCATGAAAAGAAACTGCCTCCTGCCTGTCAGGGCGGTGGTTTGTCCCGAACCGGTTTGCCGCTCCTTGAGAAGTCGAAAAGGCGCAAGAAAAGGCTTAGGTGGTACGGGGCTGCTGCCCGCGTGCCGGAATGCGCTTGGTTCCCTTTGGATTGTTTTTATGGTTATCCCCGGTCTGAGACCGCACGCTGCGTGGGGTCAGAGTTGCACCTTGGCCTGCAACGACCAAGTGAACGTGGGTTTGGGTCTGAGTTGCAGCACGGAAATCACCTACGACATGGTGCTGGAGGACCCCAACAACCCGGCCCTGTGTTGGCCCGTGGGCCCGAGCGCCTATGCCGTGGAAGTGTACGGCCCGAACGGGCAGGTGTTGCCCACCAGCCCCTTCGTGACGGAGGCGGAGTTGAACATCCTGCTTCCGGTGAAAGTGCGACACCTGGCCAGCGGCAATGTGTGCTGGAGCAACGTCTGGGTTCAGGACCTGCGCCTGCCGCAGCTGCTCTGCCCCCCGGACACCACCCTGCCTTGCACGGCGGCGGCCGACACGGCCTTCACCGGATGGCCCCAAATCATCGAATGCTCCGACTTCGACATCAGTTTCTTTGACATAACGACTTTGGAAGGCTGCCAGAACCCTTCCGGCATCCTGACCCGCACCTGGACGGCCGTGGACGCCTACGGCAACGCAAGCTCCTGCTCCCAGCAGATTGCCTTCGCCTTGCCTCCCACCGACTCCATCGTCTTTCCACCCGATCGGAACGACCTGGAAGCGCCCGCCCTGCAGTGCCCCAACCCCGACCTCAGCCCCGACAGCACGGGCCGACCGACCATCGGAGGGCTGCCCATCGAGCCGGGCAATTCGTTTTGCCATGTGGCCGTCTCGTACAGCGACCAGGTTTTTTCACCCTGCGCTGGGGAGACCCTCGTTTTGCGAACCTGGACGGTCATCGAGTGGTGCGGGGGCACGGTCACGACCCACGTGCAGCGCATCCGCGTCAGGGACGAAACCCCGCCGGTGGTGGATTGCCCCCCCGACCTGAGCGCCGGAACCGATGGCTCCGACGATTGCTCCGGCTCGGTCTTCCTGCCCCCAGTGGCTGCGGAGGACGAGTGCTCCGACAGCATCACCGTGAAAATTGTCACCCCCGCAGGGGTGCTCTTCAGCAACGGGGGCTGGGTGAGCGGCTTGCCGCCGGGGCAGCACCCCATCCGCTACGAGGTCAGCGACGCTTGCGGGAATACGAGCATCTGTGAACAGACACTCACCATCACCGATGACGACGTTCCCGTCATGGTGTGCGATTACCTGACGGTGGTCGGGCTGAACAACCTGGGCGAAGCGGTGGTTCCTGCCGCCGTCTTCGACGACGGGAGCTACGACAACTGCTGCCTGCAGCGCCTGGAGGTGCGCCGCCTGGATGCCCGCTGCGGCACCGATACGGCTTTTGCCGAAACGGTCACCTTTTGCTGCGCCGACCTGGGGCTCGACGTTCCCGTGGAGCTGCGCGGGGTGGATTGCGCAGGCAATGCGAATGTCTGCTCCGTGGTGGTGCACGTCGGCGATGTGCTCGCCCCCCAAATCCACTGCCCCCCGGACCTGACCCTCGCGTGCAGCGCCGACCTGGAGGATTTGACCCTGACCGGCACCCCGCAAGCCTCGGACGCCTGCCCCGGCCTCGCGCTCGACTTCGAGGACTTTCCAAACCTCGATGCCTGCGGTGTGGGCACGGTGCTGCGGGTGTGGACGGCTGCAGATGCCTCGGGCAATGCCGTGAGCTGCAACCAGACTTTCACCTTGGTGGACCCCACCCCCCTGGAGGTTCAGTTCCCACCGGACACCCTCCTCGTGGGGTGCGCCGACCCGGCAACGCTGCATCCCGACAGCCTGCCCCAACCCTGGGCCCGCCCCCTCGTCCTGGGGGAGGATTGCGAATTGGCAGCCATCCATTTCGAGGACGAGGTTTTCCAGGCCGCCCCGCCGGCCTGCCTGAAAATCGTCCGTACCTGGACAGTGATTGATTGGTGTTCATACAGCCCGAACAGCGGCAGTGGGGATGGCTTTTTCCAGGGAACGCAAGTGTTGACCCTGATGGACAACGAGCCGCCTCAGCTGACTTGCCCCGGCGACCTGAGCTTCGAAGTCCTCGGGGCGGACTGCTCCACCGAGCTGCTCCTGCCCTCGCCCACCCTCGACGACTGCAGTGCGCAACTGAGCGTCGAAGTGGAGAGCGACTTCGGAACGGGCTTCGGCCCCTTCTCGGGGGTCATGCCGGGCACTTACCAGGCAACCTATCGGGTCTTTGACGGATGCGGTAACCTGGCGAGTTGTTCCATCGCTATCGAAGTGTTCGACGCGAAAAAACCGACGCCCTACTGTCGCAACGGGCTGGTTTCCACCCTTATGGACACCGACCCGCCCCAAATCACCATCCGGGCCCGCGACTTCGACCTCGGCAGCAGCGACAATTGCAGCACCGAGCTCCGCTTCAGCTTCAGCGCCGACCCGGCCGACAGCTTGCGCACCCTCGGCTGCACCGACCTCCAGGGCAGCCCCCAACAGCAGGTGCCCCTCCAAATCTGGGTCAGCGACGAAAGCGGCAACCAGGACTTCTGCGAAACCTTCCTGCTGCTGCAAGACCCCGACGACCTGTGCGGCTTTCAGCCCGCCATCGCCGGCAAAATCGCCACCGAGCAGGGGCAGGGGGTCGAAATGGTCAAAGTCAGCGTCAACGACGGCGTGAACGCACCCGTCATGACCGGCCCCGACGGCTCCTTCGAGTTCGGCAGCCTCCTGTTCGGTGCCGACTACACCGTCAGCCCCGAAAAGCTGGAAAACGCCCGCAACGGCGTGAGCACCTACGACTTGCTGCTCATTCGCAAGCACATCCTGGCGCTCGAACTCCTGGACAGCCCCTACAAAATCATCGCCGCGGACGTCAATCGTTCCGGCTCCGTCTCCACCCTCGATTTGGTGGAGCTCCAGAAAATCGTCCTGTTCATTGACACCACTTTCTCGAACAATACCTCCTGGCGCTTCGTCCGCGCCGACTACACCTTCCCCGACCCCGCCAACCCCTTCCTCGAACCCTTCCCCGAGGTGTTCAACGTGAACGACCTCGTCGGGGACCTGGAAGGAGCCGATTTCGTGGCGGTGAAGGTGGGCGACGTCAACCTCAGCGCCGAGCCCGCCCTGGGGGGCGGTGTGGAGGAGCGGGGGCGAGGGTCTTACGCCTTCCGGGCCGAAGACCGCTGCCTTCAAAGCGGCGAAACGGCCGCCCTGGCCTGGTTTCCCGATGCGGAGCAGCCCATGCAGGCTTTCCAGTTCACCCTTGCCTTCGACCCGCAAGCGCTGGAATGGCTGGGCTGGGAAGCAGCTGCCTTGCCGGGCTTCGCTGAAGAAAACCTCGGAACGCGCCTCCTGCAGGAGGGCATTTTGACCGCCTCGTGGCACGAAACCTCGAACCAAAACTTACACCCGGATGCTGCGCTCTTCCGACTGCGCTTTCGGGCTCGAAAAGCCACCTGCTTTTCCCAGGCGCTCGAACTGCGCCCGGAACCCACTGCGAGCCTGGTTTACCGCCCCGACGGTGCAGCCCTGCAGGGGCACCTGCAATGGGAAGCCCCGGGCAGCATCCCGAATTCGACGACGACGGGGGAGGAGGAGCCCTTCCTGTGGAAGGCTTTTCCCAACCCCTTCAAAGAGGCAACGATAGTCAGTTTCCGGCTGCCGGAGTCCCAGCCGGTCCACATCCGGTGTTGGGACTCTTCCGGCAGTCTTCGCTGGGAAGAACGCCGCACCCTGGCGCCCGGAACGCATCGTTTCCCCATAACCCAAACCCATTGCCCGCACCCCGGCACCTACCTGTTGCAGGTGCAAACCCCCACCGGCAGCCACGTGATGCGCCTGCTGAAATTGTAAGCCCCAAAAGACTGAAGGTTAGGGAATTAGGACAATCAGAAACGCCATTTGCGGGGGAAAAACATTTGGCGTTGGTTTGCCGGATAGACCCACTCGTGGTCTATCCGGTTTTTTTTATTAGGGAATTGGGTGGGGGCCGTACCTTCGACTCGAAAGCTGCCCGCAAAGGGACTTCCCGCGGGAAATCTTCGTTCTAAAGGGCAAAAGCGTCGGCGTGACCAAGAGGCACGCCGACACTTGCTCCCCCAAACGAAACCTCGAATCATGAATCACAAGCCTTTGCTCCTGCTCCTCATTCTTTTTCTCCTGCCGCTTGCCGCGGCCGAGGCCCAGCAGGGCGTGCCGGACCTGGTTTTTCGCACCCTGGACGGGGAGGAAGTCCGTTTGAAACAGCTGGTGGGAGACGGCCGGCCGCGCATCCTGAGCTTTTGGGCCACCTGGTGCGCTCCCTGCAAGCGGGAGCTGGACGCCATCGCCGGCCACTACGCCGAGTGGCAGCGGGCATACGGGGTGGAAGTGATTGCCGTGTCCATCGATTCGCGGCGGGCCTTGAGCAAAGTGCCCGAGCTGGTGGAGTCCAAGGGTTGGCCCTATCGCATCCTGGTGGGGGATGAGCGGGAAATCATGGGGGCGTTGGGCTTTCAAACCATCCCCCAGACCTATCTCATCGATGGGCAGGGGCGCATCGTGAAGAGTCACAGCGGCTATCAGCCCGGCGACGAGCTGAAACTCCTCGAGCGGCTGAAAGAGCTGCAGGATTAGGCCGCCTGCGGCCGGGAGGGCAGCAGGAGCTGCAACAGGGAGGCAAAAATCAAGACCAGTACGCACCCGATGAGGTTGAGCCACAGGTAGGCTATCTCCACCGCTCCCTGGCTGTCCAACACATACAGGGTGATGACCACCGCTTCGGCGATGAGCGCCGCCAGAAACACCGCCCGATTGCCCACCCATTTCAGGAAAAACGCCACGAGGAAAATCCCCAGAATGGTGCCGTAAAAGATGCTGCCCACGATGTTCACCGCCTCGATGAGGTTTTCGAACAGGGAGGCGAAGGCTGCAAAGGCCAGGGCGATGGCGCCCCAGAGAATGGTGAACCACTTGGAGGCCTGGAAATAGTGGTGGTCGGAGGCGTCGGTCACCCAGGAGCGGCGGTAGAGGTCCACCACGGTGGTGGTCGCCAGGGCATTCAGCTCGGAAGAGGTGGAAGACATGGCCGCCGAGAAAATCACCGCCAGCAACAGCCCGATGAGACCCACCGGCAGGTGTTGCGTCACGAAGGTGATGAAGACGTAATCGGTGTCTTCCAGGTCGCGTTCGGTGAGCAGGGGAGATTCCCGCTGGATGAGTTGCTTGACTTCCTGCCGAACGAGGCGGTCTTCGTCTTCCAGGGTTTGCACCCGGGCGCGCGCGGCCACGATTTGGGCCTCGTCGCCCGTGCGGATGGCTTCCATCAACTTGCGCACCTCCGCTTTTTTGATCTGGAAAATTTCCTGGTGGCGAGCCTCCAGCTCCTGGTAGCGGGCCCGCCCCTCCTCGCTGCGGATTTCGCGCACGTTCGCCTCGTTGAAGTGCACCGGCGGCTGGATGAACTGGAAAAAGACGAACACCAAAATGCCCACGAACAGCACCAGAAACTGCATGGGCACCTTGATGATGCCGTTGAACAGCAGCCCCAGCCGGCTTTGCGCCAGCGAGCGCCCCGAAAGGTAGCGCTGCACCTGCGACTGGTCGGTGCCAAAATAGGAGAGGAACAAAAACACCCCGCCCAGCATGCCGCTCCAGAAATTGTAGCGGTTCGACAGGTCGAACTCGAAATCCACCACATTGAGCTTGCCCATCTTGCCCGCCACGCTCACCGCATCGTAAAACTTCACGTCTTCCGGCAGCTTGAAAACCATGATGACCGCCGCAATGAACATACCCGAAAGGATGACGATCATCTGCTGCTTTTGTGTCACGCTCACCGCCTTGGTGCCCCCCCAAACCGTGTAGAGTATGACCAGGAACCCCGTGAAGAAAATGGTCAGCTTCAGGTTCCAGTGCATGATGTTCGAAAGGATGATGGCCGGGGCATAGATGGTGATGCCCGCCGCCAGCCCGCGGGAAAGCAGGAAGAGTACCGCGGTGAGGGTGCGGGTGCGGCGGTCGAAGCGCGTCTCCAGGTATTCGTAGGCGGTGTAAACGTTCAGCTTGTAGTAGATGGGCAAGACGAAGATGCAGAGGAAGACCATGGCCACCGGCAACCCGAAATAGAACTGGGCGAAGCGCATCCCGTCGTCGTAGGCTTGCCCCGGTGTGGAAAGGAAGGTGATGGCGCTGGCCTGGGTCGCCATGACGCTCAGCCCGATGGTCCACCACGGCAAGTCCCGGTCGCCGAGCAAGTAGCTGCGAACGTTCTTCACGCTGCGCGTCTTGTAGATGCCGTACACGACGATACCCAGCAAGACCGAAAGCATTACCAACCAGTCGATGGGGTGCATGGGCTATGGGTTGTGGATGACCGTTTCGCCGTAACCCTGCTCAGGCGTGGGCGGGCAGCGGTGGGGGAGGGC
>CAZBYX010000094.1:0-8672 GCA_964496055.1 uncultured Saprospiraceae bacterium
CGATTTTACAATTGAGTGAGGATTCGAGGAACCGAGGATTCGGCGATTCGAGGAATCGAGAAACTGAGTCCACTGCAAAAAGGGTTGTGGACCTGAAGTTTAAAGTTTATTTCTTTGGTTATCAATGATTTATTCAAATCCTCGATTCCTCAAATCTTCGGTTCCTCGGCGGAATTGGAAACAGGCGCACCGGAAAATGTGGGAATGGGAGGGGTACGGGCAGAGAATATACCGAGCCCGAAGCCCGCTCGGTGGAAACGGGCAAGCTTTTGGGAGGGAAGCAGTCGTTTGGAAAGTGGAATTCCCGCCCGCTTTCCGTTTTGCCCCCTCTTCGAATGTGCTATCTTCGGAGCCGAAATTCAAATCCATCCTGCCAATGACCCATCTGGAAATCGGGCTCTCGGTCCTCGGGCTGGTCTTCGTCTTCTTTTTGGTTTTGCCGGTGGTCAATGTGGCGGTGAGCAGGTTGGCCCGGGAGCGCTTGCCCAACCGCCCCCGCGTGAAGCTCTACGACTTCGGCTGCGTGGTCACCGCCTGGCGCAACGCTGACCTCGCCAGAGGGCTGGTGCGCTCCATCCTCGAACAGCCCTACAAAAACTGCATCGTCTATCTGGTGGCAGACGACTGCACCCTCGACGACTGGGACATAGAGCACGAACGGCTGGTTGTCCTGCGCCCCGAAAACCCCCTGAACCTCAAGATCAAGTCCATCATCTATGCGGTGGAGCGCTTCCGCCGCCCCCACGACTACGTCGTCGTTTTCGATGCCGACAACCTGGTGCACCCCCAGTTTTTCAGCGAGCTGAACCGCTACGCCAACGCCGGTTTCAAAGCCATCCAGGGGCGCCGCGTGGCCAAAAACCTGGACACCCTCTACGCCCGGCTGGATGCGCTGGGCGAGTTTTACAAAAACTACGTGGAGCGCTACGTGCCCTATTTGCTGGGCAGCTCAGCGGTCATTTCCGGTTCCGGCATGGCGGTGCTCACCCCCCTCTACTGCGCCTACCTCATCAGTCCCGAGGTGCAGCGTGGCAAGGAAAAGGGGCGCGCCATCCTGCAGGAAGACAAAATCCTCCAGAATTTCATCCTGCGGCAGGGCTCCCGCATCGCCTATGCGTGGAAGGCCCTGGTGTACGACGAGAAAGTGCGCGACGCCCGTGCCGCCACCACCCAGCGCAGCCGCTGGCTCTACTCCTACTTCCAGAACATCCCCAACGCCCTGGGGCATGTGTTTCGGGGGGCGGTGGGCTTCAATTGGAACCGCTGGCTGTTCGGGTGGGTCACGCTGGCGCCGCCCCTATTGCTTCAAATCCTGGGGGCGGTGTTGGTGGGGGCGCTGGCCTGGAACACTTTCCCGCGGCTGGCGGTGGTCCTGGGCGTGGCGCTGGGGCTGTTCGCCCTGAACGTGCTGCTGGTGCTGCAACTGAGCAAGGCACCGGCGCAGGTTCGCAACGCGGTCTGGTTGGTGCCGGTGTTTCTCTTCCGGCAGTTTCTGGCCTTGTTCAAAATGGGGAACCCCCAGAAGAATTTCCAACCCACCCCTCACGACCGCCAACTCGACGTGGACGAGGTGTTGAAGGACTGACCCATGCGCAAACTCCTGCTGCTGTCTCTGGTGTTGAACGTCTTGGTGGTGGGGGCGGGGGTGTGGGCGGTGCAACGTTTGGGAGGGCTGCACCTGTTGTACCTGCGCTTCCAGACGCGGGGCCTCGGCGCCGAATACGAACACCTGCGCGACCAATACGAACGACTGCCCGTGGATTCCAACGCCATCGTCATGCTGGGCAACAGCCTCACCGCCTACGGCCGCTGGACGGAGCTGCTCGGTGACCCCCGCGTCCGCAATCGAGGCATCCCCGGCGACTACGTCCTCGGCGTACTGGAACGCCTGCCCCCCATCCTCCAGGGCCGGCCGGCCAAAATCTTCCTGCTGGTGGGCGTCAACGACCTGCCCTATCAAGACGACGACACCCTGCTGGACCACTACGAGCGCCTGCTGGATGCCATCGCCCGCAGCAGCCCCCGCACCGAGGTCTTCGTGCAGAGCCTGCTGCCCGTCAACAACGATGTGAACGACCTGGGCATCCCCAACGAACGCATCCGCCGCGTGAACGAGCGCCTGCGCGCCCTGGCCGAAAGCCGCCGCCTGCCCTTCCTCGACCTCCATGCCGCCTTCGCCGATGCCGAGGGCAAACTCCCCGCCCACCTCACCCTGGACGGCATCCACCTCAACGGGGCCGGCTATCTGCTCTGGCGCGATTTGCTGGCGCCCTACATCTCCTCCGAAAAGCGTTGATTTGCGGCGCATTCTTTGCAGCTTACGGGCCGCAGCGCCGCCTGCTAAACCCTCAATCCGCCCGGGATGATTTTCAACAGCCTGGCATTCCTGGTTTTCGCCGCCGTGTTCGTCCCGCTGTACTTCGCCTTGCGGGGTCGGCCCCGCCTGTGGCTGTGCCTGATAGGCAGCTACTTTTTTTACGGCTGGTGGGACTGGCGCTTCCTGGGGCTCATCGCCCTGAGCACGGCCGTTGACTACTTGGTGGGCCTGCGCCTGGCGGAAACCGAGGAGCCGGCCCGCCGCAAACGCCTGCTCTGGCTCAGCGTGGCCGTGAACCTGGGGGTCTTGGGTTTCTTCAAGTACTTCAATTTCTTCATCGAGTCGTTCGGGGCGCTGCTCGAAGCCTTGGGCTGGTCGGTGGCGCCGCGCACCCTCAACATCGTGTTGCCGGTGGGCATCTCGTTCTACACCTTCCAGTCGATGAGCTACACCATCGACCTGTACCGCCGGCAAATTCCCGTGGAGCGCGACTGGCTGAAGTTCGCCACCTACATCGCCTTCTTCCCCCAGCTGGTGGCCGGCCCCATCGTTCGGGCCAAAACTTTCCTGCCCCAGTTCGCCCGCCCCCGCCTCTTCGACGCCGAGCGCTTCGTCTCGGGCCTGGGGCAGGTGTTGTGGGGCTTTTTCAAAAAGGTGGCGGTGGCGGATTCGCTGGCGCCTTTCGTGGACCAGTGCTTCGAGGCGCCGGGCAGCTTTTCCTCCCTGCATTTGCTCATCGGGGTCTTCTTCTATGCCTTCCAGATTTACTGCGACTTCTCGGGCTATTCGGACATCGCCATCGGTACGGCGCGGATTCTGGGCTTCGACTTCCCCGAAAACTTCCGCACCCCCTATTTCTCGCGCAACTTCAGCGAATTCTGGACGCGCTGGCACATCACCCTTTCCTCCTGGTTGCGCGACTACCTCTACATCCCCCTGGGCGGAAACCGCCACGGCACCTGGAACACCTACCGCAACCTGATGCTCACCATGCTCCTGGGGGGGTTGTGGCACGGCGCCAGTTGGGTGTTCGTGTTCTGGGGCTTTTTGCACGGGCTCTACCTGGTGGTGCAGCGGCTGTTCGCGGGGGTGTGGGTGCGTGCCCTTTCTTTCCTTCGGGTGCCGGCTGCCGTTCGGGCGGGGTTGGAAATCCTGCTGGTGTTTTTCTTCACCAATGTGGCGTGGGTGTTTTTCCGCAGCCCCGACTTCGGCACGGCGATGCAGGTTTTGGGGGGCATTGCCGGGCTGGAGGGCTTCCAGTTCGCCACGGTGGTCAACAAATTCTGGGTGGTGAAGGGCTTTTTGCTCATCGGCGCCCTGCTAAGCGTGGAACTGTTGGACCTGCGCTTCGACCTGGGCTCGGCGGTGGTGCGGCGGCCGGCGCTGCGGGTGGCGGGCTTTGCGGCCTTGCTGTGGATGATTGCCCTGTTCGGAACCTTCGGTTCCAATGCCTTCATTTACTTTCAATTCTGAGCGACCATGCCCCTGAATGACAAACAGCAGGAAGGTTCGCGCCCCGGATGGGGTTGGGTGTGGGGTTTGTTGCTGCTGGTGATTCTCGGCGACCGGCTCGGAGGCTGGGCCTTGCAACAGGCCGTGGACCGCAGCCGCTTCCGCTACAGCCGCCTTTACACGGGCCGGGCCGAGGCCGACATCCTGCTGCTGGGCAATTCGCGCGGGCTGGCCTTCTTCCAACCCTACGTCGAGGAGCTGAGCGGCAAGCGCAGCCTCAACCTCAGCTACAACGGCCTGCCCATGGACCTGGGGCGCCGCCTGCTGGAAGACTACTTCGAGCGCTACCCCCCGCCCGAGCGCCTGTTCATCGAAGTCAGCATGTGCGACCGGGAAAACCCCCGCCTCATCGCCGCTTTCGGGCCCTATGCGCGGCACTCCCAGCGCCTGCGCCGCCTCATCGCCGACAAAGCCCCCCGCGCCCATTACGCCGGCCTGCTCAGCCACCTCTACCGCTTCAACGGGGAAGTCTTCCAGCGCGCCCTCTTCTACCTCAACCGCAGCGACGAAGACTGGCTGCTGGAGCGCACCATCCCCCCCGCCGAGCGCCGCCGCGCCGCCCAACTCCCCCCTCAAACCCTGGACCTCCAGCCCGCCATGCTGGAAGAGCTTGCCGCCGCCGTGCGCCTGGCCCAAAGCCACGGCACCCGCGTCGAACTGGTGCTCATGCCCTACTTCCCGGACTTTGCAAGGAAAATCGAAAACCTGGAGGAAGCGCTCGAAGCGGTGGAAAGGACAACCGGCCTGCCCGTGCGCAACTTCGCCGAGGCCCTGAACGACCCCGCGTTCTTCGGCGACTACCGCCACCTCAACCGCCGGGGCAGCCGCCGCTTCCTGGAGCTGCTGCTGCGCTGAGCTCGGCCGCTCAATTCAACAACTTCATCCGGCGCGCCACCCGCTCCACGCTGCTCCAAGCGACCCCCAGGATTTCCTCCAGCTCGTAGCGGGCCAGCTCGATGTCGGCTTCGGCCTGGAGGCGGTCCACCTGGGCGGCGCGGAAGGTCTGGGCGGCGGCGTTCAGCTCTTCCAGCGGGAGCTCCCCGCGTTTGAATTGCTGTTGGGCCAGGGTGTGGTTGGCCCGGGCGTCTTCCTCGGCTTGCAGGCGCACCCGGTAGATGCCCTGCGCCAGGCGAAATTGACGGTAGCGGGTCAGCACTTCCTTGCGCACCTCGAGCATTTGTTCCTGGGTTTCCAATTCGGCAAGGCGCACGCGTTGCTCGGCGATGCGGCGCTTGCGGCGGTTGTTGGTGAAGGTGCCCAGGCTGACGGAGGTGGAGAACTGATAGAGCGGGTAGATGATGAGGTTGTCGGGGTCGGGGTGGAGGACGTTGTCCAGGCTCACTTCGTTGAGGTTGAAGGTGAAACGCACCTCGTCGTGCCATTTTTTGCGCTCCAGCTCGACTTCCTGCCGGGCAATGGCCTCATCGACGGCGGTGGCGCGGTTGGCGGGGTGGTTTTGCCAGGCCAGTTGGACGAGGTAATCCTCCAGCGTAGCGGGGCGCTGCCCTTCGGGCAAAACGACGCGGGCCGGCTCGAAGGGCTGCCCCCAGAGCACGAAGCCCCAGAAGCACCCCCAGAATGTCAGCGCCCAGCGCTTGCATGCACGACTTCTCATAGGCTCGGGATTTGCATGCCCGCCCCTGCACCCCAGCCCCCACCCGCAAATCCAGGGGCGAGGGTGGGAAGGGGCGGGGCGGCGCCCGCAAGGTAGTGCAAAAAACCCTCCAAATCAGAGGCATCAGCGGGGCCGGGAAGCAAAAGCAGGCACTGCCTTTGCAGGGGAATTTTGATAAATTTGCGAAAGGCGGGGTACAAATGCTCACCCCATTCGAAACAGGCCTTCCTCCTCCCAAACGAACTTCAGATTTCCACCCTGCAAGTTTCTTTTTGACGAGGCCGGCGTCCCAACTCCCAGGGCGTGCCCCCCACAGCCCGAACCCCCGCACCGAACCCCTAAACGACGAGGAATGAGTGAGGTATCCCATGGCATAGCCTTTCCACACTCTTCCACCCTGCACGGGTGGTTCGAGCGCATCGTGGAAAGGCGGAGCGACCTGGTCGCTCTGCGCTGGAAAGGGCAAAGCCTGAGCTTCGGCGAACTGAAGCGTCGCGCCGATTGCCTGGCGCGCTTCCTCATCGCCCAGGGCATCCAAACCGAAGACCTCGTCGCCTTCCATCTGGAGCGTTCCTTCGACATGATTGCCGCCATTTTCGGCATTCTCCGGGCGGGGGGCGCCTACGTGCCCATCGATGTGGGCTACCCGCCCGAGCGGGTGCGCTTCATGCTCGAGGATTCGGGGGCGAAGGTGGTGTTCACCCAGCGCTCGCTGCAGGAGAACCTGAAAGGAACGGAAGCCCGCATCGTTTGCCTGGACGAAGTCTGGCCGGAAATCGAAGCCACCCATGGAGGCGCACCCGCCCCCGAAGTGGAGGTGCACCCCCAAAACCTGGCCTACTGCATCTACACCTCCGGCTCGACGGGCAAGCCCAAGGGCTGCCTGCTGACCCACGAAAACGTGATGGCCCAGCTGGAGGGCCAACAAGCCATCGCACCCGAGCCCATCGGGCGCATGGTGCTGACGGTGAGCATCTCCTTCGACGTGTCGGTGCTCAGCATCTTCTGGTCGCTGCTGCAGGGGGCGCCCCTGGTGCTGCCCGAGCAAGGGGAGGAACGCGACATGCCGCGCCTGGCGGCCCTCATCGAGCGGGAGCAGGTCACCCACATGCT
Source organism: uncultured Saprospiraceae bacterium (assembly GCA_964496055.1). Taxonomy (GTDB): domain Bacteria; phylum Bacteroidota; class Bacteroidia; order Chitinophagales; family Saprospiraceae; genus CAZBYX01. The sequence continues at coordinate 6,558 of CAZBYX010000094.1, forward strand.
CACCCTCCCCTCCCCCTACACCCTGCTGCTGGACCAGGCGCAGCCCGAGCAGTTGCGCAGCCTGCGCCTGGTCAACGTCTCCGGGGAGGTGTGCCCCACCTCCCTGGCGCAGAAGCACGAGCGCCTCGTTCCGGGGGCGCAGCTGTACAACCTTTACGGCCCCACCGAAGCCACCGTCAATTGCACGGTCTTCCCCATTCCGAAGGGCTTTTCCGAGCCCAAGGTGCCCATCGGCAAGCCCATCCTGAACTACGAACTCTTCATCCTCGACGAGCAGATGCGCGAAGTGCCCCCCGGCGAGGTGGGCGAGATCTACATCGGAGGCTCGAAGCCCGTCGTGGGCCGCGGCTACCACAAGCGCCCCGAACTGACCGCCGAACGCTTCGTGGACAACCCCTTCCGCGCGGTTCGCGGAGGGGAAAAACTCTACCGCACCGGCGACCTCGGCCGCTGGCTGCCCGATGGCAACATCGAATTCCTCGGGCGGGCCGACTTCCAGGTCAAGTACCGCGGCTTCCGCATCGAATTGGGGGAAATCGAAGCCGCCCTGGCCAACCACCCCGCCGTCCGCGAGGTGGTCGTCCTGCTGCGCGATGCCTACGACCTGGCCAAACAGCGCCTCGTGGCTTACCTCGTGCCCGAAAAAGGGCAGGCGCCCACCGTCGAAGCCCTGCGCGCCCACCTCGAAAAGAGCCTGCCGGAATACATGGTGCCCTCGCACTTCGTCTTCCTCGACGCCATGCCCCTGACGACCAACGGCAAAATCGACCGCGCCGCCCTGCCCGAACCGCCCCGCCAACGACCGCCCCTCCAAACCCCTTACGCAGCCCCCCTCGACCCCCTCGAAGGGGAAATCTGCCGCCTGTGGGAGCAACTGCTCGAAGTGGAGCCCGTCGGTCGCCACGACCGCTTCTTCGAATTGGGGGGCAACTCCATCCTCGCCGCCCGCTTCATCGGCAAACTGAGCGAGCGGATGGGCGAATCCATCTTCATCACCACCATCTTCGACCACCCCACCCCCGCCCAATACGCGGCTTTCCTGCGCAAAGCCTACCGCATCGAAGCCCTGCAATCGGAACGGCAATCGGAGGAGCAACCCCTCGACGAGAAGGCCTTCGAAGCCTTCCCCGCCTTCGTGCCCCGAACCCTGAAGGGCGATGCCCCGGAAGCGGGTGAACCCCTCGAACCGGCGCTGTTCATCCTGGCGCCGCCGCGCTCGGGCACCAGCCTGCTGCGCCTCATGCTGGCGGGCCACCCGGAGCTTTTCGCCGTCAACGAGCTGCACCTGCTCAACTTCCACACCCTGGCCGAACGCGAGCGGCACTACTCGGGCAAGTTCGCCCTCTGGAAGGAGGGGCTGCTGCGCGTCGTGATGGAGCTCCGAAACTGCGACGCCGAGCGCGCCGCCGAAATCGTGCAGCAGTGGACGCACATGGGCTGGACCACCCGCCAGGCCTACGAGCAACTCCAGCGCTGGTGCGCCCCCCGCATGCTGGTCGAAAAGACTCCGGCTTACGCCCTCGACCCGCTGGCGCTGCGGCGTGCCGAGCACCTGTTTCGTCAACCCCTCTACGTCCACCTCGTGCGCCATCCGTACTCCTCGGTGCGCTCCTTCGAAAAGTACCACCTCGACCAGGTGCTCTTCCTCGAGGAGCACCCCCACAGCCCCCGGGAACTGGCCGAGCTCGTCTGGTGGCACAGCCACCGCAACATCGCCGCCTTCCTGCAGGGCATTCCCGCCGAAAGGCACTTCTTCCTCCGCTACGAAGAGCTCGTCAGCGACCCCGAAAAAGCCCTGCGTCGCCTCTGCAGCCACTTCGGCCTGCCCTTCCACGAAGGCTTGCTCCAGCCCTATCAGGGCATCGAAAAAAAACTGACCGACGGCATCCACGAGGGCTCCCGCTCCATGAGCGACTCCAACCTGGAGCGCTACGGCCGCATCCGCCCCGAAAAAGCCCGCGAATGGGAAGCCGTCCGGGAAGACAACTTCCTCGCCCCAGCGACCTGGGCGCTGGCTGTGGAGCTTGGATACGAGGGAATTGAGGATTTGAGGAAGCGAGGATTTGAGGAAGCGAGGGAGGGAGGGTTTGAGGATTTGGGGAAACGAGGATTTGA
>CAZBYX010000094.1:8772-12386 GCA_964496055.1 uncultured Saprospiraceae bacterium
GGGGAGTGAGGAAAAGGGCGAGCGGTTGGAGGTTGGAGGGGGCGTTGGGGAGCCCATCGCCATCGTGGGGATGGCGTGTCGATTGCCGGGAGCGGATTCGCCGGAGGAGTTTTGGGAGAAGTTGCTGCGGGGCGAAGATTTGGGTCGGGCGGTACGTCCTGAAGACCTGCAGGAGGAGGGGCTCGACCCCGCCCTGCTGGAGGAAGAAAACTACGTGGCGCGCACCTACGCCCTGCGCCAGCCCTACCACTTCGACGGGGCGTTTTTCGGCATTCTGCCCCGGGAGGCGGAAATCATGGACCCCCAGCACCGCGTCTTGCTCGAAACGGCCTGGTGGGCGCTGGAAGACGCCGGCTGCGACCCCTTCCGCTATGCGGGGCGCATCGGGGTGTTCGGCGGGGTGGCGCGCAACAGCTACCTGACGAACAACATAGGCACCTACCCGGAGCGCCTGGCCGCCGCAGGCGATTACCAGAACATGCTGGCGGCGGAGAGCTCCTTCTCCATCAGCCGGGTGGCCTACCTGCTGAACCTGCGCGGCCCCGCCGTGAACGTGCAGACCGCCTGTTCCACCGGCGGGGCGGCGCTGCACCTGGCCTGCCAGAGCCTCCGGCAGGGCGACTGCGACGCCGCCCTGGTGGTGGGCGGCCGCATTCAACCCCCCGTGCTGGGGGGCTACCGCTACACCGAGGGCGGCCCCCTCTCGCCCGACGGCTATTGCCGCGCTTTCGACGCCCGCGCCAACGGCATGGTGCAGGGCAACGGCATGGTGGCCTTGCTGCTCAAGCCCCTGAGCCGCGCCCGCGCCGACGGCGACAGCGTCCGCGCCATCATCCGGGGCAGCGCCCTGAACAACGACGGCAGCCGCAAAACCGGCTTCACCGCGCCCTCCCCCTCCGGCCACGCCGAACTCATCGTGCAGGCCCTCCAATACGCCGGCCTCAGCGCCGACGACATCTCCTACATCGAAGCCCACGGCACGGGCACCCTCATCGGCGACCCCATCGAAGTCCAGGGGCTCACCCAGGCCTTCCGCCGCTTCACCGAACGAAAAGGCTTCTGCCGCATCGGTTCCGTCAAGACCAACATCGGCCACCTCGATGCGGGGGCCTGTCTGGCGGGCGTCCTCAAAACGGTACTGGCCCTGGAGAACAACATCCTGCCGCCCAGCCTCCACTTCAGCGAACCCAACCCCCAGATTCCCTGGGACGAAAGCCCCTTCGTGGTCAATGCCCTGCCCACCGAGTGGCCCCGCAGCGAAAAGCCCCGCCGGGCCGGGGTCAGCTCCTTCGGACTCGGCGGCACCAACGCCCACCTCATCCTGGAGGAAGCCCCCGAACCCGAACCCCGCCGGACCGCCCCACCCCCCGATGAACAATTGCTGCTGCTTTCGGCCAAGACCGAATCGGCCGCCCAGGCCCTCGAAGAACGCCTCCTCCGGCACCTCGAAAGCAATCCGGTGCCCCTGCCCGATGCAGCCTTCACCCTGGCCACCGGACGGGCCCAACTCAGCCACCGGCGGGCGCTCGTGGTGCGCAGGGAGGGCGCGGGTTTGAAGACCCTTGCCCGCGTGGCATCCTCCCCCAGTCCCCACCCCCCCACCCCCGTCTTCCTTTTTCCGGGGGGAGGCGCCCAGTATCCGGGCATGGGACGGGAGCTTTACGAAGCCCTGCCCGCCTATCGCCGTCCTTTCGACCGATGCCTGCAAATCCTGAAGGAAAACCACGGGCTGGAGCTGCAGTCGTTCCTTTTCCCGGAAAGCGAAGACGAAGCCCTCGCCGAAGCCCTGCAGCAGCCTTCGAAGGCATTGCCCGCCCTGTTCGCCGTGGAGTATGCCCTGGCGCAGACGCTCCTCGGGTGGGGCTTGCAACCCGCCGCCCTCATCGGTCACAGCATGGGCGAGTACACCGCCGCCTGCCTGGCCGGGGTGATGAGCCTGGAAGAAGCCCTGGGCCTCGTGGCCGTGCGCGGGCGGCTCTTCGAGCAACTGCCCGCCGACGGCTCCATGCTCAGCGTGCCCCTTTCGGAGGAGGGGCTGAAACCCTTCATGGACAACGGGCTGGTCATCGCGGTGGTCAATCGCCCCGACAGCTGCGTCGTTTCCGGCGGGGTGGAATCCATCGAGAAGCTGGAGCGCAAGCTGCGCCGGGAAGGCATCGAGCCGGCACGGCTCCACATCGCCGTAGCCGCCCATTCCCCGCAGGTGGAACCCATCCTGAACGACTTCCGCCGCTACCTCGAGCAAGTGGATCTGCAGCCCCCCCGAATTCCCTTCGTGTCGAACGTCACGGGCACCTGGATCGAGGAGGGGCAGGCGACCTCCGTGGACTACTGGCTGGAACACCTGCGGCGCACGGTGCGCTTCAGCGACGGGCTGAAAACGCTCTTCGAAGGGGGGCACCGCTGCCTGATAGAGGTGGGCCCCGGCCGCACCCTGTCCACCTTCGCCCTGCAAAGCCCCTTCAAGCCCGCCGATGCGCTGGTTCTGTCCACCCTCCGCCACCCGAAAGAGCCCGCCAACGGGCCGGCCCTGCTCTGGAAAACCCTCGGAACACTTTGGGCACAGGGCGCCACCCTCGACTGGGAGGGGGTCTTCGCGGACTGGCAACCCCGGCGCGTCTCCCTGCCCACCTACCCCTTCGAGCGAAAGAAATTTTTCATCCCCCCGAACCCCGGCCGAAACCGACCCGAACCCCTTGCGGAGGCTCCCCCACCCCGCACCCAACCCCTCGAAACGCCGAAACCCGAACCCATGACCGAAACGCCCGCATTCGACACCCGCGCCTGGCTCGTCGCGCAAATCCGGGAGGCCCTCCATGAGCTGAGCGGCCTCCAGCCCGACACCCTCCAACCCGAAGCCTCCTTCCTCGAACTCGGCTTCGACTCGCTCTTCCTCAGCCAGGCCGTCATCGAATTCAAGCGCCGCTTCGAGGTGGAAATCTCTTTCCGCCAGCTCTTCGAGGAAACCCCCTCCATCGCCACCCTCGCCGACTGGCTCGAAAGCCGCGTGCCCCCGCACCTCCTACCGGCTGCCCCCAAGCCGGCGGATGAGGAACAACGAATGATGGACGGTAACCAGGCAGTCCTTCAGGGGGCTCCCTCCTCTCCGGTTCCGCCCCGAAACCCCGAAACCCCCACACCTGGAAACCTCGTTTCCAATCCGGCTGACCAACCGCTCCCAGGTTCCAACCCCCAGTTCCTCCAGCTCTTCGAGCAGCAACTCGCCCTGCTCCAACAGCAACTCAACCTGCTCAAATCACTCCACCCCTCCCAAACCCAATCCCCCACCCCCACCTCAAATCCCCAAATCCTCAAAGCAGAGCCTCCGCGGGAGGCCTCCTCAAATCCCCAAATCCTCAAAGCAGAGCCCCCGCGGGAAGCCTCCCCGAATCCTCAGCAGTCCGCCCCCGGCGAAAAGCCTGCTCCCCGCCGCACGCCCGGCGTCACGCAAAAGCTGAGCAATTACAGTCAGATAAAAGCCCTGGACGACCTGCCCGCCGCGCAGCGGGAAGCCCTGGAAGCCTTCATGCGACGCTACGCGGAAAAAACCCGCCGCTCCAAGGAGCTCGCGCAGCGCCACAAGCGCTACTACGCCGACCCGCGCTCCGTGACGG
>CAZBYX010000095.1:0-8578 GCA_964496055.1 uncultured Saprospiraceae bacterium
TCTCATCCTATTTCCACCTGTTTCCTCCCCAACCCCGCCCCCTAACCTCCAACCCCCACGTCGATTTGGCGATTTGAGGATTGAGTCCACTGCAAAAAGGGTTGTGGGTCTGAAATTTAAAGTTTACTCATTTGATTATCAATGATTTACTCAAATCCTCGATTCCCCAAATCTTCGATTCCCCGGCGGAATTGGACTTATTGCAGCAGACTCAGAGCTCGAATGCCCTCCCCCAAAAAGGAAGGAGCCGGCACCCTGACGGGATGCCGGCTCCGGCGCGAAGCGGTGGGGGGGGAGGAATCAATAACCGGCTTCGCGGTTTCCGCGGAACTTGTTTTTGCCCGCATTGGGAAGGTCTTCGGGTTTGTTCATTTCCCGATCGTCGCGGGTGGCGACGCGGAACTCGACACGGCGGTTCATGAAGCTGCTGCCACTGACGGGCACCAGGGGGTCTTCTTCGCCGGCATAGTTCAGGATGAGGCGGCTGCGGGGAATGCCGTGCTTTTCGACGAGGAAGTCGATGGCGGCTTTGGCGCGGTTGTAGGAAAGCACGCGGTTGTAGGTGTCGGAGCCGGTGTTGTCGGCAAAGCCGGTGACCACCACCTTCATTTCCGGATTGGACTTCATCACGCGGGCGATGTTGGCCAGGTTGCCGTAATCGGAGTACTTGATTTTGTAGCTGTCCACGTCGAAGTGGATCATGGGCAGGAACCAGTCGGCCAGGGTGGAGCCTCCGCTGCTGGTGCCTTCCGAAAGGTTGTATCCGCGCAGGGCGTCGTCGATCATGCTCTTGACCTCGTCGCGGGTCGGGAAGCGGCTCATGTTCGGTGCGGAGCCACCGGCACCCGTGGGGGCTTGAGCCACCCCCGATGCGTCAACGGCATAGCCCGGAGGGGAGAAGGGCTCCTGGTCTTGATAATCGGGCACCCCGTCGTTATCGCTGTCGAGGGTCACACCCAGGGTATTGACGGGCACACCTTCGGGGGTGTCGGGTTCGCGGTCCACGATGTCGAGCACGCCGTCGCCGTCGGAGTCGGCCAGGTCCATGGCCGGGCGGCGCTTCAATTCGCTGATGTCATTGAGGACGATATCGAGGGGATTGACCCAGTAGAGGGGCTCGGTCTGGCGTTCCCGGTTGCCGATGTTGAAATTGAGGCGGACACTGGTGAAGTTGAGGATATCGTTGTCGTCGCGATCCAGCCCATCGATGAAATCGGCGTACGCCCCCAGGGGAATGAGCACTTTGGTCTCGATGCCCACATTGAACTTTTCGGAAACGCGGAAGGCGATTCCGCCCCCGCCTTCCAGCTGGGTTTGGGTGCGGGCCGGCTGGCTTTGGACGTTCGGGTTGAATTGGGCGGTTATGTCCACCTCGAAGCGGTTGATACCTGCGCCGACAATGCCGTAAAGGTTGATTTTCCGGGTGCGGGCTTCGTTCCAGATCAGGTTGTTGACGGAAATGAGCAATTGCCCACTCACCGACAGATAGGTGGTTTCGTAAGCCCCGTCGTCGCTGTCGCTACCTTTGGTCAGACCGTAGAACCCTTCCCCACGGAGGGAGAAGACGTAGTCCAACGCCCGGCGAATGTGCAGCCCGACGCCGAAGCCCGGCTCGAAATTGATATCGGTGAAACTGGTGAACACACCCGGTCCCACCCCCACTTCCCACATGTGTGGTGGGGTGGCGGAGTATCCGCCGGTGGTGCCGATCGCATTGGAGGAACCGTCGTTTTGGGCTTGCACAGCAAAGGAGAGAGAAAACAAGAGGCAGGCCGCAATCGCGCACATGGTTGTCCGTGCCATAGGATTGTAATTTTTTTGGATTTAAAATCAGTTCATGGGAATGGTAATGCTATCACCAATTCCTGCCTGTACGGTTGCAAATGTATTTTTTATTTCCCCACTCGACAAATTATTTGACAGGTTTTTCAATCTGTCAAGCGGTTGAAATTAAGGACATACGCCTTATTTTTTCACTAATACGAGTGCTGGATGAAATATGTTCCTCCAGCCTTCCAAAAATTTCATCACTCCAGGATGGATTTTGGGGGGAGCAGTCGACGAGCCACCCGACCCTGGAGGGCAACCGCCGGAAAGGGGGTCCGCTTAGGGTACGATGGGTTGTTGCTCCTGGGGCAGGAGCTGGTTCAAGGCAAGGGTGAGGGCGGTTTGGGCAAGACGCGTGGGGTTGGGGTTGTGTTCGTGAACTTTTTTGAGCGCCCGACGAATGGTGGCCGAGACGTCGTTGAAGATGGCCGCGTCGGTCAGTTCGGCTTCGGGCTGCATCAGATAGGCAAAGACCCGCGCCATCCCGCAGTTGGCGATGAAATCGGGGATGAGACTGGTGCGTTGGTCGGTGTAATGAGCGGTGGGCCCGAAAAAGACGTCGTCATCGGTGAATGGCACGTTGGCTCCGCAGGCGATGACTTCGAGCCCTCCTTCGAGGAGGCGATCCACCTGCTCCCGGCTGACGAGGCGCGAAGCCGCTCCCGGGATGAAGATATCGGCGGGTACGTCCCACAAGCGGCGGTTCACCTCTTCGAAGGGCAACAGGTTTTCCGCTGCAAGTTTATTCCCTTGCTTTTTGAGGAACAGCGCCTCCACCTCCCGGGCAGACAGGCCCTCCTCGTTGATGATTCCCCCGCCCCGGTCGATGATGCCCACGATTCGGGCACCTTGCGCCGCCAGGTAATAGCCCGCAGCCGACGCCACGTTGCCCCACCCCTGGATGATGGCGCGCTTGCCCTGCAAATCCCGGGAGTGGAACAGGTCGTAGTAGTGCCGCACGGACTCGGCCACCCCGAAGCCCGTAATCAAATCAGCCACGGCGAACTTTCTGGCCCCCAAGGGAACGTAAGTTGGGTCTTCCACCACTTTGCTGCACCCATAGCGCAATTGCCCCAGGATTTTGATTTTTTCTCCTCGGGTGGACTGGAAATGCCCATTGACGATGCCTTCCTGGGGGTGCCAGAGCCCCAGCTCTTCGGTCAGAGGGATGACGTCCTTCAGCTCGTCCACGTTCAGGTCGCCGCCGGTGCCGTAGTAGTTTTTGAGCAAAGGAAAGACGGCCTTGTACCAGCGGCGGAGCACTTCTTCGCGGCGGGGGTCGGCGGGGTTGAAATTGATGCCGGACTTGGCGCCGCCGATGTCCGGCCCGCAAACGGAGAACTTGATTTCCATGACCTTTGCCAGCGCGACGACCTCGTCGCGGGTCAGGCCCTGGCGCATGCGCGTGCCCCCGCCGGCGGCGCCGTTGCGCAGGGAGTTGATGACGACCCAGCCTTCGGCGCCCGTCTCTTCGTCGTACCACTCGAAGACGATCTCGGGGCGTTTTTCGCGGTACTTGCGCAGGAGTGCTTCCATGGGGGTGGTTTTATTGGTTCGGTGGTTCAGCTTGAATTCATAGCAGGGCGGCCAGACGCTCTTTGGTTTCCCGGTTCCGCGCTCCCTCAAGCCCTCCAACCCTCGCTCCCCAAATCCTCAAATCCCGAGTCTGTTGCAAAAAGTCCAATTCCGCCGAGGAACTGAAGATTTGAGGAATCGAGGATTTGAATAAATCGCTGATAACCAAAGAAATAAACTATAAAATTCAGTCCTGCAACCCTTTTTGCAGTGGACTCAAATCCTCAAATCCACGGTTCCTCGGTTCCTCAAATCCTCCTTGCGTGATATTCGCCCTCATTCACGGGGGCTGTAATTGGTTCTGGATCGGGGGCGCGCAAATTTAGGCAACCCCGGGAGGCTTTGAAACTCCTTTTCCCTTTCGGCGGAAATTCTACCTTTGCCCGGGGCGGGTCGAGGCGCACCCTACCCCTTGACCAGCCTTCGCCGCTCGACTGAATCCAGCATATTTCCCGGCCCATGATTGAAAACTGGGTGGCCCCCATCCTCTCTCGAGAATTGAATCGCGACTCATGGAGCGCCGACCAGGTCGGCGGGTGCATCCGCGCCCATTTCGAGGCCCTGCCTCCCCTCGAAGAGGCCCGGGTGGCCCTGCTGGGCATTGCCGTGGAGGCGGCCGAGGCCGTGCGGCGGGCCCTTTACCCCCTGAGCTTCCCCTTCAAGCGCCTGCAAGTGGTGGACCTGGGCAATGTGCGCAAGGAAGAACCCGACTTCTGGGCCCCGCTGGTGCGCGAGTTGCTCGACAGCAAAATCTGCCCCATCCTCATCGGCGCCGACGAGGACTGCCTCGCCGGGCACTTCCACGCGCAGGGCGACAACCTGAAAGACCTGCACGGGGTGGTCGTCAGCCGCCGCATCGCGGTGGGGCACGCCGACGACCGCCGAAACTGGGCCGCCCCTCTGTTCCAAAGCCGAAGTAAGGAGCTGGCTCAGCTTTGCTTCCTCGGCGTGCAGGCGCACTGGCTCCCACCCAGCCTGCAGCGCCAGGTGGAACGCCGCGGCTTTGAGTGGCTCTCTCTGGGCGCCCTGCGCAAAAACATCGAAGAAGCCGAACCCCTCCTGCGCGACGCCGACTTCGTGGCCTTTCACGCCGCCGCCCTCAAGGGCAACGAAATGCCCGCCGTCCAGCAACCGGCTCCAGGCGGCTTCCTGCTCGAAGAAGCCTGCCAGTTGCTGCGCTACGCCGGCCTGAGCGACAAGCTCGGCTCCCTCAGCCTCTTCGGATACCGCGCCGAACGCGACCAAAACGGCTTCTCAGCTCAGGGCCTGGCCCAGATGATCTGGTACTTCCTCGATGGCTTTCACCACCGCAAAAACGACTACCCCGTCAGCCAAAACAGCCTCATCGAATATGTGGTGGACTTCAAAAACCACGACTTCCAACTCTCCTTCTGGAAAAGCCAAAAGTCCGGCCGCTGGTGGATGGAAATCCCCAAACACCTCAGCTCCCCCCCGCGCCACGCCCTCATCCCCTGCACCTACGAGGACTACCTCCAGGCCTGCAACGAGGACCTGCCGAACCGCTTGTGGAAAGCCTTGAAAAGATTGGAAAAATAGCCCCCGGAACCCGCCTCACATGGTGAGCATCATGTAGCTCTTCACCAAGCCGGCGGTGTTTTTCACATTTAGTTTCTGGAGCAGGTTGCGCCGATGCGTATCCACCGTCCGGGGGCTGATGTAGAGTTTCTGGGCGATTTCTTTGTTGGTCATTTCTTCGGCGATGCACTTGAGGATTTCCAGCTCGCGCTCCGACAGATTCATTCCCAGGAGCTTGGCCGGTTTCTTCACGGTGGCTTCCGGAGCCTGCAGGTTGGCCACGATGTAGTGGAAGATGTCTTTGGAAAAATAGGTCTTGCCGGCTGCCACGGTCTTGATGGCCTCGATGACCTCCTCGGCGGGCGAGCCCTTGTAAATGAAGCCCAGCGCCCCGTTCTGGACGATTTCCACGATGGCTTTCTGTTCCTTTTCCGTGGAGCAGGCCAGCACGCGGGCATCGTCGTATTTGTCGTTCAGTTGGCGGGTGGCCTCGATGCCGTCCATGTTGGGCATGTTCATGTCCATGAAGACCACATCGGGGCGGGTGGCATCGTATTGGTGGAGAGCTTCCTCGCCGTCGGAAGCCACCCCGGCGATTTCGAAATCGGGGCAGCGCTGCAGGAGAAACGATGTGCCTGTCTGGAATACGAGATTGTCCTCGACGATGAGAATTCGGGTTTTTTCGCTCATATGAAGGCAAATTTTGGCGGGCAAGCTGAACAGGCAGGCAAAGGGGGTTTGCCTGACGAGGGAATCTACCGAGCTCGAAGAGGGGGGAGAAAAGACACGGGGGGGGATGCAAGCAGAGTAAGAGGAGACAAAAAAAATGCCAGCCTAAATTTCAAGGGGCGAAGCACTCCACCCAATGAAGGGCTCGCCTGCCCGCCAGGTCGGCGATTTGATGGCGGCAACTGAATCCGCAGGCCACCAGGCCTTCCTCTTCGGGCAGGGCACGCACCGCCGGCAGCAAGACTTCCTCGCCGATTTTCACCGACAAATCGAAATGCTCGCGCTCGTAGCCGAACGAGCCGGCCATGCCACAGCAACCGGAAGGAATCTCCCGGACGGATTCGGCGCCGGCAGCCTCCAACAGCTTGCGCATGGGCTCGGTGCCGAACAGGGCCTTCTGATGGCAGTGCCCGTGCAAATGCCAGCGGGGGCGGGTGAGCGGTGGGAGGGATGGGAGGAGCCCCTCGTCGAAGGCCTGCAACAAAAAGGCCTCGAGGGGTTTCACCCCCAGCTGAAGTCGTCGGGCGAGCTCCGCATCGTCCAGCAGGTCGGGGAGGTCGTCGTTGAGGGCGGAGGCGCAACTGGGCTCACAGACGAGCACGGGCAACTCTTGTTGGAGGTAGGTGTCGAGCGCTTGGGCGGTGCGCGTTCCGTCCTTTTTCGCCAGGCGCAGGAAGCCGTGGGAGAGGCGCGGGCGCTGGCAACAGCCCACATCCGCCACGAGGACCTCGAAGCCGGAGGCTTCCAACAGCCGCACCGCCGCCCGCCCGATGTGGGGTTCGTGGTAGTTCAGGTAGGTGTCGGCGAAGAGGACCACTTGCCCCTGCGGTTCGAAGTCGGGGCGGGGACGCCGGGCGAACCAGTCCACGAAGCTGCGGCGCGCGTAGGGGGGCAACGAGCGGCGTCGGTGCAGGCCCAGCAAGCGCTCCTGCGCCAGGCGGAAGGGCGCGCTGCGCTGCAGGGCGTTTGCCACGGGAGCCAGCGGGCCGCAAAGGGTGCGGGCCAGGGCGGGGCTGGCACCCACCAGGCGGTCGCGCAGCGGGATGCCCCGGCTTTCGTAGCGCAATTGCCACACCTCGCCCTTCAGTTTGGCCATATCCACGTTGCTGGGGCATTCCGATTTGCAGGCCTTGCAGGAAAGGCACAGGTCCAGGGCTTCGTGCAGGCGCGGGTGGGTGAGGCCGCCCGGCAGGCGGCCCGCCATGGCCAGGCGGAGCAAATTGGCGCGGCCCCGGGTGGAATGCTCTTCCTGCCGGGTGGCCCGGAAACTGGGGCACATGGTGCCGCCCTGCAACTTGCGGCACTCCCCCACCCCCGAACAGAGGTGCACCGCCGCGGCGAAGCTGCCGTCCTGGCGGTAGTGGTAGTGAGTGGGGGGTGGGGTCTCGCGGTAGTTCGGGTCGTAGCGAAGGTGGCGGTCAATGGGCGGGGCATCCACGATTTTGCCGGGGTTGAGTAGGTTCTCGGGGTCGAAAAGGCGCTTCACTTCGCGCAGCAAGCCGTAAACCTTGCTGCCGAAGAAGCGCTCCAGATAGTAGCTTCGGGAAAGCCCGTCGCCGTGCTCACCGCTCCAGGAGCCCCCGAACTGCTTTACGAGCCGGAAGGTGGCTTCCGAGATGTTTTTGAAGCGCAGCAGGTCTTCGGGCTGCCGCAGGTCCAGAATGGGGCGCACGTGCAAAACCCCCACGCTGGCATGGGCGTAGGCCACGGCATCGGTGCCGTTTTCCCGGCAGATGTCCAGCACGCCCTCGATGTATTCGGGCAGGTGCTCCACGGGCACGGCGGCGTCCTCGATGAAGGCCAGGGGCTTGCGCGCCCCGCGCATGCCGAGGACGAGCCCCAAACCCTTGCGGCGCACCGTCCACACGTCTTCCATCTTTCGGGGGTCGGTGAGGACGGGCCAGGCGTAGCCGATGCCCCGGCTTTGGAGGGCTTGCGCCATTTGGGCGGGCCGTCGGGCGGCTTCTTCGGCCGTGTCGGCGAAAAATTCCACCACCAGCACGGCGCCGGGTTCCCCTTCGAGGAAATAGCACAGCCGCCGGGTGAGGAGGTTGTTGCGGGCTTGTGCCAGCACTTTCTCGTCGAGCAATTCCACCGCCGAGGGGCCGAACTCCAGGATGGGGTTCACGCCCCGCAAAGCCTCGCCCAGCCCCCGAAAATGCACCACGCAAAGAGACTTGTGGGCGGGCAAGGGTTCGAGGCGCACCTTGGCTTCGAGGATGAGCGCCAGCGTCCCTTCGCTGCCGCAGATGAGTTTGGCCAGGTTCCAGTTCGTTTTGCCGGCGAATTCGTCGAGGTTGTAGCCCTGCACCCGGCGCATGACTTTGGGGAAGGCCGCCAGGATATCGGCTTCGTGGGGGCGGATGAGCTCGCGGAAGCGGCGGTGGATTTCCCCTTCGCGGTCGGTTTGGCGGCACCTGGCTTCGTAGGCTTCGGGGCTCAGCTCGCCGAAATGGAGCACCGTGCCGTCGGCCAGAGCGACCTTGAGTTCGAGCAGGTGGTCCACCGTTTTGCCATAGAAGATGCTGCGCGTGCCGCTGGAATTGTTGGCGATCATGCCCCCGAAGTTGGCGCGGCTGGAGGTGGCGGGGTCGGGGGCGAAGTGGAGGCCGTGAGGGGCGAGGCGGCGGTTCAGCTCGTCGCGCACCAGCCCGGGTTCGACGCGCGCCCATCGCTCTTCGGGGTTCACCTCCAGCAGGCGGTTCATGTAGCGGGAGAAATCGAGCACCAGAGAATGGCCCACCGCTTGCCCCGCAAGGCTGGTGCCGCCGCCCCGCGCCAGAACGGAAACGCCGAACTCGCGCGCCAGACGCAGAGCAGCCAGCACGTCGGCTTCGTCGCGGGGCAGCGCCACCGCCACCGGAAACATCTCGTACAGGCTGGCATCGGTGGCGTAGAGCCCCCGGCTGTG
>CAZBYX010000095.1:8678-12378 GCA_964496055.1 uncultured Saprospiraceae bacterium
CGCTATGCCCTGGACGGAGCCTTCGCCCCGGACTTCTCCTACGCCCTCGACCCGAACTTCCAACCCACACCCCCCGAAAAAACGAGCCTGCGCCGCACGCGCCGGGGCTATCTGCTGCGCACCCCCTTGTTCGAGGTGGAGGTGGGAAAGGCAGGGTTGGGGCTGCGCATTTCCGATCGGGAGGGCGCGTTGTGGGAAGACAGCCTGGGCTTCTATGCGCGCAGCTCCATCCTTTCGGGGTTGCAACTGGTCAGTCTTTTCCGGCAAGCCCCCGAAGGAGAAGCCTACTTCGGGCTCGGCGACAAAGCCGGCCCCCTGAATTTGCGCGGCAGGCGCTACGTCAACTGGAACACCGACGCCTTCGCCTACGGCGCCGACACCGACCCCCTCTACAAGACCATCCCCCTGTTTTTCGGCTTGCTCCAGGGGCGCGGCTACGGCTTTTTCTTCGACAACCCCGCCCGCAGCCACTTCAGCTTCGACTACCGCCGCAGCGGCCACCTGACCATCGCCGCCGAAGGCGGCGAGTGGAACGGCTACTTCCTCTACGGCCCCGACCTCCAAGATGCCGCCCGCCGATACGCCTTGCTCACCGGCCGCCCCGAATTGCCTCCCATGTGGGCGCTCGGCTTCCACCAATGCCGCTGGAGCTACTTCCCCGAAGCGCGCGTGCGCGAAGTGGCCCAGGAGTTCCGAAAAAGGAAAATCCCCTGCGACGCCCTCTACCTCGACATCGACTACATGGACGGCTACCGCTGTTTCACCGTCCACCCCAAACACTTCCCCGACCTGAAAAAAATGGTCGCCGACCTGCGCGAAGACGGCTTCCACACCGTCGTCATGATCGACCCGGGCCTCAAGGTGGACCCTGACTACGCCCCCTATCGGGAAGGCCTGGAGCAGGATTTCTTCTGTCGCCGGGCCAGTGGGGAGCTCATGGTGGGGCCGGTCTGGCCCGCCAAATGTGCCTTCCCGGACTTCACCCGCGAGGAGGTGCGCCGCTGGTGGGGCGGGCTCTACCACCGGCTCTATGTGGAGGACGGGGTCTCGGGGTTCTGGAACGACATGAACGAGCCGGCGGTCTTCAAGGTGGAGCGCAAGACCTTCCCCGACGACGTCCTCCACGGCTGCGACGGTCGTCCCACCAATCACCTCCACGCCCACAACATCTACGGCCAGCAAATGACGCGCGCCACCACCGAAGGGCTCAAACGCCTGCGCCCCGACAAACGCCCCTTCCTGCTGACGCGCGCCACCTACGCCGGCGGGCAACGCCATGCCCTGGTCTGGACCGGTGACAACATCGCCTCCTGGGAGCACCTGGCCATCGCCAGCCGCCAGATGCAACGCCTCAGCATCTGCGGCTTCTCCTTCGCCGGCAGCGACGTCGGCGGCTTCGTGGACAAACCCTCCGGCGAGCTCTTCGTCCGCTGGTTGCAGCTGGCGGTTTTCCACCCTTTCTTCCGCGTCCATTCCATGGGCAACAACGTGGACGGCTCGGCGGAAACCGATGCCGAAGCCGTCGAAGCCCGCGAAACCCTCGACCGCCTGGACCAGGAACCCTGGAGCTTCGGCGAGGACAGCACCCGCCTGGCCCGCCTCGCCATCGAGGAGCGCTACCGCTTGCTGCCCTTCATCTACACCGCCTTCCGGGAATACGTCACCCGAGGAACCCCCATGCTCCTCAGCCTCCCCTTCCTCGACCCCCACGACCCCGAACTGCTGCGCTGGGAGGAGAACTTTCTGTTCGGGGGCGCGCTGTTGGTGGCCCCTGTGCTGCGCCCCGGCCAACGCCGCAAGACGGTCTATCTGCCGCGGGGCACGTGGTTCGATTACCACAGCGGGGAAGCCCTGGAAGGAGGGCGCAAACACCTGGTGCGGGTGCGGCGCGAAAGTCTGCCCGTGTTCGTTCGGGCGGGCACCTTCCTGCCCGAATACCCGGTGCGGCAGCACACCGCACAGCCGGTGGAGGAGTTGCTGTTGAAGGTCTTCTTCAGCGGGGAAAAGAGTCAAGGCTGCCTCTACGAGGACGCCGGGGAGGGCTACGGCTACCGGGAAGGGCAATACTTGCTGCGCCGATTCAGCCTGAACCCCACCGAATCGGGGCTCCACTTGCGCCAGACCATCGAGGGGGATTACGCGCCGTCCTACAGCCGTTGCCGCCTGCTGCTGTACGGCCTGCAGGAACCCTTCGAGGTGCTCTGGGAAGGACAACCCCTGCACTGGACGCGGCGGGGTGCCGCCCTGGAGATGGTTGTGCCGGCCACCTGGGCCGAAGTGCGCATCCTCCAACAAGAACGGCGTCCGGAAGGGGATTCCTGACGCCGTTTTCCAAGCTCATTCAAATCTGCAAACTCTATGGGCTATCAAAGCCGCAAGCGCCACTACACCAGCCGCCTGGAACGCTACCAGAAAAGCACCCGCGTGCTGCGCATCGTCGCGCTGTTCGTCGGGCTGGGTCTGATGGCCCTGCTGGTGCTGCGCTGGCAGCGGGTCTGGGATTACCTCAAGACCTACTTCTACTGAATCTTTCCGCGCCTCTCGACGCGGATGCGGTCGCCTTCGCGCGTGAATTCGACGGGCAAGAGGGTGCGCAGCACTTCCAGCACTTCCTCGAGGCTTTCGGTACGCTCGAAGCGCACCGTGAGCGATTGAATGTCGCTGCGGTTGTCGAATTGAACGCCGTAGCGGCGCTCCAGCGTTCGGAGGGCTTCCTCGAAGGGGGTGTTGACGAAGATGAGGGTGCCGCTGCGCCAGGCCGTGGCCTGCACTTCGTCGTAGGGCAGGGGTTCGACGGTGCGGGTGTGCCGGGAGTAGGCCACCGCCTGGCCGCGTTCCACCACCACGGTGCTGTCCTTCGGCCCGAAGCGCACCTTGCCTTCCACCACCGTCAGTTGAACCTGTTCCGACACCGGGAAAGCCTTGAGGTTGAAGGCGGTGCCCACCACTTCCACCTCGACGGGGCCGGCTTCCACCTGGAAGGGGCGCCGGGGGTCGGCCTTCACTTCGAAATAGCCTTCGCCTTCGAGCAAAAGGCGCCGATGCCGACGGTTGTACCCCTCGTACACGGCCAGCCGGGAGCCGGAATTGAGATGAACGGTGCTGCCGTCCCGCAGCTTGACCAGTTTCAACTGGCCCACCGGGACGACCCATTCCTGGGCGATGGCGGGGGCTCCGCCTCCTGCAAATTCCCGAAACGCCCACACCCCCACCAACAAGACCGCCACCGCCGCCGCTATGCGCCACACCCAGCCGAGCCGGCGCCGGCGAGCGGTTTGGGAGGGGGTCAGCCGCGCGCGCAGGCGCTCCCATTCCCGGGCGGTTTGGGGGTCCAGGTCAAAGGGCACCTCCCGGAGCTGTTCGTCGAGAAAACGCAGTTCTTCAATCCGTTTTCCTGCGGGGTCGTGAGCTTCCAACCAGTGGTCCAACTCTTTGCGCTCCTCCGGGGTGCATTCCCCCCGAAAGGATTTCAGAATCAGGACATCGATGCGTTCTTCTTTCACTTCCTTGTGTTTATGGTTTGGAGTTTTTTCCAATTTATAGCTCCGGTGATTCAGGCTGAATACATTTCAGGGGGCCAGATTCTCTTCGATTTCTCGGTTCCTCGATTCCACGCTCCCTCAAACCCTCCAACCCTCGCTCCCCAAATCCTCAAATCCTCGGTTCCTCAAATCCTCCTTGCGTGATATTCATCCTCATT
>CAZBYX010000096.1:0-12309 GCA_964496055.1 uncultured Saprospiraceae bacterium
TTGGCCCTCGCGCGTGGCAATGTATTTCCACCTGTTTCTTTATTTCAACGTGTTTCCGTGGGCAACTGCCCCCGCGGGCGGGATATCAATTGGACGGAAACATTCCCTGCCGGGCTCATTCGAAGAGCTTGCCCTGGCCGTTCCCCCCCTTGACGTCGAACTCGATGGAGTCACCGGGGCTCAGCACCGTTTTTTCGGCGGAGGGTTCGTCGGGCAATTCCTCTACTTTTTTCAGTTTCTGGTCGGAGAGTTTGTTGCCCAGGGCTTTCCAGCCTTTGACGCCGATGAACTCGGCCAGGTCCACTTGGCCTTGCATTTTGCGGCTTTTCACGGTGACGGAATAACGGATGCGGGGGCGGGGTTTGACGGAAGCGAAGAGCAGGCGGGAGCTCCGGTGGTCGGTGATGAAGCTGAAGCGCTGGTCGAGCAGGGTGGTTTCGATGCGGAAGCGCTTGACGAGGGTCCAGCCCTTGTGCCCGTCGTAATAGACGGCACTGACGACGAGCTCGGGGTCGAACTTGCCGATCCAGACCAGGTTGGCGGCGTCGTAGCGGTTGGTCAATTCGAAGGTGGTCATTTCGTAGGTGCCGTCCTTGTAGATGGCCAGGATGGTGTCGCCGGTGTCGAAGGAGCCCAGGTAGTGCCCCCGTTCTTCGGTGTTGAGCTTGCCGCTGACTTCGTCCATCCAGACGTCGAGGGCGCCGAGGGTGGATTGGCCCACCTCTTTGAGGGTGACTTTGCGCACCGGGTATTTGGTGACGATGTTGCCCTGGGAGCTGCGGCCCTTGATGGCGAGCTCCCCGAAATCGAAGTCGAAGACTTTGTTTCGGGCTTTGCAGTTGGGGCTGAGCTGGATGGTGACGATTTCGGCTTCGCCGTTGGGGTTGGCGCTGAAGTAGAGCACCCGGCTGTTCGGGGTGCCGGTGGTCAGGTCGTATTCGCGGTCGCGGGTGACGGCGGTGACGTGGAAGCGCTTGGCGCGCGTCAGGCCCTTCTTGCCGTCCACGTAGAGGAGGTTGTAGGTGGTGCGGTCGTCGCCTTTTTTCCAGACGGCGGCATGGAGGATGTCCTTGCCGACGAAGACTTTGTCGGCGATTTTGACCACCTTGAATTTGCCGTCTTTCAAAAAGACGATGATGTCGTCGATGTCGGAGCAGTCGCAGACGAATTCGTCCTTCTTCATGCCGTAGCCGATGAAGCCCTCCTTGCGGTTGATGTAGAGCTTGGCGTTGTTGGCCACCACTTCGGTTGCCTGGATGGTGTCGAAGGAAGTGATCTGGGTGCGGCGCTCGCGGCCCTTGCCGTACTTCTCCTTCAGCCTTTTGAAGTAGGCGATGGCGTAGTCCGTCAGGTGAGCCAGGTCGTGTTGCACCTGTTCGAGCTCCTGCTCGATTTCGGCGATGCGTTCGTCGGCTTTGAACTTGTTGTACTTGGAGATGCGCTTGATTTTGATTTCGGTCAGGCGCACCAGGTCGTCTTCGGTGACGTCGCGCAGGAGGGGCAGGCGCCCGTCGCCTTTCTTCGGGGGGTCGGAGGGGGTGGCGACGTATTTGCGCAGCTCCCGGTCAATGGTTTCGAGCACTGCTTCCCAGCTCTCACATTCTTCGATGTGGTGGTAGATGCGTTGCTCGATGAAAATCTTTTCCAGGCTGGCGAAATGCCATTTTTCGCGCAGTTCCTGCTGTTTGATTTCGAGCTCGCGCCGCAGCAGTTCTTTGGTGTTTTCGGTGCAGATGCGCAGGATTTCCTCGACGGTGGTGAAGTGCGGCTTGTCCTCGATGATGACGCAGGCGTTGGGATAGACCGTCACTTCGCAATCGGTGAAGGCGTACAGGGCGTCGATGGTCACGTCGGGGGAGGTGCCGGGGGCGAGTTCGACGAGGATTTCCACCTCGGCGGCGGTGTTGTCCACCACCCGTTTGATTTTGATTTTGCCCTTGTCGTTGGCCTTGACGATGCTCTCCTGCAGGGCGGTGGTCGTCACTCCGAAGGGCAGGTCTTTGATGACCAGGGTGTTCTTGTCGAGCTTTTCGATGCGGGCGCGGATTTTGACCTTGCCGCCGCGCTCTCCGCCGTTGTAGTCGCTGACGTCGATGCTGCCCCCAGTGGGGAAATCGGGGTAGATTTTGACTTTCTTCCCCTGCAAAACCTTGATGGAGGCGTCGATGAGCTCGTTGAAGTTGTGCGGCAGGATGCGGGTGTTCAACCCCACAGCGATGCCTTCGGCCCCTTGGGCGAGCAGCAGGGGGAACTTCATGGGCAGGGTGACGGGCTCCTTCTTGCGCCCGTCGTAGGAGAGCTGCCAGTGGGTGGTTTGGGGGTTGAAGGCGACTTCAAGGGCGAACTTGGTCAAGCGCGCCTCGATGTAGCGGGGGGCGGCGGCGCTGTCGCCCGTGCGCACATCGCCCCAGTTGCCTTGGGTTTCGATGAGCAAATCTTTTTGCCCCAAATTGACCAGGGCATCCCCGATGGCGGCGTCCCCGTGGGGGTGGTATTGCATGGTTTGCCCGATGATGTTGGCCACCTTGTGGAATCGGCCGTCATCCATTTCCTTCATCGCATGCAGGATGCGGCGCTGCACGGGCTTCAGGCCGTCTTCAATGGCGGGAACGGCGCGCTCCAGAATGACGTAGGAGGCATAGTCGAGAAAATATTCCCGATACATGCCCTCCAGGGTGGTGTGGTCGGGTGTGAAATCCTGGGAGCTGCCGTTGGCGGTGCTGTGGTCTTCCATGTGTTTATCACGCGTTGAATGATGCCTGGTTTTCCTCGGGCGCTGTGGAGGCGTAGCTGCTGGGCGGACGAGGAGCGGGGTCGTCTCCCGCTCAAACCCCTTGACCGGCTAACCCGGGACGCTTTCTCGAGGGGAAAAGTGTAAACAAATCGATGCAAAAATAGCAAACCTGCGCCTTTTTTAAACAAATTGTTTCCATCTCGGCGCCTTTCCTGGAAAGCCCCAAAAATCCGAAAAACCCTTTGGATGCGGGCAAGGGTGGGATACATGGTCTTTCTTTTCGTAGTAAAAAATACCCTTATAAGACTATTGGATATGCGATGTCGGGCGCGTAACTTTGAGGATTCCAAAGCCCCGCAAGGGGAATTCAGGCTCCACTACAATCCTCTTTGCCTTAAACGCCCGAAATTTTCGGTGCTTCGAACCCGTGCACCTTCCCTTCCTGCAAATTCGGCCCCGGCTTTCAGCAGGCGGATTTGCCCTGGAAAGGAGGGAATTGGTGTATGGGGAGGCTCGTTTTTCACGCTCCTGATTTTCGTCACCTGTTCCTGGAAAATTGGAGGGGTGTTTGTAACGGGAGTTTGGGATTCCAGGCTCGGTTGCCCGAGAGGTGAAACCTGAATTTGTCTCCTATGAACATGTTTACGAACCAAAGAATCTGGCTGATTTTGGGGGTGATGCTCTTTCTGTTGCCCGCCTGCGAGACGGACCAACTGGAGGACCCGGTGGAAACCGCCTTGCGGGAGCGCCTTCAAATCACATCCCCTACCGGCGACCTGGAAGGCTACATCTTGCCGGACTCCCGCGATTTCGACCGAATTCCTCAAGACCCGAAGAACCCCTTGACGGAGGTCAAGGTGGAGCTGGGGCGCATGCTGTTCTTCGAAACGGGCCTGGCTTTGGCGCCTGTTCATGACCAAGGCAAAGGCACATATTCCTGCGGCTCCTGCCACATTCCCGAAGCGGGATTCATGGCCGGCCGCATGCAGGGCATTGCCGACGGGGGCCTCGGTTTCGGCCTGAACGGGGAGCGCCGCACCAAGTCCGGGCACTACCGCGAAGACGAACTCGACGTGCAGGGGGCCCGGCCGCTCAGCCTCATCAACGTGGCCTACGTGACCAACACCTCCTGGCCCGGCAAATTCGGCTCCTTCGGCGCCAATGAAGGCACCGAGGAAGTCTGGGGCGACGACCCCACCACCGAAGTCAATTTTCTCGGCCTTTCCGGCCTGGAAGCCCAGAACATCGAGGGTTTGAAAATCCACCGGATGGTGGTCAACAAAGAGGTGACGGACTCCTTGGGTTATACGCCTTACTTCGATGCGGCTTTTCCGGAGTTTCCCGAGGAGGAGCGTTACGGATTCATGACCGCCAGCTTTGCCATTTCGGCCTACCTGCGCACCCTGTTGCCCAACCACGCCCCTTTCCAGAAGTGGCTCAAAGGCGACAACGACGCCCTGACCACCCAGGAAAAACGCGGTGCCATGTTGTTCTTCGGCAAAGCCGGCTGCTTCCGCTGTCACAACGGCCCCGCCCTGAACGATGCCGATAATTTCTACGCCCTCGGCGTCCTCGACCTTTACCAGATGGAAGGGGCTTTCGGACCCATCGAAACCGACAGCCGCATCTTCGGCCGTGGGGGCTTCACCAAGCGCTCCGAAGACATGTACAAGTTCAAGGTGCCTCAGCTTTACAACCTGAAGGCTTCGCCCTTCTACTTCCATGGCAGCAGCAAGCGCTCCCTGCGCGAAGTGGTCGAATATTTCAACGAAGCCGTGCCGGAAAACCCCAACGTTCCGGCCGAGCAAATCGCCCCTCAATTCCACCCCCTGAACCTGAGCGAACGGGAAATCGAAGACCTGGTGGCTTTCCTCGAGAACGCCCTCTACGACCACGACATGGAGCGGTTCATGCCGGAGCAGGTGCTTTCCGGCAACTGCTTTCCGAACAACGACCTGGCTTCCCGCTTCGACCTGGGGTGCGAGTAAGCCCCCGATGGAGCCCTTCGGCGCCTCCGACGACCGCCGTTAGGCGAGTCGTCGGGGGCGTCTGTCTTTTCGAGGGGGTCGTCCAGAGGATTCTTCCTATCCTTGTCATGACGAAGCCGCTTGCCGGCTCCGTGCATTCCTTCGCCTATCTTTCACCTGCTTCCCGGCATGCCCCACGAGCCCACCGAATACTTGTTGGAGCGCCTGCACAAGCACGACCGCAGTGCCCTGCGCGAGCTCTTCCACCGCTACTACCTGACGGTGTGCCGGGCCATTCTCGGCCTGGTGAAGGACGAGGCACTTACCGAAGACCTGGCCCAAAACGTCTTCCTCCGTTTGTGGGAGAAGCGGGAGGGGCTTCAGGTGAACAGCTCCTTCGGGGCTTACTTGCGTCGCATGGCCATCAACGAGGCTTTGGCCCATTTTCGCAAAGCCAAACGCCGAAACCAGGAAAATTTCAGCGAACACCCTCCCGCGTCCTATGTGGGGCGCAGCGTGGAGCAGGATTATCTCCTGACCGAGATGCAGGAACGCATCCTGACGGCCATCGAATCCTTGCCGCCCCGCTGCCGCCTTGTTTTCCGGCTCAGCCGTTTCGAAGAGTTGTCGTACAGGGAAATCGCCGAACGACTGGACATTTCCGTCAAGACCGTGGAAAATCAGATGGGGAAGGCGCTGAAAATCCTGCGCGAGCGATTGCAAGAGGAGCAGGAAGACTGAAAAAAAAAAAAGAAGGGCGCCGGGGCGCCCCTGGTTTTCGGGGATTCGATGAAGGAAGGGTTTGTTCAGGGTGGGCGTTGGTCGTTGGGGAGGGATTGGATAGGTTCAGGGGGGGTGGTTCAAAAGCGGAAGCCGGCGCTCAGGGTCCACATTTGGTTCCGCCCTTCCACATCGGTGAAGAAATCCGAAAGTCCCCAGGCGTAATTCAATTCCACATTGAAGATGAGCAAATCGAGGCCGGCGCCGACGTTGGCGTTCCAGGTCATGTCATTCAATTTGTCTTTGTTGAAGGCGAAGCCCGGCTTTTCGTCCACCCCGGTGATGAACATGGGCGTGACCCCGCCCTTGAGGTAAAGGCCCAGGAGTTTGCCGGCGCCGATGAGCCGCAGCCCGGCGTTGAGGGGCACCTGAACGGCCTGGATGGTGGTTTCATCGCGGAAGGTGACCTGGTCGGCGATGTCCTTTTGCACCAGCCGGGCGGTGAAGTTGTAGTAGTGGGCGCCCGGCTGCAGGAACAACTTGTTGGGTCCGAGGCGCAGGTCCAGTCCGGCATTCCAGCCCACACGCAGGTCGGTGACCTGCCCGTTGCGCTCGGTGTCGAGAGCGGATGTGTTCACGCCCACACGCGGAAGGACGTGCAACTGAGCAAACAGTGTCTGTGCGCAAAGGGTGAAAGCGAGGAGAAGCAAAACAGCAGGAGCGGATTTCATGATGCGAAGATTTTGGTTTGGAGAGCCCCCGAACGAAGGGGATGGCGAAGCGGGCTTCAGATGTCGGGTAAGCATACGCCCTACGAACGAACTCCCCCCAGCTCCAGGGTGTTAGCGCCGCGTTAAAAGTTCGAGGGGGCGGTTGGGGGGAGCAGGGAAGGGGAGAGGGGACAGGGCATTTTCGGATACGGAACAACATTCTGCCTGTCCTCATTTCTTCTCACCAGACCAAGAGAGTTTACAATAAATTAACCTACGCGAAACGCAGAGCAAACCTTGGGGGGGTACTTTTGCGCCCGAAATTCAAAACCTGCCAGATGTCCCGTATCAAGTTTCTCTTTCTCGCAGGAGTCCTGCTGTGCCCCGCTGTGCAGTGGGCGCAAAAGGGGTTCACCACCTCCTGGAGCAACGGTTTCAAGGTGGAGAGTGCCGACAAGGAATTCCAGTTGAAGTTCGGCGGGCGTATCCACTACGACCTGGCTTATTTCCACCTGGACGACACCCTGACCGCCCGCTTTGGGGAGTTGAAGAGCGGCACCGAAATGCGCCGCGTGCGATTCTACAACCAGGGCAAGATTTACGGCAACGTCCGTTACAAGTTGCAGCTCGAATTTTCCGGTGGGGGTGTGAGCCTCAAGGACGTGTACGTGCAGTTCTCCAAGTTGCCCGTGGTGGGGAACCTCCGGGTGGGGCAGATGAAAGAGCCCTTCCGGCTGGAAGTGGCTGCCAGCAGCAACTACATGTCGTTCATGGAGCGCAGCTACACCCTTCCCTTCTTCCCCGAACGCAATACGGGGCTGCTGATTTTCAACGATTTCGGCAAGCACATCGGCGTCGAGGCGGGTCTGTTCCGCAATGCCGGCAGCGATGGCAACGACAAGGCCGCCGGCACCGATTACAACTTCACCGCCCGCCTGACGGGCAATTTTCTTCAAAATGAAGCAGGCACTGCCCTGCTGCATCTGGGAATCGGGTATTCCAACCGCTCCCCCAAAAATGCCGCCTACAAGGTGGCCGCCCGCCCCGCCGCCCACCTCGCCCCCAAATTCGTTTCCACCGGCACCCTCGAAGGGGTGGAAGACCTGAATCTCTTCAACTTCGAAATGGCTTACATTCGGGGGCCCTTTTCCCTCGTAGGGGAGTATCTTGTGGTGAATGTGGAGGGGCCGGGTTCGTATCAGTTCGGGGGCTACTATGCCCAGGTGTCCTATTTCCTTACCGGGGAAAGTTTGCCCTGGAAGAATGCCCACAGCACATACGACCGCCTGAAACCCAAGCACAACGCCGACGGCAACGGCGGCTGGGGCGCCTGGGAGCTCGCCCTGCGCTACGGAGCCATCGACCTGAACGACGGCGACCTGAACGGCGGCGAAATGAAAGAGTGGACCCTCGGCCTGAACTGGTACCTCAACCCCGCCGCCCGCATCCTCTTCAACTACGGTCGGGCGGAAGTGGTCGGCGTGGGCAAACTCGGTTTCGTGCAAACCCGCTTTCAAGTGACCTTCTGAGGTCAGGGTCCACTGCCAAAAGGGTTGTGGGTCTGATGTTTAAAGTTTATTTCTTTGGTTATCAATGACTTATTCAAATTCTCGATTCCTCGAATCTTCGATTCCTCGGTGGAATTGGGCTTTTTGCAGCAGACTCAGGTCACTATCTTTCATCCTTGAAAAAATACCTTTCGCAATGAAGACCCTGAATCGAATTCCCTTTATCGCCTTCCTGACGACCCTGGCCCTGGTGTTCGCCGCCTGTGGCGGGGGGGCGGGCGAGGAGGGCGGCACCGCCGGCGCGCTCAGCGGCACCATCCAAATCGATGGCTCCAGCACCGTCTATCCCGTGACGGAAGCCGTTGCGGAGGAATTTCGCGCCGTGGCCCCCAAGGTGCGCGTGACCATCGGTGTTTCCGGCACCGGCGGCGGCTTCAAGAAGTTCGCCCGCGGCGAAACCGTCATTTCCAACGCCAGCCGCCCCATCAAAGACAGCGAAGCCGAAGCCTGCAAAGCCAACGGCATCGAGTTCGTGGAGCTCAAGGTGGCCTTCGACGGCATGGCCGTGGTGGTCAACCCCGAGAACGACTGGTGTGAATACCTGACCGTAGAAGAGCTGAAGAAAATTTGGGAACCCGAAGCCCAGGGCAACATCGTGAACTGGAGCCAGGTGCGCGACGGCTTCCCGGATGCGCCGCTGGCCCTGTTCGGCCCTGGAACGGCTTCCGGCACTTTCGACTATTTCACCGAGGTCATCGTGGGGGAAGCCGGCAAGAGCCGCGGCGACTACATGCCCAGCGAAGACGACCACGTGCTGGTGCAAGGCGTTGCCGGCAACAAAAACGCCCTCGGCTTCTTCGGGCTGGCCTACTACCACGAAAACGCCGACAAGCTGAAACTCGTAGCCGTGGACGCTGGCAACGGCCCGGTCTTGCCCAGCAAGGAAACCGTGATGAACGGCACCTACACCCCCCTGAGCCGCCCCCTGTACATCTACGTGAACAGCGCCGGGCTGGACCGCCCCGAAGTGGTGCAGTTCGTGGAGTTTTACCTGCAAAATGCAGCCGATCTGGTGGGTGATGTGGGCTACATTCCCATGACGGCGGAAGCCTATCAGGCCGAGCTGGAGAAATTTCGCCAATTTGTGGCCCAACACGGCACCGCCCAATGATGGGTGGAAGTATTCGGGAAGGGTGGCACCGGTGCAACGGCCGTGAATTCGTTGCACCGGTGTTCCCGTTCAAGTGCAGCCCATGAAGCGCACCAACGAGAAAATCATCGAGAGCCTGTTGCGCCTCAGTGCGCTCATCACCATCCTGACCACGGTGGGGATCATCTATGTTTTGCTCTCGGAATCGCTGTTGTTTTTCCGGGAGGTTTCGGTGGTGGAATTTTTGACCAACCCCGAATGGACGCCCCTGTTCACGGAGAAGAACTTCGGCATTCTGCCTTTGGTGGCGGGCACCCTGCTGACGACCGTCATCGCCATGGCGGTGGCCCTGCCCATCGGGTTGAACATCGCCGTTTACCTCAGCGAGTACGCTCCCGGAAAGGTGCGGGAAGTGTTCAAGCCCATGCTGGAAGTACTGGCGGCGGTGCCCACCGTCGTTTACGGCTTCTTCGCCCTGATGGTGGTCACCCCTTTTCTCAAGAACATCTTCCCCGAAATCGCCACCTTCAACGCCCTGTCGGCGGGTATCGTCATGGGCATCATGATCATTCCCATGGTGTCGTCGCTCAGCGAGGATGCCTTGTTTGCCGTGCCGAAGTCGTTGCGGGAAGCGTCGTACGGGATGGGCGCCACCCGCTTCCAAACGGCCTTCCGCGTGTTGGTGCCGGCGGCTTCTTCGGGCATCATCGTGTCCATCATTTTGGCCATGTCGCGGGCGGTGGGGGAGACCATGATCGTGGCCATCGCCGCCGGACAGATGCCGAACCTGACGGCCAACCCCCTGGAAACGGTGGAGACCATCACTTCCTACATCGTGCAGGTCAGTCTGGGGGATGTGCCCCACGGCTCCCTGGAATACCGGACCATCTTCGCGGCGGGCCTGGCCTTGTTCATTTTCACCTTCGTGCTGAACAACATCAGCTTCTATTTGCGCAAGAAATACCAGCAGAAGTATGAATAGCATCCGCTGGAATCGAATCAAGGACAAAGCCTTTCAGGTGGTGGGGGTGGCGAGCACCCTCATCGGGCTGATTCTGTTGGCGGTGTTCATCGGCAGCATCCTGGAAGACGGCCTGCGCCGCCTCGACTGGGATTTTCTCACCAGCCTGCCCTCGCGCAAAGCCGAAAAGGGGGGCATCTTGACGGCCTGGGCGGGCACGCTCTGGATCTTCGTGCTCACGGCGCTCATTGCCATCCCCTTGGGCGTTTCGGCTGGCATTTATCTGGAGGAGTACGGCCACAAAGGCAAGCTCGATTCCCTGCTCGAAGTCAACATCACCAACCTGGCCGGGGTGCCCAGTGTGATTTACGGCATTCTGGGGCTGGAAATCTTCGCCCGCACCATGAAGCTGGGCGGGAGCCTCTTGACCGGGGCGCTGACCCTGGCCCTGCTCGTCTTGCCCATCATCATCGTGGCGACGCGCGAAGCCATCAAGGCGGTGCCCGATTCCATCCGGGAAGCCTCGTACGGCATGGGCGCCACCAAATGGCAGACCATCCGCTACCAGGTGTTGCCCGCCGCCGGGGGGGGCATCGCCACGGGCATCATTCTGGCTCTGTCGCGCGCCATCGGCGAGGCGGCCCCCCTCATCGTCGTCGGGGCGCTGGCATACGTGCCCTTCACCCCCACCTCCCCCCTGGACGAGTTCACCGTCCTGCCCATCCAGATTTTCAACTGGACTTCCCGACCCGACCCCGGCTTCATCGTCAATGCCGCCGCCGGAATTATCATACTTTTGAGTATCACTTTTCTGCTCAACGGCATCGCCGTGTGGTTGCGCTATCGCTGGCAGAAAAAAGTCAAATGGTGAAAGCCATGCAAAAAAACAGTGTGCTCGAAGCAACACTCGACAACCCAGTCCTTTCTCCCGATATGCCTGACGCTATGGAAAAAACCAACTCCGCCCCCGAAGCGACGGCCAAATTGCGCGCCGAGCACGTCAACGTCTATTATGGGGACAAACACGTCATCCAGGATGTCAGCCTCGAAATCGAGCCCTACACCGTGACGGCCTTCATCGGCCCCTCCGGCTGCGGCAAGTCCACGTTCCTGCGCCTGTTCAACCGCATGAACGACTACATCGAAACCTTCCGAATGGAAGGGGCGGTGTTCATCGAGGGGAAGAATATCTACCAAGACAACATCCGGGTGGAGGAGCTGCGCCGGCAGGTGGGCATGGTCTTCCAAAAGCCCAACCCCTTCCCCAAGAGTATCTTCGAAAACGTGGCCTACGGCTTGCGCATCCAGGGCATCAACAAGCGCAGCATCCTGGAAGGTGTCGTGGAGCGCTCTCTGAAACAAGCCGCCCTGTGGGAGGAAGTCAAGGACGACCTCCACAAGTCGGCGCTGGCCCTGTCCGGCGGGCAGCAACAGCGCCTGTGCATTGCCCGGGCCCTGGCCGTCGAGCCCTCCGTCCTCCTCATGGACGAACCCGCCAGCGCCCTGGACCCCATCGCCACCGGCAAAATCGAAGAGCTCGTCGTCCAGTTGAAGGAGAAATACACCATCGTCATCGTCACCCACAACATGCAGCAAGCCGGGCGCGTCAGCGAGAAGACCGCCTTCTTCTACATGGGGCGCCTCATCGAATACGACGAGACCAAAAAGCTGTTCACCAACCCCGCCGAAGAACTGACCGAACGCTACATCACCGGGCGTTTCGGGTGATGCTTCGTTCGGCGCAAGTTTTTATCTTTTCTTCCGCGTGGGGCAGCCGTGCGCTTCACCCCCACCTGCGAACCCGCTCTCAAGTCGAATCGCCATGACCAACCTGGAAAGGGAACTCAATCAGCTCAAGCACGACATCATCGAAATGATGCACCTGGTGCACAAGCAGTTGGAGAAGTCGAACAAGGCTTTCTCCAGCCAGTCCATCCCCCAATCGAAGGAAATCCACCGCACGGAAAAGCGCGTCAACGGCATGGAGCTGGCCATCAGCAAGGACTGCGAAAACATCATCGCGCTGTACAACCCCGTAGCCAGTGACCTGCGCCTGGTGCTGGCCGCCCTCAAAATCGTCATCTACCTGGAGCGCATCGGCGACCACGCCGACAAAATCGCCCGCTACGTGCGCAAAGAGCAAATCACCAACCCCATCAACCCCAAACTCCTCCAAGCCATCCAGTTCGATGCCATCTTCGAAACCGCCCAGGAAATGGTCAACGACGCTATCGACGGCTTCATCAACGAAAACACCGAGGTGGCCCGCCTGGTCTTCGTCAAAGACCAAACCCTCAACAACCTCCACATCAAAGCCATCGAGACCCTGGCGGAGCTGGGCGAAAACCCCAAGTCCGAGTGTGCCGAAAGCCTCATCAACATCCTCTACATCTTCTCCATCCTGAACAAATTGGAGCGGGTGGGCGATTTGGCCAAAAACATCGCCGAGGAAACCATCTTCTACGTGGAGGCCAAAGTGCTGAAGCACGCCAAGCCCAAGAAAAAGCGGCGCTGAGCCCCCGAAAGGCGTGGGGGTGCGGGAGCGGGGGCGTTGTGGGG
>CAZBYX010000097.1:0-12248 GCA_964496055.1 uncultured Saprospiraceae bacterium
GTGGGGGCGGGGGGCGCCGATTGCCGGGGCTCGCCTTTTTGCAGGCTCTCCACTTTGCGGCTCAGTTGCTGGATTTCCGCCAACAGCTTGCTGGAGATACGCACCATGTCCAGTCGCAGGGAATCGACGGCCCCGGAAGTGGGCGGAGCCTGAGAGGCGGACTGCCGGTCGGACTCCAATCGTTTCAACTGGGCATCCAGCGCTTCGATTTTGCGCTGCAGGCGCTGGATTTCCTGAAGCTGGGCTTGATTCTGCTGCTGCAGCTCCAGCTCCTGAGGGGTGGGGCCGAGGGGGGCGCCGGCACCCATGTTCTCGAGGATTTCCTCGATGAGGAGTTGAAACTCGGCCGGCGTCATGACCAGGCGGCTGTCGGAGGGCAACACCGAAAGGGGCGGCGGGGCCGGGGTTTCGCTGGTTGGGGCGTTCGGCTCGGCTTTTTGGGCCTGTTTCGCCTCGGCTTCCTTTTCGCGTTCGGCCAGCTCTTCCACCACTTGTTCGGTTTTCTCCTTTTCCTGAATCAGTTCCGCGGCCTTTTCGATGTCTTGTTGGGCATAGGCTTCGTTGAGCTGGTTTTCCAGTTCGACGAGCTTGGCCTCGTACTCCTGGCGCAGGCGCTGGGTTTCGGCGCGGTTGATTTCCTTTTGCTGCTCGACGGCGGCTTCGAGCTCCGATTTGAACACGGCTTCGGGGCGTTCGGCTTTCTTGCCGAGGGTCAGGTTCAGGCCGAAGGCGTACATCCAGCTGGTTTGCACCTGGTCGGTTTGCTGGAGGTCTTCCACGTCGGCGCCGGTGGTGAGCAGGGCTTTGGCCTGGCCGAAGACCTTGAAGCGCGGCGAGAGGGGCAGGGTCAGGCCCACGGCGCCGGAGGCGAAGGCCTGGCTTTCGGCCGGCAGACTGTCTTTGGGGGCGTAACCGTCGCCAGCGTTGAGGTACCCTCCTCCGAAAGACAGGAAGGGGACGAATCCGCCGGGCTCGTTGAGGTTGAGGCGCAACTCCCCGCCGTATAGGGCCAGCTTGTCGAAGTTGGTGGTGAGCTTGTCGTCATCCATGGCTTGGAGGTAAAAGCCCCGCACTCCGACATAGGGGGTGAAGTCGAAGCCGGCGGAGCCCCCGAAAAACCAGGCGTCGCGATAGGGGAGCTGGTCGTGCCAGTTCACGTGAGCGAGGGTGGGTTCCAGGGGCACGCGCAAACCGCGCAGGCCGTCGCGGAAGGTTTGGAAATAAGCGGCATCGAGCTCGGACAGGGTGCCGGGCCGGCGGCCGCCCAGGTAGAATTGGAGGGAAGCGGCTACGGACCAGTTGCTCTGGCGTTCCACCTCGAAGTCCGCTGCGGAGAGCCCCATGCGCTCGCGGTCTTGTTGGGTGAGCAGGCGCGTCCCGGTGTTGAAGTTGTAGGCGGTGTTCCGGGCTTCGAGGGTGAGGGTGTAGCGGTCGCCGAGGCTGAGCACGATGCCGGCGCCCACACTGAGGTAGATGTGTTCGTTTTTGGCGAAGGTGTCCAGTTGGATGGACTGAATGCCGGTGCCCAGGGTGAGGAAGGGCAACAGATGCCCCCGGCTGAAGTTGGCTTTCAATTCACCGCCCCAGCGGGTGAGGTCCACGTCGCGGGGGGTGAAGAGGGAATCCAGCAGGATGGGGGCGCCGAAGTCGGCGAAGTCGGTTTTCAAATCCAGGGAGCGCAGGTAGCTGCCGCGCAATTCGAGGTATTCGCCGAAGCCGATTCCCAGCTTTCCGCCGGCGAGGAAGCCGTCGTCCAGGCCGGCGCGGTTGTCCCACCAGGTGTACTCGCCGGCGGGGGAGAGGGTATAGCTGATACCGGATACCTGCGCCTGGGAAAGCAGGGGAAGCATCATCAGGGGCAGGAAAAGCAAAAGGGGAATGCTGTCGAAGGGCTTGATTTTCATTTTGCCAGGACTTGTGAAAATGTTAGGGTGAAAGGTTTTCTCATCGCGGATTTTCAGGGGTCGTAGGAAAAGACCGGGAATCGGAGCTTGGTCACCGCCTGGGAAGGATTTTTTTCGCGCCCCGAGCGGGAAGACGGCTCCGCATGGCGGCTCAGGGGCTCCCCTGCATTTTTTTATCTTTGCGCACCTGAAACGCCCCGCATGGAAGACTGGGAACTGGACTTCGAATGGCTGCGCGTGCGGCACTTCGTTCGAGAACGCTTCGGGAAGGAAGCCTTGCCCGATTTGAACGCCATTCTTTTTCTCATCGGCGTCCAGGAGTTGGGGCGTTGGAAGAAAGACTTTACCAAAGAGGAAAAGCAAGACCTGATGCACATTGCCGTGTGTCGGCTGCTCAGCTCCGAGGGCTACTTCGAGTTCGTCGGCCGCGATGAAGACGGCTGGCCGCACTATCGGGAGGTGCGCCCTTTGCGCATTCAGGGGCTGAAAGAGCAAGAGCGGCTTTTGAAAATCAAGGTCGTCCAATACTTTCGGGAGCTGGAAGCCGAAACCGGCTCCCCCTGAAGT
This sequence comes from uncultured Saprospiraceae bacterium, assembly GCA_964496055.1. Taxonomy (GTDB): domain Bacteria; phylum Bacteroidota; class Bacteroidia; order Chitinophagales; family Saprospiraceae; genus CAZBYX01. The sequence goes on from CAZBYX010000097.1 coordinate 2,472, forward strand.
CCAACAATCGTTCTCGAATGCAACGCCTATTGATTGCCAGCCTGCTGGCGGGAATGTTTTTCCTGCCGGGGTGCCGAAAAGAAGACCCACACACCTACGCCCTCATCGAAACCAACTACGGTACGATGAAGGTCATGCTGTACAACACCACCCCCAAACACCGCGACAACTTCATCAAGCTGGCCAAGGAAGGCTTTTACGACTCCCTGCTGTTCCATCGCGTCATCAAGGGGTTCATGATTCAGGGAGGTGACCCCGACTCCCGCCATGCCTCCCCCTCCCAATCGCTCGGAATGGGCGGCCCCGGCTACACCCTGGACCCCGAAATCGGCGCCCCCCACCTGCGCGGCGCCCTGGCCGCCGCCCGCCAGCCCGATGCCGTCAACCCCCAGAAACGCAGCTCCGGCTCCCAGTTCTACATCGTTCAGGGGCGCACCTTCACCGACGCCGAACTGGACCGCATCGAAGCCCAGAACGGCATCAAGTACAGCCCCGAACAGCGCAAATTCTACAAGGAAATCGGGGGTGCGCCCTTCCTCGACGGCAATTACACCGTGTTCGGGGAAGTCGTGGAAGGGTTGGAGGTGGTGGACAAAATCGCCAATGTGCCCACCGGCCCCGCCGACCGCCCCCTGCAAGACGTGCGCATGAAAGTCACCATTCTCGAATGAGCCCGCCGCGCTGGAAAGCCCTCGAACCATGACCCGTCCCAACCGCCCACACCAATATCCACGAATGACCGGCCGCTCGACGGTCGGGGCATTTCTCTGTGTGGTGCTGCTGGCCTCCTGCGCCCGCCCCCTGGCCGAGTTCAGCTATCAGGGCGACCGCTCCACCGCACCGGCCCTCATCACTTTCGAAAACCTGTCGAAAAACGCCGACCAATACGAATGGGACTTCGGCGACGGCAACTTCTCCAACGACCCCGCCCCCAAACACCGCTACCGCTCCTCGGGCAACTATGAGGTGGTGTTGCGTGCCCGCAAAGGGCGCCGGACGTCCGTCACCCGAAAGCGCCTCCAAATCACCCAACCCCTCGACTGCATGGTGGAAATCGAAACCGAGTACGGGACCATGCTGGTCAAACTCTTCAACGCCACCCCCAAACACCGCGACAACTTCTTCAAACTCGCCCAGGAAGGGTTTTACGACGGCCTGCTCTTCCACCGCGTCATCGAGGGCTTCATGATTCAGGGGGGCGACCCCGAATCGCGCAACGCCGGCCCCCACCAGATGCTCGGCCGCGGCGGCCCCGGTTATCAATTGCCCGCCGAGTTCGTGGACAGCCTCATCCATGTCAAGGGGGCCGTAGCCGCCGCCCGCCTCGGCGATGCCGTCAACCCCGAAAAGAAAAGCTCCGGCTCGCAGTTCTATATCGTCCAGGGGAAAGTGTACACCGCCGAAGAGCTCGACCGCATCGAAGCTCAAAAAGGCATCCGCTATTCCCCCGAGCAGCGAAAAGCTTACCTGACCATCGGTGGCACTCCCTTTCTGGACGGGGAGTACACCGTTTTTGGCACAGTGGTGGAAGGCTTGGAAGTCATCGACCGCATCGCTGCACAACCGGTCGGGCAGGGCAACCGCCCCTTGAAGGACATCGTTATGAAAGTCCGTCCCGTCCAATAGCTCGGCGGGTTGCTTTGCAGTCATTGCCTCAGCCCTGAACCCAACTTCAAATGAGCAACCTCATGACGGACCCTGCCATCCTTGGAATAGACGTCGGTGCTTCCGGCATCAAGGGAGCCTTGGTGGATGTGGAAAAGGGCAGCCTGCTTTCCGAGCGCCTCAAACTCGACACGCCCCAACCCTCCACCCCCGCCGCCATGGCCGAAACGGTGAAGCGCCTGGTGCAAGCCTTGAATTATCGGGGCGACATCATCGGCTGCGGCTTCCCCAGCATCATCAAGAACGGGGTGGCATACAGCGCCGCCAACATTCACAAAAGCTGGGTCGGCACCAGTGTGGAGGAGGTGTTTTCTCAGGCGGTCGGCATTCCCGTCAAGGCCATCAACGACGCCGACGCGGCAGGCCTGGCGGAAGCCTGGCTGGGCAAAGCCCGCGACGTGAATGGGGTGGTCATCCTCATCACCATCGGCAGCGGGCTGGGCAGCGCTATCTTGGTCAACGGCCGCCTCGTGCCCAACACGGAGCTGGGCCACCTCTACCTCAAAGGCATGGACTGCATCGCCGAGCGCTACGCCGCCAACTCGGCCCGCAAACGCGAAAAACTGGACTGGAAAACCTGGGGCCGCCGCTTCGACAAATACCTGCGCCACCTCGAACTGCTCTTCTCCCCCGACCTCTTCCTCCTCGGCGGCGGCATCAGCAAGCGCTTCCAGGAGTTCGCCCCCTTCCTCAAATGCGAAACCCCCGTGCAACCCGCCGCCTTTTTCAACAACGCGGGCCTCATCGGTGCGGCCCTGTACGCCAGCCAACTGGTGGTGGTGGAATGAGGGCCGACCCGTCTCGGGGCTCAGCCCATTTGCAGCGTCTTGGATGAACCTTGGCTCAACGAAGCGCCTTCCCGGGAGCTGCTCTTACCTCGTGTGGATTTCCAATTGACGCCCAACAAGGCGCTGAGAAAGATGGGCAGCCCCAGCAGGGCCAACCAGTACAGCCCGAGATAGAAGCTGATGAGAATGACGGCCATCATCAGGTAAAAGCGAATGACCATCTGGGCGACATTGATTTCGAAAAATTGCATGGCATTGGCTCTTTTGACCCGAGGGTGGTAAAGGAATGCGTTTACACCTACGAAATTCGGGCGGGGGCGCCGGGGCAGAGGTGAGCGGTGTCATTGCCCGGGGGTGATTTTCGTCACCCTTCCAGACCCGGGAAGAAGGCATCCGGGAAATGGCGCAAGCGATAGCGACCGTCGGGGTGGAGAAGAATGGAAACGAAATCGAAACGGATTTCCCACTCATGGCCGATGTGTTCCATGTAGGCGTGGGCGGCATCGGTCAGCAGCTGTTCCTTGTAGGGGGTGATGAACTCCTCGGGCTGGCCGAAAGCCGCCGAGCTGCGGGTCTTCACCTCGACGAACACGAGCACAGGCCCATCCTTGGCGATGATGTCCACCTCGGCGCGCTGGTAGCGCCAGTTGGTTTCGAGGATGGTCCAGCCCTTTCGACGCAAGTAGGCCTGCGCCAGCTCTTCGCCTTTACGACCGATTTCGTGGTGCCGCGCCATGAAGGATGGCCAGATTAGGAGATGGAAATGGTAGCTCCGTCAAAGATTATCCCCGGAAAAATTGACCGGGTGCTTAACTTGCCACTCCTATGCGTGGCAGCTGCTTGGCGCCTCCCCCCCACCGCACACCCGCCACCCTGTTCATCCTTGTTTGGAAAGGGCTTTCTCTTTCCGGGAGGAAAAACCCCATAATTCCCCGAGCAATCATGGAACCCATAAAGTTAATCACCGATTATGTTTCCACCTTCGTTTCCGAGCGGGAAGTGGGCTTGCTGGAAGAGCAAGTGAACCACGCCGTGACGCTGCTGGAAACGGGGGCGGGGCCCGGGAGCGAGTGGTTGGGTTGGTTGGACCTGCCGCGCTCCTTCGACCGGGCGGAGTTCCAGCGCCTGCAGGAAGCCGCCTTCCGGATACGCAAGCAATCCGAGGTGTTGGTCGTCATCGGTATCGGCGGCTCCTATCTGGGTTCGCGGGCCGCCATCGAGTTGTTGAGCCCCTCGTTCTACAACCACCTGCCTCGGGAAAGGCGCGGCGGCCCCCAAATCTTCTTCGCCGGCACGAACCTTTCGGGCACCTACCACCGCTACCTGCTGGAATTGGTGCACGAGCGGGACTTCAGCATCTGTGTGGTCTCCAAATCGGGAACGACCACCGAGCCGGCCATCGCCTTTCGCCTCTTTCGCAACCTGCTGGAAAAGAAATACGGCCGGGAAGGAGCCCGCGAACGCATCGTCGCCATCACGGACCGCCACCGGGGCGCCCTCAAAGAGCTGGCCGAACGCGAAGGCTACGAAACCTTCGACGTGCCCGAAGACATCGGCGGGCGCTTCTCCGTCCTCTCCCCCGTCGGCTTGCTGCCCATCGCCGTAGCCGGGGTGGAAATCCTCGAGCTGATGGAAGGTGCCGAGCAAGCCTACCATGCCTACCGGGCGCCTTTCGAAACCAACCCTTGCTATCAGTACGCCGCCTACCGCAAGGCACTCTACGACAAGGGCTACTGCATCGAGTTGATGGCCAATTTCGAGCCCGCCCTGCACTACTTCGCCGAATGGTGGAAGCAGCTCTTCGGCGAGTCCGAAGGCAAGGACGGCAAGGGGCTCTTCCCCGCTTCCGCCGACCTGACCACCGACCTCCACTCCCTGGGGCAATACATCCAGGACGGGCGCCGACACCTCTTCGAAACCGTCCTGCACATCGAGCACCCCACCGAAGACCTCCTCATCCCCCCCGACCCGGCCGACCTCGACGGCATGAACTACCTTGCCGGCAAATCCCTCAATCATGTCAATGCCAAAGCCCTGGAGGGCACCCTCAAGGCCCACGCTTCCGGGGGCGTCCCCTGCCTGTTGCTCCAAATGGCAGCCCCCACCCCCTCCTACCTCGGCTGGCTCTTTTACTTTTTCCAAAAGGCCTGTGCCATCAGCGGGTATATGCTCGGCGTGAATCCCTTTGACCAGCCCGGGGTGGAAGCCTACAAACGCAACATGTTCGAACTGCTCGAAAGGCCGGGCTTCGCCGTCCGGACGGATTGAAGCCCCCTTCGGCTGGAACAATTGTTGATTCTCTGGGCCGACTGCGGTCATGGGTGCAAGCCAGGCCCGGCCCCAAACCTCAAACGGCAAAAAACCTCCGAATCATGATGAAGCAACTGGTGCAAACGTTTCCCCAGCAATTGCGGGAGGCCCTGAAAATCGGAAAGGAAGCACACATTCGAGCCCCCAAAAAAGACTTGCGAAAGGTGTTCATCGCCGGGATGGGGGGCTCCGGCATCGGTGCCAATTTCGTCGAATCCTTCGCCCGGGATGAATGCCCCGTGCCCATCGTCATCGGCAAGGGCTACGACATTCCCGCTTTCGTGGATGCCCACACCCTGTGCATCGCTTCTTCCTATTCCGGCAATACGGAGGAGACCCTCTCGGCCTTCGAGCAAATGGTGCAGGTCGGCGCCAAGGTGGTCTGCATCGCCAGTGGGGGGAAACTCATCGAGCTGGCTCGGGATGCGAACTGCGATTTCATCCTCCTGCCGAAAGGCAAACCCGCCCCGCGTGCCTGCCTGGGGTACTCGCTGGTCCAGCAGCTGTGGACCTTGCACCATCTGGGGCTGCTCAGCGAACAACCCCTGAAAGAGGTGGCCACCGCCGCCCAATTGCTCGACGACAGCCAGGACGAAATCCGCCGCAAGGCCGAAACCCTGGCCTATCACCTCCAGGACAAGCTCCCCGTCATCTATACCACCGACCGGATGGAGGCCGTGGCGGTGCGCTTTCGCCAGCAACTCAACGAAAACGCCAAAATGCTGGCCTGGCACCACGTGTTGCCCGAAATGAACCACAACGAACTGGTGGGCTGGCGCAACGACGACCCCCGCCTGGCCGTCATCTGGCTGCGCAACCGCGACGATTTCCAGCGCAACGCCGTCCGCATGGACATCACCCAAGGCATCGTCAACACTTTCGTCCCCACCACCCTCGAAGTGTATTCCAAAGGCGGCAGCCTGGTGGAACGGGCCCTCTACCTCGTGCACCTGGCCGACTGGGTCTCGGTCTTCCTGGCCGAGATGCGCGGGGTGGACATCATGGAAATCAAAGCCATCGATTACCTGAAGGGGGAACTCGCGAAGGTTTGACCCTGCATTTTGACCCGCCCGGAAGCCGGCGGCCCCATCGAGGGAATCCTCTCCCCATGGGGCCGCTGGCCGTTCAATGAGAGCCCTCTTTTTTGGGCGGGGTTCCCAACCCGTACTTGTCCAGCAGATAGACGAGGGCCGTCATGGCGGCGGCGCCGAGCTCCAGCTCGCGGCGATTGACCGCCTCGAAGCGGTCGATGGCGGTGTGGTGGAAGTCGAAATACCGTTGGGAGTCGGGCCAGAAGCCGAGCAGGAGGCCTTTCTGGGCTTTGAGGCGGGAAACATCGGCTCCCGAACCGCCCGTCTTGAAGCTCAGGCCGTAGGGTTCGAGCAGGGGCGCCCATTCGTGCAGGCGGGCATAGTATTCCTGGAAGGTGTCGGGGTGGCCGTCGGCGGTGAAGCCCCGGGGGGTGAAGCCCCCCCGGTCGGATTCCATGGCTGCGAGGTGAAATTCACCGCGGGCGTTGGAAGAGTCGCGGTAGGCGGCGGCGCCGGCCCCGCCGTTTTCCTCGTTCATGAACAGGACGCAGCGCAGGGTGCGTTTGGGGCGGTAGCCCAACAGCTTGAGGAGGCGCAACACCTCCATGGACTGAACGCAGCCGGCGCCGTCGTCATGGGCGCCTTCCCCCACGTCCCAGGCATCCAGGTGCCCCCCGACCAGGATGATTTCCTCCGGATGAGTGCTTCCTCGTATTTCGCCGATAACGTTGTAGGAGTGCTTGGGCGGCAACATGCGGCAGGAGGTGCGCATGTACACCCGCACGGGGCCGAGCCGGAGCAGGCGACTGAGTTTTTCGGCATCCAGGGTGCTGATGGCCACCGCCGGAATGCGGGGTCCCTCACCGTAAATCAGGGAGCCCGTATGGGGCACGGTGTCCAGGGCGGTGGTCATGGAGCGAACCAGGACTCCCACCGCTCCGTAGCGGGCGGCCCGGGTGGCACCCCAGGCCCGCTGGCCGACGGCCCCGCCATAAGCTGCGAAAGTGTTCAACTGAGTGGGGTCCATGGGCTTGTTGAAGAAGGCAATCTTGCCCTCCAGAGCGAACCCCAGACTGTCCACCGCTTCCAGCCCCGGCACCTCCATCACTTCGGCGCTCAAGCCTTCCGGAGGAGTGGCCACGGAATTGCCCAGGGCCAGGGCCCGCAAGCGGAAGGAGCCCCCCGCCGAGGCCGCCACCCACACCTCCTCCGTCTCCCCTCGCACCCAGTGTGGCACTTCACAGGGCTGCAGCCAGACGCGGTCCAAGCCCAGCGTATCCAAAATTTGCCGCGTGAACTCCACGGCCGCCGCCGCTTCCGCCGAACCGCTCAATCGGCCCGGGGCCTGTTTCGTCAAATCGCGCAACCAGGCATAGGCCGCGCCCTGCTCGAGCGCCCGGTCGTAAATTTTGCGGATGAAAAAGGCATCCTCCTGTTGAACGGAAGCCGCTGTTTGAGCCCTAAGAGTAAGTGCCACACTAAGAAACAGCCCGATGGTCAATCCGAATCGCATGAGTGATTACTTTTTATATGTGATTGAAAAAGCAAGTATCGAATGCTCACTCTTTAAAACATGAAGCATTTTGGTGAGAAAAAATCAAGAATTCGAAAAGCAAAGAATCAATGCAATCCCCCGACATTTGGCGAATCATTTTTTCGGCAAACCCGAAGTGGCTGAAAAAAATTGGGAAAACTCATGGGCTGGCCGCGTTGAAAACCGTAAAATCGAAAAAAGAGGCCTGCAGGTATTTGGCATTGCCGGGTTTTTCCCCTTAAATTAGCGCCATCAAACTAAAGGTTGATTTTACACTAACCCCACACCCAAGACACAGTCTTTTCGCTGCAAGAGAAATAATTTGGTTTTATTTGGTTAGGGCTGAGGTAGTGCTTGTAAAGCGCTGCCTCTTTTTTTTTGTAAAGGTGTCAATTCTCGGGCAATCAGTTTTTTCCCGATTCCCAGCGATTTTTCTCAGGTTGGCGTACTTCATCAGCTGGTGATGAAACCTTGAAAAAAAGATGGGTTCCCTTCAATCCGGGTTTTTTCCCACCCCCTTTCAGCCACTCCCGGGAGCTCCCTCATGGCAAGACTTTTCCAACAAAACACACTCTCTCAACATTTTACCCCCAGATTCAACCTAATTTGGGGGCGCGGATGAAGCGATGCCCCTGGAAAGAGCCGGCATGAGCCCTCTGGAATCGGGCAAGCACTTTTTTGCCCGTTTGTCCCGCTGCATCAGACCTTGGGACTTCCGTCCGGAAACCCCGATAATTTTAGGGGCGCCAACGCATTCGAAGGAATGCGGCACATCAGATTGAACCACTTTAATCAACCGAACGACTTTGGAAACGAAAACCCCTCTTGCCCCTGCCCATCAGGACCGGGAAACCATTCTGCAGTATTTGCAAACCCGTCATCCAGCCAACTTCCAGCGACTCTACCGGAAGTATGCGGACAAGATTTTCCACAAGTGCCTCTCGCTCTTGAAAGATGAGGGCCTCGCCCGGGACGCCCGGCAGGAAATCTTCCAGAAAATATTCCTGAACCTTCGCAAATTCGACGGGCACTCCCGATTTTCCACCTGGGTCTATTCCATCACCTACAACCACTGCATCGACCGCATCCGCAAAGCGCGCCGCCTGCGAACCGTGCCGCTGGAGCATGTCGGCCCCATGCCCGAATTCGAAAACGGAGTGGCGGAAAAGGTGGATTTGGAAAAGCGCATCCGCAGGTTGGAGGAAATCCTGGAGCGGATGAGCCCGGCCGAGAAGGCCTTGCTGGTGCAAAAATACCAGGAGGGGCGCTCCATCAAGGAAATTGCCGGCGAGTTGGGCATTTCGGAAAGCGCCCTCAAAATGCGCCTGAAAAGAGCCAAGCACAAGGCCTCCAAGCTCTATTCAGCTAACTTTGGAAGTGAGTTCTAACCACCAACCCCCTTTCCAATGAATTCTTTGACTTCTTGGGCTGTGCTGTGCAGCCTCCTCCTTTTGTATTGCCCCGCCCTGCAGGCTCAGGAAGAAGCCGCGGCGCCTGCCAAACCCTGGGAAATCGGCGGGGGGCTGGCTTTCGACTTCTCGCAGCTGGCGCTCATCAACCCCCGTGTGGGGGCGGGCTCGAATCGTTTGGGTTTTGGAGGGATGGGAACCCTGTATGCCAAACGCAAGAGCGAACACTTCCAATGGACCAACGATGGCTCCCTGCAACTGGGCGTGCAACGCATCGGGAAAAAGAACCGGCCCTTCGAAAAAAACCAGGACGTGCTGCGCCTCAACTCCCGGGCGGGCTGGGTGCTGAAAGGCGGCAAGCTCTCCGTCGCCACCGAACTCAACTGGGAAACCGTGCTGCTGAAAACACTGGAAGGCAACCTGCTCAACCGCCCCGACGACCTGCCCGACAGCGTCCAGCTCCAAACCCTGGCCCGCTTCCTCGCCCCCATGCGGCTCTCCTTCAGCCCTGGCCTGGACTACAAGCCCGACGATAACTGGAGCATTTTCCTGGCGCCCTTCGGACTGCGCTGGATTTATGTGGCCGATGACGACATCGCCGCCCTCAACGTCCACGGCAATGAAACCGGAAAGAACAGCTTCCTGCAAGTGGGCTCGGCCCTCAAAATCGGCTACACCAAAAAGTACTTCGACGACCGGGTCTTCGTGGACAGCAAGCTCGACCTGTTCTACAACTTCCGAGAGAAAAAAATCGACCCCGATGAGCGCGCCAGCCCGAAAAACCTCGACGTCCTGTGGCGCAACGAAATCGGCTGGAACATCGCCAAAAACTTCTCCCTCAACTTCCTCACCGAAGTAGCCTGGGACGCCGACGTCAAAGTCCTCATTGACGACGACGACGACGGCACCCCCGACCGGGAAGGCAACCGCGTCAGCTTCACCGAGTCCATCGTTCTCAAGTACAACTACATCTTCTGAGACGCCCGAAACCGCCCCGACTTCAAAGGGGCGCCGGGTTCGGGGTGTCGAGGTGTCGAGGT
>CAZBYX010000098.1:0-3479 GCA_964496055.1 uncultured Saprospiraceae bacterium
TGGGTGGGGGTGTGAGAAAGTGGAGAGTTTAGAGTGGAAAGTTTAGAGTTGGGTGTGGGTGTAGGTTTGGGGGGAGTTGAACCGCAGAAAAACGCAGCTGAAGACGCAGAAGACCCCAGGGGGCAGTGGGCAGTGGGCAGTAGGCAGTGGGTAGGGGTGTGGGGGGGAGGAAGCCGTTTACTCTGCTGGTAACTCTGGCTTGACCGTATGGTTCACCCTGTGGTTCAAACAAACCCAAACCCCATACCCCCTCGAAACCTTGAAACCGTGAAACCTTGAAACCTCGAAACCTGATTCTGACTACTCACAAACCCGTGCTCTCGCCCCATACCCTCTCTTTTTACGGTTTTACGGTTCAGCGATTATACAGGCAATCTATTTCCATTTATCTCCCCCTATTTCCACTTGTTTCGATGTCATGCGCATCGTAAACCAACTGTCCTGAACCCTACTGTCGGCGCGACTGGGAGTCACGCCGACACTGTGCTGCCTCCTTGGAACCTTGTTCATCGCAGAAGGACGCAGCCGATGAGGCCGATTGGTGAAAAATTTGGGGTTGTGTGGACAGTGCCAAATCCGAATGCATTCCTTTCCCCTACGCGTGCATTCGGCAGGTTTAATTTGGATGGAAGTATTTAGCTTTGGAAGAAAAGCCAACCGATGGACGACCAAGTGAAGGCTTCGCATTTTTCCCATCAAAACCGCCTGCAGAAGGCACGCAGGCACTTGCACCGATTGCTCTCCCCTTCCGCGGAAAAAGGCAATGCCAGCTGGTGGCTGGATATTTTTTTGATGAGCCTCATTTCCCTGAACATTTTGGCCGTGATTCTCGAAACGGTCAAACCGCTGGCGCTCCAACACCGCATTTTTTTCTATTGGTTCGAATTCGTCTCCGTTTTGGTATTTTCCGTGGAGTACCTTTTGCGGTTGTGGGCTGCCAATGAAGAGCCGGCCTATCGGACTCCCGTTCTCGGCAACCTACGCTATGCCCTGACACCCCTGGCGCTGGTGGATCTGTTGGCAATTCTGCCCTTTTACCTGCCCCTGGTAGGGCTCGACCTGCGATTCTTGCGAATTCTGCGTTTGCTCCGCTTGTTCACACTGTTCAAATTGGCGCGCTACTCAGCGGCATTGACTCTCTTTGCAAAGGTATTCCGGGAAAAACGAGAAGAGCTCCTGATTTCCATTACGTTCACCTTGTTTTTGCTTTTGGTTTCCTCCTCCCTCATGTACTATGTGGAAAACCAGGCGCAACCCGAGGTCTTCAGCAGCATTCCGGAAACCATGTGGTGGGGCATCGCCACCCTTACCACGGTTGGCTATGGAGATGTGTATCCCATTACCGGATTGGGGAAATTCCTGGCAGGGGTGATTGCTTTGTTAGGCATCGGGCTTTTTGCCCTGCCCACGAGCATTTTAGCATCGGGGTTTTCCACCACGATGGCCGAACGGAAAACGGAAAAAGCCCGCTGCCCCCATTGCGGCGGGGAGCTTTGAAGGAGTGCGCCGGGAGGGCTCCTCAGCCCTCGAACTCCTCGAGCAATTTTTTCTTCATGCGTTGGAACTCCTCCTCGGTGATGATGCCGGCGGCTTTCAGCTCGCCCAGTTCTTTGAGGCGGGCGAGGACTTCATCCGAAGATTTGGCATCGGCGGCGGGGCCGGGTTCGGGGGTGGGTTCTGCGGCGGCTTCTTCCTGCATGGCCCGACGCTTGGCTTCCTGCTGGCGGCGGTATTCTTCCGCTACTTTGCGCCCCTTCTCGAATTTCTCCTGGTAGAGTTTTTTCAGGCGCTCGACGTCGAAATCGAGGATGGTGCCGCCCATTTCGAAGTGCATTTTGAAGACTTCGCCCAGGGCGTAGGTGGAAGCGCCCGCCATGACGGCACTGGTCACGCCGCCGATGTAAGAACCCACGACGGGAATGAGCTTGACCAGGCTGCGGGCGCCGATTTTGGCCAGGGTGGAGGTGGTGAGGGCGCTGACGATGGCTTTTCCCTGGGTTTCGCTGAAGTCCTTGTCGTAAACCTTGCACAGCTGGCGGATCATGTCGAGCTGGGTGGCGCCGACGGCGAAGATATCCACCACCGGGACGGGGATGATGCCCGCCCCCATGGAAAAGATGACGTGGTTGCGAATGATGGTATCGGCGTGTTTGCTCTTTTCGCTTTTCGTGTCGCTCATGGCCCTGAAGTTTGGTGAGGGTGGGAGGGGCGGCTCGGCGAGCGGCCCTTCCGAACACGCCGCCGAAGATAAGAGGCTTTCCGGCAGCCGTTCCGTTTTTTCGACCAGCACGGAAGAGGGAGGGACGAGAACCCCTCAACGCAGCTTGCTCCAGGAACGCCACAAGACCCACGCCCCCACCGCCGCAAACACCAACGCCAAACTCCCGCCCAGGACGTTGCCATACAGGTAAAAGCCCGTGCCGAACAACGCGCCGTACACCAACACCACCCCCGCGAACATGCACAGCAGTTCGAGGGGCAGGCTGCCTTCCGTCACTTCTTCTTTTTCGAGGGTTCCGGCGGCGAGGGCCCGGCGGATGACGGGTTTCCAGCCGTAGGCGTGGGGTTTGATTTTGCGATAAAAACTCAACAGCACCTCCTGCGTCGCCGGGCGGGTGGCCAGGGTCACCCCCACCCAGGCGGCGGTGGTGATGCCGATGCCCAGCAGCAGCCGCCAGTGGGACGGCAAATCGACGCCGCCCAACTCGAAAATCAGGGCGATGATGAAGGACACCACCATAGCCGAAATTTCGCTCCAGGCATTGATGCGCCACCAAAACCACCGAAGGATGAAAATCAGTCCCGTACCCGCGCCGATTTGGAGCAGGATGTTGAAGGCTTGCAGGGCATTGGTCAGTGCCAAAGCGAACAGCGCCGACAGCACCATCAGCAACACCGTGGAAAGCCGCCCCACCGCCACCAGCTCGCGCTCCGAAGCCTCGGGCTTGACGAAGCGCTTGTAAAAATCGTTGACCACGTAGGAGCTGCCCCAGTTCAAGTGGGTGGAAATGGTGGACATGTAAGCCGCTATCAGGCTGGCGATGACCAAACCCAGGAGCCCGGCAGGCAGAAAAGTGAGCATGGCGGGGTAGGCCAGGTCATCGTTGATGACGCCGGGGTCGATGTCGGGGAAAGCCGCTTCCAGAGCGGCGTGGTCGGGGAAGACCAGCAGAGAGGCCAGCGCGATGATGATCCAGGGCCAGGGACGCAGCGCGTAGTGGGCGATGTTGAACAGCAGGGTGGCTCCCACGGCATGGTTTTCATTCTTCGCCGAGAGCATGCGTTGGGCGATGTACCCGCCGCCTCCGGGCTCCGCCCCGGGATACCACACACTCCACCACTGGACGGCCAAAGGCAAAATGAACAGGGGGATGAGCTGCTCGGTGTCGCTGAAATCGGGCAGGAAGTTCAGTTTGCCCGCCACCTGTTCGTGACTCAACAAGTTGCCCAGGCCGTTCACTTCCGGCAGGTCGAGCACC
>CAZBYX010000098.1:3579-12144 GCA_964496055.1 uncultured Saprospiraceae bacterium
GCCGCCGCCTTCCCGCTGTAGCGCAGCTCGTAGAATTCCAGGTCCGTCAGCACGCCCGAGCGGCGCCACAGACGCGCATAGACGAACACCGTCAGCATACCCGTCAGCAGAAAGGCCCACCACACCCAGTTGCCCGCCACCCCGTTCTTGCGCACGATGTCCGTCACCAGGTTGGGCGTATCCGCCGAAAAGGTCGTGGCGACCATGGAAACGCCCAACAGCCACCACGGCATGCTCCGCCCCGAAAGGAAAAACTCCGCCGAGTTCTTCCCCGCCTGACGCGCACTCCACAAACCTATGAGCAGGGAAATCAGAAAGAAGCCCAGAATGAAGGACCAGTCCAGCGTACTCAATTGCATGAAAGTCGGTTTTCGTTCTCGTTTCAGGGGCTAATGATAGCAAGATTGCCGCTTTTCTCCCACACCCTCCTCCACACCTCCCACCCCCCCAAAAAAAAAGCGGCTCGCAAAGAGCCGCAGCATAGGTCGTTTCCCAGGGTCAAACAGACTCACGGTAGGTGTTCTAATCAAGTTTCAGAGACATACGTGACTTTTTCAAGGGCTGCCAAGCAGTTCTGACTTTCGGTTTGAAAGGCTGCTTTCGTTCCTTTGGTCTGTTTCCGGGTGGGGTTCTTGAAGGGTAAGAGTCCCGTATCCGAGAAAAGGACAGGGGAAAGCCCTCCATTTTGATGACTGGTACCGTCAAAAATGGGGGCAAACGATTAGTAAATTCGTACTAATCTCAAAAAAAGCCGTGACAGGGTATCTCCACGAAAAACGCCCGCTCCCGGGAGGGGGGAGCGGGCGTCGGGTGAAGGGGGTGAAGGCCGCTCAGCCTATCGCAGGAGGACGACGTCGCCTTTGAAGAGCTCGATTTCCCCGTCGATGAACTCCACTTCGGCGAAGAAGACATAGACGCCTTGGTCCATATCCTGGCCGCGGTAGGTGCCGTCCCACCCGATGCTGGGGTCGTTGGGTTCGAAATCGCGCAATTCATAAAGGGGCTCGCCCCAGCGATCGAAGACCATGAACCGACGGACGCGCAGGACGCTGGGCCCGCCGAAGACGGTCAGGCGGTCGTTGATGCCGTCGCCATCGGGGCTGAAAGCATTCGGAATGAAGACGGGGCGGGTTTTGCGCACGACGATGTTGACTTCGTCGGAGGCCTGGCAGCTGCCCTCCTGGACGGTGATGCCGAGGGTGAGGGGCTGGGAGGGGGTGAGGGTGAATTCGGGGCCGAAGCTGAGGCTGTCGGGGCTCCAGATGACGTTGTCGAGTTGGCTGAAGGGGATGCTGGTGATGACCTGCACGTCCACGCTGCCACCCAGCTCCACGAATTCTTCGCTGTTGGTGTAGTTGACGACGATTTCCACCGTCAGTTCAGGGGGTTCCACCAGAGTGAATTCCTGGGAAACTTCGCAGCCCTTGGAATCGCGAACGGTGATGGTGTAGGTACCGGCGGCGAGGTTCAAAAACTGCGGATCTGTGACAAAGGTCCCGCCGTTGAGGGCGTAGCTGTAGGGGGGGGCGCCGTTATTGACGTTCGTCACGATGATGGCGCCGTTGGCTTCGCCGAAGCAGGAGACCTGCTGCACCTCGAACTCGGGTTCGGGGGTCTCGACACTCTGAGTGACGGTAACCTCATCGGTGGCGGAGCATCCCGTCTGGGGGTCGGTTACGGTGAGGGTGTAGGTGCCGGGTTGGTCGGTGGTGGGGTTGGCCACCGGGTCCAGGCCGCCCGACCAGGAGTAGGTCATTCCGGGGGAGGAATTGCCTCCGAGGGTGACCTGAAGGACGTCGCAGGTGAGCTCGGCGTCGGCGCCGGCATCGGCTACGGGCAAGGGGTTGAGGGTGACGGTGACGGTGGCTTCGTCATCGGGGCAGGGCGGGGTGCCGCTCACGCGGTAGGTGAAGGTGTAGGTGCCGGCTGCCTGGCCGGCGGTGTTGAAGGTGTTGCCGACGGGGTTGCCCGCAGCGTCGAACCATTGGCCGCCGGGGTCGGCGCCCTGGAGGGCGTCGTCCAGATCGAGGACGTCGGTGCCGCCTTCGCAGAGCTCGAAGTCCTGAACGACCGTTCCGGCGCTGACGGGCGGGTTCACCTGGATGGTCACCGACCCGGTGGCGGGGCTGCTGCAGCCCGTGTTGGGGTTGGTGACGGAGACGAGGGTGAAGGTGGTCGTGGTGTTGAGGTTCAGGGTTTCGGTGTGGTTGTCGGTGTTGGCGCTGATGGTCAGGTCCTGGCTGCCGTCGTTGACGACGATTTCGTAGGGTCCTCCCCCACTGAGGGTGAAGATCAGCTCGGCGGGCTGGCCCTCGCACACGTCCCCACCCGCACTCATGCTCACTTGGGGCAGGCGCCGGAAGACCACCGGCACCCCGGGCGCCACCGAGAGGCAGGGATCGAGGAAGTCCACGCCGCCGGAGCCGTCGTCGTTGCCCACCACGGCGCTGATCCAGTAGGTCTGGTCGTAGCCCATGATGTTGATGTCGAAGGAGAAGGACGGCTGGGAGTTGGTGGCCAGGACGAGGCCCAGCACGTCATCCGCCCGGTCGTGCAGGACGTAGATGAGCACGTCGTTGCCGTCGAGGCTGGGGTTTTGGGCCGGGTCGGTGGTGGCGATTTCATCCTCGCAAATGTCGATGGGCAGGCCCGTCATGGTGCCGGCATCGGTCTGGCAGGGGCAAAGGTTGACCCCGGAAACGTTGGTGGGGCCGCATCCGTTGGCGTCGTCCACATCGAAGGAATAGGGGGTGCCGTTGGGGATGGGGTCGGAGGTGAAGAGGTTGCCGTTCAGGGTGCCCGTTCCCCCCGAGACCAGGTAGGAGGCCGGGTCGCCGCCGATGATTTCGAAGGAGACGGTGTAGAACTCGCCCGTCGGGTCGCAAAGCGGCACCACATTGACGGCATCCGGCGGGCGCATGACGTTCACCAGAGCTTGCCCGCTGACGGTGCCGTCGCAGTTGGCGTCGCTGACGCTCAGGGGGCTGTACACCGTCCCGCTGAAGGGCAAGACGGTGAGGGTGTGCGGGCTGCTGGTGATGACCTCGCTGAAGACATTGCCCCCGGCATCCTGATACTGGAAGTTCCAGGGGCCGATGCCCGTCAGGGTGACGATGAGGTCGGTGGTCTCCCCTTCGCACACATCGGCATCGCCCTGAAGCTGGGCCGTGGGTTCGGCGTGGAAAACCACCGGCACCGGCGGGCTGATGCTGCGACAGGGGTCGGTGACGGAGACGCAACCCGAACCGTTGTCATTGCCCACCACCGCACTGACCAGGTAGGTGGTCTCGAATGCCATGACCCCCGGAATGAAGGAGAAACTGGGTTGGTCGGAACGGGCGATGGGGAAGTTGGGGTCCGTCTCGTAGAGGATGAAACAGAGCACATCGTTGGGGTCGAGGGCTTGGCCCTGGTCGTCGTAAGTGGCGGTGAAGGCATCGCTTCCGCACACATCCTGGGAGGAGGCGCTCAAAGTTCCCACCTGCGAGATGCAGTTGCAGGTGACGGGGCCCGAGCTGAGGGTGACCGGGCCGCAGCCGTTGGCATCGTCAATGCTGAAAGAATAGCCGCTGCCGGAGGGGATTTCGTTGCTGGTGAAGACCGTCCCCGTCACGTCGAAGCTGCCGTTGGGCGGGTTGACGGAATAGCTGGCCGGGTCGCCGCCACTGATTTGGAAGCTGACGGTGTAGCCGGTGGCGGTGGCGTTGCAATCTTCGCCGAGCAGCGTCACCTGCGGCGCTTCGTTGACCGTCACGGTCGCCGTTCCGGCCGGAAGGCCGGGGCAGTTCTCATCGCCGACGGCTTCCAGGGTGTAGGTGGTGGTGGCGGTCGGCGTGACGGTGTAGAGGAAGGGGGTTGTGTTGATGTTGTCGATCAGGGTGCCGTTGATGGTCACGCTCCAGGGGGCGTCGCCCGTCAGGGCGATGCTGAGCTGCGTGCTTTCGCCGGCACAGAGGGCTGCGTCGCCGCTCAGCGTTCCGGTCGGCACTTCGAAGAAGGTGACCGGCGGGCCGAGGGCCACGCTGCGGCAGGGGTCGTTGGGGTCGGGGTTGCCGCTGCCGTCGTCGCTGCCCACCAGGGCACTGATGAAGTAGGTGGTGCCGTAGGTCATGGTGCCGGGGTCGAAGCTGAAGGTGGGCTCGGTGGGGTTGCTTTGCAGCACGGTGCCCAGTGCGGGCGTGCCTTGCGTGTGCAAGACGAAGACCAGCACGTCGTTGCCGTCGAGGTTTTGGCCCGAGGGGTCGTAGGTGGCCGTTACGGGGCCGTCGCCGCACTCATCGAGGGCGGCGGGGTCGAAGCTGCCGGCGGCGGTGATGCAGTTGCAATCTACGGTGGGTTCGGAGAGGGTTTGGGGGTCGCAGCCGTTGGCGTCGTCCACGGTAACGCTGTAGCCCGTTCCGGCAGGGATTTCATCACTGGTGAAAACGAAGGGCGGCGTGGGCGAAAGGGTACCCGTCACCCCGGAAACGGTGTAAGTGGCGGGGTCGCCCCCTGAAATTTCGAAGCTGAGCACATAGCCGGTGGCGGTGTTGTTGCAGGCGGTCTGCACATTGCTGACGCTCACCCCCGTGTGCACGGTGACATCGGCCGAACCGCCGACGGTGCCCGGGCAATCGGCATTGCTCATATCCACCAGCGTGTAGGTGGTGGAGCCGGTGGGGGTGACCACCAGGCTGAAGGGGTTGTCCGTGATTCCGTTCACGGTTTGTTGGTTGCCCAGCCCGTCGTCGTAGGTGAGGTTCCAGGGGCCGGGCCCCGTGAAATCGACCGTGAGGGTGGCGTCGTCACCTTCGCAAACGGCGGGGGTGCCCGAAAGGGTGGCGGAGGGAATTTCGAAGAAGGTCACCGGGGTGCCCTGTGCCACGTCCAGGCAGAAGTCGGTCAGGTCCACTTGCCCGCCCCCGAGGTCGTTGCCCACCACGGCACTGATGTAGTAGGTCGTGCCATAGGTCATGGTGCCGGGGTCGAAGCCGAAGGTGGGGTCGGTGGTGTTGGTGGCCAGGGGGTTGACGATGCTGGCGCCGCTGCCTTCGTGCAAAACGAACATCAGGGCGTCGTTGGCGTCGAAATTCTGGCCCGTGGGGTCATAGGTGGCGGTCACGGGCCCGTCGCCGCATTCTTCCAGGGGGGTGGCATCCATGCTGCCCACGGTGGAGGTGCAGTTGCAGGAGAAGACCGCCCGCTCTACGAGGACGGGTCCGCAGCCGTTGCCGTCGTCCACCTGGAAGGAGTAGCCGTTGCCGGAAGGAATTTCGTTGCTGGTGAAGACCGTTCCCGTCACGTCGAAGCTGCCGTCGAAGGGGGTGACGGAGTAGGTGGCCGGGTCGCCGCCGCTGATGGTGAAGCTGACGGTGTAGCCCGTGTTCGTGCCGTTGCAGGTTTCGGAAATGTTGCCGACGGTGGGTGGGGAGTTGACCTCCACCAGGGCGGTGCCGGAGCCCGTGCCGTCGCAGCCGTTGGCATCGCTCAATTGACCCAGTGAAATGAGCCCGGCCTGCGCCTGCGAAATGCTGAGGACGTGCGGGGAAGCGGTGGCGGTGAAGGGCGCCTGCGGGTTGCCGTCGATGCTCCACTGAACGGTCCAGGGGCCGGTGCCGGTCAGGTCCACCGTCAGGTCCACGGTTTGGCCGCTGCCCTGGCAAATGGAGCCGCCCCCGGTGAGCAGGGCCGTGGGGGCGGGGTTCTGCACGACGGTGGCGGTGCCGCTGGCCGTACCCGGGCAGATGGTGGCGTCCGAAACGGCGGTGAGCTCGTAGGTGCCGGGGGTGCCCGTGGTCAGGGTGAAGGGGCTGGTGTTGATGTTCAGCGGGGTTTGCGGGGTGCCGTCGAGGGTGTAGTCCACCGTCCAGGGGCCGGTACCCGTGAGGGTGATGGTCAGGTCCACCATATCGGTGGAGTTTTCGCAGACGGCTCCGCTACCTGCGAGGACGGCGGTGGGGGCTTCGAGGATGTCCACGTCGATGCAGGTTTGGGGGCTGGCGCCGCAGTCGTTGTCGGCGGTGACGCAAATTTGGCCGCCGCTCAGGCCGCTCCAGTCCATGTCCATGCATTCGATACCGGAGAGGGTGTCGTTGGGGAGGTACCAGGTATAGGAAGTGGCGTTGGAAACGGGCACGACGCAATACTGCTGCACACCGTCGGAGCACAGCTCGGTGACGGGGTTGTCAAAGCTCGGTGCGGCGGGAATGTCCTCGATGAAGATGGCGAGGCAGGAGTCGCGGGTGCCGCAATCGGTGGTGGAACTGACGCAGACCTGGCCGTTGCCGGGCACCACCCCCGAAAAGTTGATGGTCACTGTATCGCCGATGCCGATGATGGTGGCGCCGGGGGGCGCTGTCCAGGCATAAGTGGCGGCGCTGTCGGGGTTGCCGACGATATAAGTCTCGAGGGCACTTTCACAGACCATGAGGTTGCCGGCGGGTTGGGGTTGGGCGGGCGGGCCGCTGACGGTCACTTCGAGGCAGGTGGGCGTGCTGGAACCGCAGTCGTTGTCGGCGGTGACGCAAATTTCGGAAACGGCGATGGTGTCCCAGGTAACCTCCACGGTGTCCTGGTTCGCACCCACCACGGTGATGGGCTCCCCGAAACGCGTGGTGAAGGTGTAGCCCGTGGGCGCAGCCCCTTGCGGAGAGGTGACGATATAGACTTCGACACTGTCGAGGCAGGAGGCGTCCGCCCCCGTGAGGGTGGGGGCATCGGGGATGCCGGCGCCGGCGATGACGTCCACGCACTGCTGGTCGCTGCAGGCCACGCCGTCGCGTTCCAGGGTCAGGGTGAAGCAGTAGGTGCCTCCGGCATTCACTTCGGCGGTGATTTCATCGTCCGGCCCGACGATGCCGGGCCCCGTCCACTGGAAGGTGATGGTGGTGTTGGGGGCGGGGTTGAAGCTGGAGTTGGAGGCGTCCAGGGTGACGGTGTTGGTTCCCGTGGAGTCGCAGCCGAGGGTGTCCGGCGGGGCGATGTTCACCTGGGGGTTGAAGATGGCCAGGTCCAGGGTGATGGTGCTGTCGCAGCCTTCGGGGGTTTCACAGTTCACGAAATAGATGCCCGTTTGGTTGAAAGTTTCCCCGCAATGGGTGTAGGTGGCAGGGCCGCACATGGTGACGGGAGGCGGGTTTTCGGGGGTGATGACCAAGGGGTTGATGACGCAGTTGACCACGCTGTCGCAACCGTTGGGCAAGGTGATGGTGACGGGAAAGACCCCCGGTGTGCAAAACTGCTGCCCGGCGCAGGTCACACAGCCCCCGATGCACAGGTCGTGCTCCTCGGTGGAGGGGGGTATGTTCGCTATGGTCACCGTGGTGCAGCTGACCGTATTGTTGGTGGCACACTGGTTGAACACTTGCAGACAAATGTCTGCCGTACCCGGCAGCGACCACTGCACGCTCACCAAATTCGTGTTGGTGCCGCCTACGAAAGTGCCCAGCGGTGGGGTGATGGTCCAGATGTAGTCGCTGGCCCCGAAAACGGGGTCCACGAAGTAGGTTTCCAGGGAGCCGGGGCAGGTATTGGTGGCGCCTTGCGGAGGCGGCGGGTCGGCCGGCGGCCCGAACAGATTGGTGCCTGCTGCCAACACCAGCGTGTAGTCGCAGATATCTCCCGAGCAGCCGTCCAGCACCAGGTAATACACCTGCCCGATTTCGAAGGCGCTCGAGCCCAAACTGAAAGGTGCCGTGGTGCAGGCACATTGCGTGGCCAGCGCCGTCCCGTTGCAGGCATCCAGGATGGCCCCCTGCATGCCGAACTGCCCGTTGGTTCCCTGGCAGTTGGAGGGAGTGATGTTGAAAGTCATCTGCGTGCTGCCCGCGATGAAAGACAACCACTCGTCGTTGTTCAGCACCGCGCCGCCCCCACAGCCCGGAAAAGTGGCCGGGACGTTGTTGGGCGAAAGGGTGTTGCAAAAAGTCACGCCATTGAGGTCGTTGCAAATGGTGGGCGCCACGCTGCAGTTGTCTCCGGGGAAGGGAAACCCCGGCGGCGGGCATTGGGCATTCATCGTCAGGGTCCACAGCATGCAGCATGCGGTCAGGGCCAGGTACAATTTCTTCATAGCTTCAAGAATTCCGGTTTCGCAGCATAGCCCCCATTACCGGGAGATTCCTGAAGGGCTCCCTTCCAGAGCTACTCTGCTTTTAAGCCTACTTGGATGCGTTTGATATTTTCCAGCTCGTGCTTCGAACGTAACGCCGGATGCCGGGAATTGGTAGCGTTTCGGAGCGCAAGTTTGGCAAGAATCGGATGGGGTGAACAATAATTGGTCGGCTGGGGCACCGGTCGTTGGGGAAGTTTTCGTTTCCCGGCTTCTTCAAAATTTCCGGTGAAAATAACCATTCCCCCCATTCCCGAAAACTTCCGGGCCCCGGAATTCCTCTTTTGGAGAGTCGGCTGACACTTCTTCCCCCAATCACTGGGCTGGTAAAACCGCCTAATCGTGAGGGCGTGACGGGGGTTGTTCGTTGATCGTTGTTCGTTGTTCGTTGGGTGTGGGGGTGATAGAGTGGAGAGTTTAAAGTGGAAAGTTTAGAGTTGGGTGGGGGAGTTGCTCGTGGCTCATGGCTCGTGGCT
>CAZBYX010000099.1:0-12101 GCA_964496055.1 uncultured Saprospiraceae bacterium
GCAGGGGGCTTGAGTTAAGGGCTTGATTTTTAGGGGGTTGAAAGGTAGGTGGGCGTCGGTGCCGGGGGTGGGTCCAGTGAAGGGGATCCCGCTTGCGCCCGTCGTTTTTCGGTGGATTTGGCAATGGAGGTGAACAGGAAGCAGCTGATGCCGAACCAGAGCAGTTGGGTGTTGACGTTGGCGTTGGGCATGATGAGGAAGAACATGATCCAGAAAGGAGCGGGCAGCCCCGAGAAGCAATTGATGAGGAAAATCCACAGCAAGACGAAGCCGATGAGGCCGTAATCGAAGATGAAGGCGGGGATGATGCCGGCGTCCAGTTTTTCGGTGCCCTCGTCCACGGCGATGCCGGCCAGAAATTCGGCCATGAACTCCCCGGCGGCCCCGGCTCCCGCCCCCATCATGAGGTTCAGGTTTTCGCTGTCGTCGCTGGTCAGCAGCAGGTAGGTGGGCCCGATGCGGGCGAAGGCGCTGCCGTCGGCCTCTTGCAGCTTCTTCATGCGTTTCTGGGAGTCCACCGTCGGGTCGAACATGACCTTGGAAACCTTGGTCAGGCGTTGGGCCACCTCGTTTTCGGAGTTGGCCATCACCACGCCCAAACCCACCGACCCCACGATGGCAATCAAGGGGAACAGCCCCCGCAAACCCTTCGAGCCCTTCCCGTAGATGTACAGGGCCCAGTCCATCAGGTTGACGGCCACGAAGATGAAGCCGTATGCCGATTTGGAGAAGATGATGCTCATGAAATAAGCGCCGGCCAGCATCATGGTCTCCCGGTCCCACTTGTGGTCGCGCAGGTGGCAGTAACTCAAAAAGGAAGCACTCAGGATGAAGGCTGCATAGGAGGGCTCGGTGCTGAACCCCATGGGGCGCCCGTGCGACTCCCCCTCCGCATAGTGGACGCGAATGATTTCCAGGATGGCGGGGTTGCGGAAGCCCACCGTATCGAAGGCGAAGCCCAAAAACAGGTTGATGCAATAGGAATAGAGGATGAACTTCAGCGAGTAGAGGATGGTGTCCATGTCCACCCGCCGCATCAGGTTGTAGAGGATGGTGATTTCCAGGGCGTAGATGAAGGTGTAGAGGATGGAGGTGTAGCGAATGTTGGGGAACTGCAAAATATTGACCACCAGCACCCAGAGCATGAGCACCAGGAGGGACACGTGCACGTAGTTGCGCTCTTTGCGCGAAACGAGGAGCCCGTAGCCGATGAGCAAGCCCATGTAGAGGTGAAAAGGCGTGAGCAGGGCCTTGCCCAGCTTGCCCACACTGATACCGGTGTAGGCCAACAGCACGATTGCCCAGATGGTCGCTTTGCGCATGTCTTTTGCGAATCGGTCATTGTGGAGCGCCTTCGGGCCGATGGAACGAGCCGGGGCTTCATCGGTCTTGCGCAGCCAGGGCTTTGGGAGCCACCTGTTCGCAGGCGATGTGCACCGCCCGGGCGAGCAATCGGATGTTTTCCTGCTCCAGCACCGCGGGGGCGGAGATGGGGTCGAGGAAGTTGCCGGCGAAGGAGTTGCGCATGAGGTACTCGCTGAAGGCGGCCCGGTTGTCGGGTTGGCGGTGCAGCTCTTCGGCCAGCTCCGCCAGGTTGCGACAGGCGGCCAGGTCTTCCAGGCTTATTTGCCTGCAAGAATTCAGCCGATTGAAGAACACAGGGGCGAAAGTGACGGCCGGTACCCCCATCAGGGCGGCTTCGTAGGCGATGGTCCCCGTGATGGTGGCCACCAGGCGGGCCCTTCGAATCAGCTCGTAGGAGTTGGTGTGCTCGTCCACGAGGACGAGGCGCGGCAGGGCCTGCAGGCGGCGGTAGAAGCGCAGGGGCCGGTCGCCGATGGCATTGGTGTGCTCCTTGACGAGCAGGAGCCAGTCCTGGGGCAGGGCCCGCCACAGGTTTTCGATGTTGCGCAGTTGGTCTTCGTAGTAGCGGCCGAAGACGTCCACCGAGGCTTCGGGCTGCTTGTGCAGCCCCAGAAAGACGAAGGGGCGGTCTTTCACCTGCTCGAAGGGGGTGCGCCGCAGGCGTTTGTAGGTTTCCTTGCGCCACTCTTCCGCGGCCCGGGAGCGGAAGCGCCACCCGGGATGGACCAGCAGGGTGGGGTCTTTGGGGTGCATGTTCTCGTTGGTGAAGAAGCGGCGCAGGCGGTCGAGGCGGCCGCGCAAGGAGTTGGCCTGCTTCAGCCGCCGGTCGTTGATTTTCAGATAATCGGGCTTGCGCACCTCGAGCACCTTCCCGTCCCACTCCCCCGGACGCCACACCTCCAACAGGCGGGCCTGCCGCTCATCGGTGAAGAAAGCGAAGCGCCGGTTGGGAATGCGCACCACGTGCGGGTTGAGGAACCGGCAGCGCAGCTCGGGCAAGGTGCTGCACATGCGGTGAACGAGCACCTCATGCGCCCAGGTGATTTCCCCGAACACCGCCCGCACCTGATTGCGCAACAAGAACTCGTACACCGGCTGCTGGATGTTGGTCAAAAAGCGCAGGCCCGGCTCGGGTTCGTAGCGCAGCACCCGGTCCCCGTAAAGGATTTCGTTCAGCTTGAAGTCGTCTATGGGCTCCCCCTGCCCCTGGAAGTAGTCCCGGCTGAGCAACAGCACCTGCCCGGAGGGGTAATGTTCCAGCAGGAATTCGTAGAGCCTCGGATTGACGGCAATCCAGCAGACCTGAACCCCGGAAGGGGCCAGCTCCTCGGCGATGCGGTGATACAGGTAGGTCTTGGTAAAGTTGGACAGGATGCAGATTCTCATAGCGGTTGTGGGTTGGGGCGACGGGGGGGGAATCGCCGGGGAGGCCTCAATACAGCAGGGCGGCTCCGATGCCGAAAGCCAGCAGGCTCAGGTTCAGGAGTTTGCGCGTCGTGGGGAAATGGATGTTCTTTTTTGCCAGGAGTCGAAACTGCAATTCGCAAGCCAAAAAGATGACGAACATATTGACGGCGGTGAGGCTGAACACGTCCAGCCAGCCCACCAGGTGCAGCACCCAGAAACTCAGCGTCATGCCCAGGGTGAGCGCCAAAAAGCCCCCGTTCATCCGGCGGCTGAGGTTCTCCCGATAGACGATGTTCTCGTTCAGGGCCATGGCTATCCAGAACAGCATCTGGAAGGTGAGGGTGAAGTAGAGCAGGTTGTAGCTCTGGTGGCTGTTGCGCAACAGTTGGAGGGCGTCGGTCAGAAGCAGGGGCGTGAGCTGCCACATGCACAGACCCAACACCAGGATGCCCCCCAAAAACAGAGCGAAGAACCGGTCCAGCGTTCGGGGGGCGGCTTCGTACATCTTTTTGAAAAACACGATGTTGACGACCTGATGCACCAACACGGTGACGGCGGCGAAGCGGAAGTAGAACCCGTAGTAGCCCACCTCCTCCAGCCCCAGAAACCACTCGATGAAAATGCGGGCACTGCCCGAAAGGCAGATGATGAGGAAGGCCGAAACCACCAAATGGCGCCCGAAACCCAAGGCCGTGCGGTAGGCTTTCCAGCTGAAATCCCAGCTCGTCAGCACGAAGCGCCGCAAATGCAGCAGCGTCAGGGCAACGAAATAGGCGGCGAACAAGCCCTCCAGCACCGCCAACTGGAACGGAGCCCCGCTCAACCACAGGAACAGGTTGTAGCCGTTCAGCACCAGAAACAAACCCCCATCGAACAGAACGGCACGCACCAAAATCTCGTGAGACTTCAAGATGGCGCTGAACATGACCTGCTGCGCCACGATGCCGCCGATGATGAGCGCCAATAACAATTTGGCGGGCACGATGTCCACCACGAAATAGTCCAGAACCAATACCACCAGAATGCCCCCGCCCAAAAGCAAGGCGTGCAGGTGAAACAGCGCGCGAAATCCCGTCAGCCGCAACTTCAGGTTGAAATATGGGTAGGCCCCCTGCAAACCGAAATTGAAGGGGATGGCCGCCATCAATCCCACCGACAGGGCGTACTCGAACAGCCCGAACTCCGCCACATTGCTGACGAAATTCGACAAAAACAGCGCGGCGGTAAACGCATTCAGCTTCACGAAGCCGAACAGCACCGTAAACCACGACAGCCGCCCCAATTGTGCTTTGAGGGAGGGAAAGAGCGCCGTGAGACTCAAGGCCAGTCTTTTCATAGTGGCTGGTTTTGGTGGGAGGCAGGGGCGGGAGGAGGTGGTTGTTCGTTGTTCGTTGTTGGTTGTTCGTTGGGTGTGGGTGTGGGTTTGGGGGAGGTTGAAACGCAGATTTCGCAGCTGAAGACGCGGTTGACCGCAGTGGGCAGTAGGCAGTAAACAGTAAGCAGTAGGCAGTGGGCAGTGGGGTTTGGGTTTGGGGAGGGGTGCTGTTCACTCTGTGGGCACTCCGTTCACACTGCGGTTTCGAACAAACCCAAACCTCAGATCCCACACCCTCCCTTCGATTTTACGATTTTACAGTTTTACGATTTTACGATTTCACAAGAAAGGTTGCGAAGGCGGGAGGAGTTGGGGGGTTATGGGGTGGCTTCCATTTTGCGATAGGGGGCGGAAGAGAGCCCTTCGGGCAGTTCCTGCCCGGGCAGGGGTTTGACGTACACCTCGGCCACGCCGATTTCGCGGATGCGGCGGTATTTGCGTCGGATGTCTTCGATGTCGCGGGGGATGTAGCGCAAGGGGGGCGAAACGTACATGCCGGGTTCGGTGAGGTTTTTCGACAGGGTGCAGTTGCTGCCGATGAAGATGCCGTCGCCGATGCGGACGCCGGGGTTGAACACGCAGCAGGAACCGATGTAGCAGTTGTTCCCGATTTTGATTTCCCCGTCGATGCGCACGCGGCGGCGGCCCCGGCGCGAATGGAAGAAACCGTGCGTCCAAAACTGAGCGCCCAACCCCCCGACGGTGGTGTAGTCGCCGATTTCGATGGAGCGCGTCAGGTCCAGGTGGTTCTTGCTGATGATTTGCCCGAGCCGGCCGAACTTCAAGGTGGCGTGCCCCACACAGATGGGCGGGTCGGCCCGATAGACGCTGTTGTCCACTGAAAGGGTGGACTCCGGCCCCATCAGGATGTTGATGGGGCCGCGGATGCGGTTGCGCGTCCGGATGCTGGCCTTTTTGCGCATCAGGATTTTGTTGACGCGAATGATGTTGAAATGGCCGATGACGGCCTGGTCATCCATGTAGATGCGGCGCGCAATGACGATGGACATGCCGATGCGTGCCCCAAGATGAATCTTGTGTCCCATCAGGTTGAGCAGGCGGATCTTCAACCAGTTGGGCAAACACAACGTGATGAAGGCCGTCAGGTACTTTTTCATGGGATTTCCGTTTGGGAATCTATTCGGAATTCAGTTCAAGGGGTTTTCGGGGTTCGGGGGGGAAGGGGTGAGGAGTCAGGACCTCCTTGTCGAGGCCCCCGGGGCCTGCTCATTTTGGGGGGAAGAATTCGTGACTTTTTCGGGGGGAAGATGCTCACGCCGCCCAGTAAGCCGTCAGGGGGAAAACTCCCTTTTTCAGACCACTTTGCCGGCACACGATG
Source organism: uncultured Saprospiraceae bacterium (assembly GCA_964496055.1). Classification (GTDB taxonomy): domain Bacteria; phylum Bacteroidota; class Bacteroidia; order Chitinophagales; family Saprospiraceae; genus CAZBYX01. The sequence continues at coordinate 5,487 of CAZBYX010000099.1, forward strand.
TGCCGGTTGTAAACGGTGAGGGCGCCGATGTAATAGATGGTCATGAGGTAGCTGCTGTCCTCCATTTCCCAGAAATCCGTGTGCAGGAATCGCTGGACGAAGGCTTGCAACTGGAAGCGTTGGATGAGAGAGCGCGGGTTGGCGAGGTCTTGTATGAGCAAGGACCGGACTTTTTGGCCCATCACCCCGTTGAACAACTGGTGCAGGGTGTTGGACACCGCTTTGGCCCGGTAGAAAGTCAGGTCGTTCAATTTATCGCGAAAAGCGTGCCGCAATGCGTATTTGTACACAATCCACTTCTTTTCGCCGAAGCGATCCTGCCCGACCATGGGTTTGGTGGCCAGGCGAAAGGGGATGCTGCTGGAGAATTCCGCCAGGCGCCGGTTGTAGAAGGGCATGGCGATGTAGGTCTGGTTGATGCGCGCCACGTCTTGCAGGTAGCGCATGTCGTAAACGTATTGTTCTTTCCACTTCAGTTCCACCAGTTTGTTGTACAGGGCTCGCTCGGTCGGGATGGAATCGAGGTCGAATTCGAAATGTTTTTCGAAGTCGGAGTAGAAGGTGGTGGGCAGGCCGGCGGCGGCAATTTTTTCGGGGTCGAGTTTGAGGTAGAATTTGCGCAGGTAGCGCTTCAGGTCGAAGATGTGGGTGGCTTTGTAGAGGTTTTTCAGGATGCGGTTTTTGCTGTTGGGCCAGCCCAGGAGTTTCATGAAGTTGCCCGCCAGGCGCGCCAGGGGTTGCGCCACAAAGCGCATCCAGAAGCGGTTTTGGTAGGGCAGCAGGGCGAAGGCCCACTTGTCCACCTCGTTGAGGGCGGGGGTGTGGAGGCGGGTGTCCTGGCCGGCGTAGAACATCTGGTGGGGGGTGCCGCGGAAGTTGCCGAAAATCCAGACTCCGAAGTAGGGGTTGTTCATGCGCAGGAGGGTTTCTTCGAAGCCCTCGAAGTTGGCCACGTCGTCGGGGTTGATTTCCAGGACCTGGTTTTCGATGCCCAGGTGTTGGGCGATGCTCTGGGCATAGACGGTTTCGTCCTGGGTGGTGCCTTTGACTTTGAAGGAGAGGCTGTCGAGGCGATCGCCGAGCTGCAGGTCGTCCAGGCAGATGAGCATGGCGATGGAGTCCAGCCCACCGGAGAGGAGCACGCGGTTGGCGGGGCCGACGTAGCCTTCATGGGCTTTGCGGGATTCCTCGCGCAGCATGCGGAAGTTTTGCTCGGGGCTGAGCTCGTTGTCGCGCTCGGCCAGTCGGATGCTCACCTTTTCCCGGTGCAGAGGGCGGAATTGCCCGTCCAGGACCAGGGTGGTGCCCATGGTCAATTCCTGGACGTCGGCGTAGAGTGTGTAGCCGTCGAGCAGGTAGCCGCTGTAGAGCAACTGGTGCACGGCTTCGGGGTGGAAATCCACGCTGGAGCGGGCGTTGGCCACCTCGTGCATGATGGAACCGACGAAAAGCTCGGTGCCGTCCACGCTGAAATAGCCTGTCTTGACGCCGGAGGGGTCGCGCAGCAGGGTCAGTCGTTGTTGCTCCTTGTCGAGCACGGCGGCGAAGAAGTTGCCGTTCAGCAGGGTTTCCAGCTTTTCGCAATCGGGTTCCGCCATGGTTTCAATGGCGGCGCGCAGCCCTTGCTCTTTGTCGCGCGTCAGGTTGGTGTCGATGATCCAGAGCAGGCGCGGCGTTTCGAAGAGGTATTCAGTTACTTCCTTGTGGATGGCAAAGTGCCAGTTTTTGATGCTTCCATTGACGGCACCGACCCGTTCGGGGCTTTTGGTTTGGCTAATGTGTATGAACATGGTGGCAGAGGCTTTATCATGAATGAATGGGCGACCGGGAAATCAGAGCAGTTCCCAGGTCAGGGGGGTGCCGGCTTTGATGGGGCGGCTGGCTTTGCGCCCCAGCAAGGTTTCGAAATATTTGGGTTCCAGGCCTTTGCCCGGGCGCAAGACGCGCAGGTTTTCCGGGCTGAAGGCTTCTCCGGGTTGGATGTCTTTCACGGCATAGACCGAGCGCTTGAACTGGCGGCTGTTCTTTTCGGCGCTCTGCACGCCGTATTGCACCCGGCCGAGGGCTCGGAAGGCCCGGTCGGTTTCGACCACCAGGGCCCGCAGTTCCTCGGGTTCGAGGCTGAAGGCGCTGTCCACGCCTCCATCGGCCCGGCGAAGGGTGAAATGCTTCTCGATGACGCAGGCCCCCATGGCCACTGCGGCCACCGCCACCCCGATGCCCATGGTGTGGTCGGAAAGGCCGACGAGCACGTCCTCGAACAGGCCGGCCATGTGCTGGATGGTGCGGATGTTGGAGGTTTCGGGCGAGGCCGGGTAGGTGCTGGTGCATTTCAAAATGACCAGCTCGCGGCAGCCGTGCGCTTTCAGGGTGCGCACCGCTTCGTCGATTTCAGCCAGGGTGGCCACACCCGTGCTCATGATGACGGGCTTGCCGGTGCGGGCCACCCGCTTCAGCAGGGGGATGTCCGTGTTTTCGAAGCTGGCGATTTTGTAGGCCGGTACATCGAGGGATTCGAGGAAATCGACGGCGCTTTCGTCGAAAGGTGAGCTGAAGGCCAGCATCCCGTGTTGGGCGGCCCGCTCGAAGATGGGGCGGTGCCATTCCCAGGGCGTGTAGGCCTGCTGGTAGAGGTCGTAGAGTTCCCGGCCGTTCCAGAGGGAGTTCGGGTCCTGGATGGTGAGGGCGCCGCGGACGGTCATGGTGTCCGCGGTGTAGGTTTGCAGTTTGAGGGCATGGGCGCCCGCCCGGGCGGCGGCGTCCACCAGGGCCAGGGCTCTTTCCAGAGACTGGTTGTGGTTGCCCGACATCTCCGCAATGATGAACGGCGGGTGGTTCGGGCCCACCTCCCGGTTTCCGATTCGAATGGTTTTCATGACGCTCTTTTTTCCCGTTTTCTCAGGGAAGTTTCGTGCCAAAAGCTGTGACGGTGCGCCATTTGGGCGCTCAACGTCGGACGGCCAACCGATAAGCCACGGCCTGCCGCGGAGCCGCCCCGGGCAGGGGCTCGAAGCCTAACTTTCGAAAGGCTCGGTTGGAAGCGGCGTTTTCCGCTTTCACATAGCCGACCACCTCCAGGGGCTCGCCCACGTCCTGGCGCAGGCGTGCCAGCCCCCTTTCGATGAGCAGGGTGCCGAAGCCGCGCCCGCGAAATTCGGGGGCTACCGAATAGCTCAGCACGGCGCGCTCCTCCAGGTCGAAGCGGATTTGCCCCACCGGCTGCCCCTTGAATTCGAGCACGTAGAGGTAGCTGGCCGGGTCGAAAAGCTTGCGACTGAACCAGTGTTTGTGTTCAGCCAGGGTGATGGTTTTGCTGTTGAAGGACTGCCGACGCGTTTCGGGGTCGTTGGCCCAGCGGAAGAACGACATCATGTCGTCGATGGTGGCCGGGCGCAAGCGGCAGTGCATTTCGTTTTCCAGATGGATGAAGGCGCGCAGCAGGCGCACATCGCTTTGGCCGTCGAACACCTCGGCTTGCCGGGTCATGACGGCGTTCACCCGCTCGGGCTGAACGACCGGAAACTCCGCCAGGTCGAAGGCCAGGCCTTCTCCCAGCAGGTAGCGACGCAGGTCGTTCTGGTTGTCGGCCGTTTGATGGAGATACAGGGCGCCCCCCACGCAGCAGTATTCCAGCGCCACGGTGCTGGGCGGGAGGACGGCCAGCGGGCAAAGGCGCATATAGCCCACCATGTGTTCGGGGGGCAGATTTTCCAATAGCATGACGCTGAGTGAGCTCTCCTGCAGGTAGGCTCGCAGGGCTTCGTGGTGCCGATAAACCGGCCCGAGCACCACATAGCACTGGCGCACGAATCCCGAAGCCTCCAGTCGGTGCAGCACCTTCAGGGTGTCGTTGTGGGGGTCGGCCCCGCCCATGCAGACGAAAGCCACCCGATGGCCGTTGGGTCGGATGCGGCTGCGGGCCGCTTCCAGGTAGGCCTTGTGCAGGAGTGCATAGTCGGGGCCGAGGCAGAAGCGCGTGTAGGGTTGCGCGTCGTAATCCTCGGGGCGGATGCCGCCGGCGTGGTTGATGATGAGGTCTGCCACGAAGGGCTCCCGGTGCAAATCATCGATGCAGACCACGGGGCCGCCCCGACGGCGCATCAGCGCCTGGTATTCCGCCCCGAAGTGGTACCCGTCGAGCACCACGATTTCCTTCCCCGAAAGGAAGTGCTTGGCCAGCAGGGCGGCTTCTGCCAGGTCGTCTTCGGTTTCGGGCAGCTCGATGAGCCGATGGCACAACCCCCGCGCGAGGGTGCGCAGGGCGGGGTTGGGGTTGCGGATGGCAACGAGGCAGTTGAAATCCCGCATCAGCATGCGGCTCAGGGCCAGGGAGCGCATCACGTGCCCCACACCCATCCGGTTATGCCCGTCGGCTCTGAAGAAGATATCTGTTTTCATAACTGTAGTGGGTTGAGCGGTACTTCAGCTCCGCCATCTTCCAGTCGATTTCGTTGTCAATGTCTTGCACCTCGAGCTCGTTGAGGATGATGGCGCCCGTATTGTCCGTCATCAGGGACTTTTTCTGGCGCAAACGCTCCACGTTGAACCAGTAAAACTGGCCGCTGTCGTGATAGGAGGTTTCCAAATCCTGGGAGCGTGCCTTTTCGAACTCGGGGTAGAGCAATTCCAAACGGCCGTCGTTGAGGCGCAGGGCCCGCTGAACGGGATAGTTGAAGGGTGTGACGGGGAAGACGCAGTCGTAGTCGTGGCGGCGCATCTTCAAAAAGGCGGAAAACAGCCTCCGCCCGGTGACGAAGGGCGCCACCGGATAGATGCAGCAGCCGTAGTGGAACTTCACACCTTTCTTCTGGTAGTGGTCCAGCACTTCCAGCAGCACGTCCACCGTGGTGGCGTGGTCGTTCGCATTCTCGGGGCTGCGCATGAACGGTACGTTGGCTCCGTATTGCTCGGCCAGCGCAGCGATTTCCTCGTCGTCGGTCGAAACCATGATTTCGTCGAACAAGCCGGATTCCGCTGCCGCTTCGATGGAGTAAGCAATGACGGGCCGACCCAGAAATTCGCGAAGGTTCTTACGCGGGATGCGCTTGCTGCCGCCCCGGGCCGGGATGATCGCCAAATGTCTCATAGGATAAGTGTTTAGTGGTTTGTTCAATGATTAGTTTTTGTTGCTCGGGTGTGAGGGTGGGGAACATGGGTAGGCTGAGGCAACGTTCGTAGTAGGCTTCCGCATGGGGAAGGTCGCCGGGTTTCCAGCCCAGGCTCCGGTAATAGGGTTGGAGATGGAGGGGTATGTAGTGCACCTGTGGGTAAATGCCCGCGGTGCGGAGTGTTTCATAGAGTGCCAGGCGTTGCTCGGTCTGGATGACGTAGAGGTGATAGGCATGACCGATGCCGGGTGGGGGTTGGATGGTCTGGATGGGGGTGTGGCGGAAGGCTTCGTCGTAGCGTCGGGCGATTTCGCGGCGGCGCTGCAAGCCTTCCTCGGCGCGTTCCAGCTGGCTGCATCCCAGGGCGCAGAGCAGGTCCGGCATGCGGTAATTGAAGCCCAGCTCCTGCATTTCGTAATACCAGGGGCCGTGGTTTTCCATCAGCGATTGCGGCTCCCGGGTGATGCCGTGGGTGCGCAGCAGCAGTAGTTTTTCGTACAGGGTGCGGTCGTTGGTGGTGATCATGCCCCCCTCCCCGCAGGCGATGTGCTTGACGGGGTGGAAGGAAAAGACGCTCAGCTCGGCGAAGTTGCCGTTGCCGCAGCGTTGGCGCCGGCCCTCGCTGTCCGTAAACCACCCCCCCGGAGCATGGCAGGCATCCTCTAGGAGCCACAGGTCGAATTCGTCGGCCAGGGCGCGGAAGGCTTCCAGGTCCACGGGGTAGCCCGCAAAATCCACCGGGATGATGCCTGCGTAGGTGCCGGGGGGAGCCTCTTCCAGCAAAGCCCGCACCTGCCCGATGTCCAGCAGAATGGTTTCGGGGTCGATGTCGGCGAACACCACCTCCCCGCCGCAGTAGCGCACGCAATTCGCGCTGGCGGCAAAGGTGATGGGCGTGGTGATGACCTTTTGCCCGGGGCGCAAGCCCAGCGCCAGCACCGACAGGTGCAAGGCCGCCGTACCGTTCGATACCGCCACCGCATAGCGGGCCCCGACGTACTCGGCAAAGCGCTCCTCGAAAGCGCGCACGCGGGGGCCCTGCGTCAGCCAGTCGGAGCGCAGGGTTTCCACCACTGCTTCGATGTCTGCTTCCGTGATGTGTTGCCGACCGTAGGGTATGGTTTGCATGGTGTCGTGTTTAGCTTCTGAGTTCGATTCGGGGCATAGCGTTTGTCCACTCCCCCGGAGGGGGCTTGGAAAGGGAGGATTTACCGGTGGCAGGCTAATGTGGTGGCGAGAGAAACGTGCAGGAGGATGGCGTTTGTGAGCGCAATTTAGGGGGGATCGGCGCCGCTTTCGCCGGGATTTCGGTTTTCGGCGCTTTCTCCCTGCCTTTCGGTTCAAATGGCTCTGTTTTCCTTTTTCCTTTCCCGGAAAGCCCTTCAAACATGGGGCTTCCCGCTCCTTCCGCCCGGCCATTGCCCACAAATCATGCCAGCGGTCGGGCCGCCCGCTTTTGGGTCGCTCGCCCTTTTTCAGGGCTCGCTTTTGGGCCGCCCTTCGGGCT
>CAZBYX010000100.1:0-12077 GCA_964496055.1 uncultured Saprospiraceae bacterium
CTTCGAGGTTCTCCCAGTAGTAGTCGCAGGTAATGGAAGCGGGGCCCGGGCAGCTGGACACCTGGGGCGGCGTCTTGTCTTCCACGAGTACTTCCACCATGCAGTCGTTGTAGTTGCCTTCGCAGTCGTAGGCGCGGAAGACCACCATGACGGACTGACCGGCATCGGCACAGCAGAAGGTGACGCTGGGTCCGAAGCTGGTGTTGCCGCCGATACCGCAGGCATCGCTCATGCGGCGCACTTCGAAGCGATCCAGGCAGCAGTTGTCGTAGCTGCCGTCGTCGAAGACGTCGGCATCGACCACGGCCAGACCGTCGGAGCCCAAAGTAACCGAGGTAATTTCATCGCAGCTAGTGGTCGGCGCTATGCCGTCGATGATGGTCAGCGGCACCGTCAGGACGGTGATGTTGCCGCAATCATCGGTGACGGTATAGGTTACGGTGTAGTTGCCGCGCGGCAGACCGGAAACGTGCCCGCCGTTGCCACTGATGGTACCCAGCGGGTGGGTGGTTTCCACCGTCCAACCTCCGGAGCAGTTGTCGGAAATCTGAACCGGCGGCAGGAAGAAGTCGGCGCGGCACTCATCCGGATGCTGGGCCGGAATGTTGGCGTTGAAGGTCAGGGGGCCCGGGCCGATCACATTGGGACCGGACTTGTCGAGCACCTTGATGACCTGAACATGGACGCGCGGGTTGTCGGGACCGACCGGGGCGCACATGTCGCGCACCTTCCAGGTCCGCAGGATTTCCCAGCTTCCGGAGCACAGGGTGAAGGTTTCATCGGTGTAGCTGACGGTGAGCATGCAGGCTCCTTGCCCGATGAACTCCAACCCGCCCACGCGCGGCACACCCGAACCCGTCTGTTCGAGCACATCGGCATCGTCCAGCCCGTTGCCCGGGCAACCGCTGCCACCGTTGGTGGTGTTGGTGCTGTTCAGGAAGGGCAGGTCATTCTGGGCCGCGTCGTTGTCGTCGCAATTTTCATCCAAGACCACATCGATGATGGGCGTGCTGCCGTCCGTATCGGAAATGAAGGGATGGCGAGCCGTGGCATCGATGATGTTCGGGAAGGCGGCATAGTTCTCACAGGTCCAGGCGATGTCTTGCGGGAAGACCACGTCATCCACCGTCGGGCGCTTGATGGTGATGATCTGGACACAGGAGGACTGGTTGCCATGCTCGTCGATGGCGAACCAGGTACGCTGGACCACGCGCAGGATGTCGTCGCACTGGTCGTTGATGGTCAGGTCCACGTCCTGGAAGCTGCGCGTCCAGTTGGAGCAGTCCTCGATGACGGGTTGGCCGGTGACGGCCGGGTCGAGGTCGGCGTTGCAGAACACGGTGATGTCAGCGGGGCAGCTGATGACGGGCGCCAGCTTGTCTTCGAGGACGAAGGTGCCCCAGCAAGACTGACCGCTGCACTCTTCGAACACCGTGGCGGTGAAGGTCTGCCCGATGTGAGCAGCCGTCAGGAGGTTGCCCGGCACGGGTGCGCCGAACTGGTCCACCACTGACACTTCGAAGACGCCGTCGGGACCCGGAGGCCCTTCCAGAATCATGTCGGGCGTGATGAGGGTTTCACAGCCTTCGGCCGGCCCCGGCAGGGAAACTTGAATGTTGTCGTTGCAGGCCAGGGCGCCGATCGGATCTACGATGGTGAATTCATCGGTTCCGATGATGACGCAACCCGGGTCGTTCGGATTGTTCACCTGACCGACTCCTGCATCGAAGGTGAAGGTGACGGTGTACACCCCGGCATTCAACCCGAAGGGATTGATGGTGATGCTGAAGGGTGCGGTGTCATCGCTGGCGAAGAAGTTCGGCCCGGAAACCTCCAACAGCCCGGCATCGGGGTTGATGGGTGCACCGGTGGCGTCGAACCCTTGAGCGGTGATGGTGAAAGGATCGTCACACTCGTTGGAGAAGTCATCCACACCGCTGATCTCCACACTGGGCAGGAAGCAGGTGTTGTTCAGCGTGAATTCGTCACCCAGACCATTGGCGATGGTGATGCTGTACCCGACGTTGCCCTCAAAGATGAGGTTGGAAAGGGTATAGACGCCGAGCGGTCCTTCGGTGAAGGTCGTACCCACGGTGACCGGGTTGCCGATGGAGAAGAACAGGCCGTTGACGGCTGTCACGGTCCAGGTCTGCCCGGCCAGGGCGTGGATGGTGAAGGACTCATTGAAGTAGAAGGTCATGGGCGCGCACACGCAAGGATCGTTGAAGAGGATGAAGGGATCGCAGGTCGCAGCGCCTTCGGTCACGGTCACTTGCGCATTGCAGGTCGAGCTGTTGCCGGCTTCGTCGGTCACCTGGAGGGTGACGGTGTAGGTGTTGCCGACATCGGAGCAATCGTAGGTCGTTTGGCCGGCAATGATTTCGAGGACGAGGTCGGGCTGGTCGGTGCAATTGTCGGTGCTGCCGCCGTCGATGTCAGCAGCGGTGATGGAAGCGTTGCCGAAGACGTCCAGTCCAACGGTGATGTCCTTGCAGACGGCGTTGGGAGCGTCGTCGTCGTTCACTTCCAGTTTGACCTGGCAGGTGTCCTGATTGCCGGCGGCATCGGCAACGGTCATGATGACGGTGATGATGTCGCCGTGCTTGAAGCCGGTGAGCAAGCTACCGGCAGGCGGATTCTGGGTGGTGCTCACCACGGCACAGTTGTCGGTGGCGATCACTTCCGGCACCAGATTCGGGATTTCCACCTCGCAGCCCGCGTTGCCGGTGGTGTTCACCTTGCGGTCGAACGGACAGGAGAGGATTTCCGGATTCTGGGTGTCGAGCACCATGATGTCGAAGCTGCAGGTAGCGGTGTTACCCGAAGGATCGGTAGCCGTGTAGGTGATGGTGGTGGTACCCACCGGCAATTCGGAGCCGGGGGCGGGTCCGCCGGTTTGGGTGACGGTGGCCGAGCAGTTGTCGAAGGCGATCGGAATGCTCCAGATGACCTTGGCGCTGCAGCGGTCCACGTCGTTGCCCACCATGAGGTTGCCGGGGCAGTTGGCAAAGCCGGGGGCTTCGTCATCGGTGATGGTGATGGTCACCGTGCAGGAAGCCGTGTTGCCGTTGGCATCGGTGACCGTCCAGGTCACGTCGGTGCTTCCAACGGGGAAGGAGGCTCCGGCGAGGGTGTGCAGGTGGGGAGCCAGGAGGTAGTCGTGAGAAATGGTAGCTCCCGGGCAATTATCGGCGAAGCTCGGGTCGAAGCCCGTACCGGGCATGGTGAAGCTGCACTGGCCGGGATCGGCCGAACGGTTCGGGTTGATGACCGAGCAGTCGATGGTCGGGTTCTCATCGTCCACCAGGGTCAGGACGACGGTGCAGGTGGTGGAATTGCCGGCCTCATCGGTGACGGTCATGGTCACTTCCTGGGTGTCGCCGTGGGCGGCGCCGAAGGAGGAGCCGGCAGCAGGCGATTGCGTCACCACCAGGTTGCCGGAGGCGGTGCAATTATCGGTGGCCACCACTTCACCCGTCAGGTCGGGCACCATGCCGGAGCAGTCGCCCGTACCGTTGCTGCTGGTGACCACGTTGCGGTCAGCCGGGCAGGTGGTGATGACGGGGTCCTCTTGATCCACCACCGTCACGACGAAGGAGCAGGAAGTGGAGTTGCCGGCATCGTCGGTGATGGTGTACTGAACCGTCGTGGCGCCCAAGGGGAAGACGCTGCCACTGGGCAAGCCTTGATTGAGGGCGAAAGTCCAACCCGGGCAGTTGTCGGTCATCAGCGGGTTGGCGTAAGTGACCGTAGCCCCGCAAACGCCCAGATCGGTGGGCACGGTGATGTCCACCGGGCAGGAGATGGTGGGCGCCACCGGGTCTTCTACCGTGATGGTGAAGCTGCACTCGGTGGTGTTGCCGCTGGCATCGGTCACCTTGTAGGTTTCGGTGTAGGTGCCGCCGTATTCGTAGAAGTTGGGGCCTTCACCCAGACCACTTTCGAGGGTGGTCAGGGGGTTCGGGCAGTTGTCGGTACCCACCGGGGCGACGTAACTCAGGGTGACGCCGCAGGGCCCCGTGCTGACCACAGTAGCCGAGCCACTGGTCACGTTGCCGTTCACATCCACCACGATGTCGGCCGGGCAGGTGATTTGCGGATCCTCGTCATCGGTGATGATGTAGTCGATCACGCAGGAGGTGGTGTTGCCGGCCAAGTCTTTGGCCGTCCACCGCACGCGGGTCACGCCCACGGGGAAGGTGGCCCCGGCCAGGGTGGTGTTGGAAGGTGCGGGAGCGTAGTTGTGGGTCAGGGTAACGGTCGGGCAGTTGTCCGAAGGCGGCAGCGGGTCGAAGCCCGTACCGGGCATGGTGAAGCTGCACTTACCGGGGTCGGCCGAGCGGGCCGGGTTGATGTTGCTGCAATCCAGGGTGGGCGGCTCGGTGTCCACCGTCACGTTGATGCAGTACACCTGGGTGCAGCCCACATCGCCGGTCTGAACGCAAACCACGTAGGTGCCGGCGGCGCTGACGGCAAAGGAACCGGTGGCATCGCCGTTGTCGGTGACGATGGCATTGACGCCGTCGCCGCCGAACCATTTCACTTCAGCAAAGCCGTCGGGGGAGCTGGGCAGCACGCTGGCGTGTGGGTTATCCAGGGCGAGGGCGAAGGGCGAGTCCTCGATACACACCTCGCTGGCGAGGGTGAATTTCGGGTCGCTGGCAGCCTTCACCTCGATTTTCACCGTACCGGTGGTCACGCCGCAGGCGGTGCCGGCGCTGCCGATGGTATAGGTGATGGTGTGCGTGCCTTCTCCAGCCGTTTCGGGGTTGAAGGTGGCGGTCTTGCCGTCGCCGGCGTCGGTGACGCCGGGGCCGCTGAACACACCCTTCACCCCGCAAACCTCAAACGTGCCGTTGTTGGTGATGGTCACCGGGGCATCGCTGACGCAAACCGGACCGGGCGCCGAAAGATCGATGACCGGCTTTTCGGTGATGGTCACCACGATCTGGTCGGAGGTGGGTTTGCAATCGGTGGGGAAGAAATAGGTGATGGTCAGGGTGCCGCATCCACCGGTGTAATTGAAGCTGTTGGCATTGGCCGTGCCGCTGAGGGTGGGTGCACCGGTAACCATGGTGTTGAAGGTGCCGCCCGGAAGGGCCGTAGCCGCCAACAGACCGGAATAGTCGATGACGTCACCCGGGAAGAGGCACAGCTCGAAGTCGCTGATGAGGGCCACTTCGGCAGCGGTGTAATCCTTGATGACGGTGATGTCGTGGCACAGCTGCTCCTGGCAGTGCGGGCTGCCGACTTCCACGCAAATGGTGTGGATGCCGGGGCCGGCGGTCGTGGGGTTGAAGGAGCCCGTGGCGCCGCCGTCGGTAACGGCCGTACCCGTCCAGTTGATGGTGGCCAGTTGGGTGCCACCCTGGTCGTCCTTGTCGTTGGTGAGTTGCAAGGTCAGGGGCGGGTCGGTCTCACAGATGGTGGCGGGGATGGTGAAAGCAGGATCCCCCGACTGGTGCACCCGCACGATTTGGGTGATTTCGAAATCGGGGCACACCCCGTTGCTGACGGTCATCTCGACTTCCACATCCAGGAATTCACCACCCAGAGGGCCGCCCAGGGGGTTGAATTCACCCGTAGCGGCATTGGTGATGAAACCGGCGGGGGTACTGGTGAAGGTGGCCGTGGCACCGGCGGGAACATCCGTGATGTCGGCGGTGACGGTGCCTTCATCCTGGCAAATCAAAGCAGGCAAGGTGAAGTGACCGGTGGGCTTTTCATCGATGGTGATGACCACCTGGTCGGATTCCACATCGCCGTCGCAGTCGGTCAGCGTATAGGTGACGGTCAGGGTGCCGTCGCCGCCGTTGTATTCAAAGGAGTGCGGATTGACCACACCGGTGAGCGAACCACCCATCACGGCGGTGAAAGTGCCGCCTTCCTTGGCGCCAGCTGCCAACAAGGCATCGAAGTCGATGAGATCATCGGGGCTGAGGCACAGGCTGAAGTCGGCAATCAAAGCGGCATCACCGGGGTTGAATTGGCTTTCCACCTGAATGGTACGAGTCACCTCGATGTGGCACCCAACGGGGCCGACGGTGTAGGTGACGGAGAAAGCGCCGGGGCCGGGCTTGCCGTCGCCGTCGGTATCCGGGGGGTTGAAGCTCTTGCCGTCCGCCGAAATGTAATCGCCGCTCCAAACGCCACACGTGGGCGTTCCGGGAGCCAGCTGAGTGGTCATGTCGAAGGGAATCTGATTGTGGCACAAGACGCCGGGGTTGTTCCAGTCGGCCACCATATCCACGTCTTTGACCACCTCGACGGCGCAAGCCATTGAAGTCATGTTGCCGAAGCAATCCGTGGCGTTGATGGTCACCGTAAGGCCCATCTTTCCGATGTCGGAGCAGGTGAACATGTTCGGGTCCACGGAAACCACGGAGGGTCCGGGGTCGCAATTGTCCGTAACGGTGACCCCTTCGGCAAGGGCCAAAGCAACGTCCACACTGGCCATGCCGATTTCACAGGTCGTGCTGTTGAAGGGAATGACCACCGTGATGGGATCGGCCGGGCAGACGATCGTGGGCGGGGTATTGTCCGTCCAGGTGATGAGGTCATTGCAGGTCAAAGGCGCACTGACGTTGCCATTGCAGTCGGTGGCGGTGAAGGTGACCGTGATTTTGTTATTGGGCGGGCAAATACCAACCACGGACATGGGGCCCGGGGGCGGGTTCTGGGTGATGGTGATGTTGCCCGGCATGGCGCAATTGTCAATGGCGGTGATGGAGCCCGTCAGGTCCGGGATGGTGATCGAGCAGTTGGCATCGGCCACCAGATTGACAGGAGCAGGGCACCCGCTGGTGATGGTGGGTGCTTCGTTATCCTTGAAGGTCACCATGAAAGAGCACAGAGTCACATTGCCGAAGCAGTCCGTCACGGCAATGTCCACGGGCTGATCCAACACCCCACACCCGGTGGGAATGCTGAACATGGTGCCCGGGGCAGGAGCCTGCACGATGGAAGCCGGCGGGCCCGGGTCGCAGTTATCACTGGTCACCACCACCATCCCAGTAAAGTCGGGCATGGTAGCCGTACAGGTACCGGGGCCGACATTGACGACCTGGTCGCTCGGGCAAGTGATAGTGGGACCCGTGTTGTCTTCCACCGAAATAGTACCGGCCGGGATGGTGCACATGGAAGCATTCCCGGCTTCATCCGTAGCGGTGATGGTGATGGGGAACCCAATGGTGACGGGGTTCGGCCCCCCGCAAGTCGGACCGGAAAGCGTCGCCACCGAGGCGCTGAGGGTGATGTTGGCGTTGGCGGAGCAGTTGTCCGACAGCGAAGAGAGCAACATGCTCTCGATGGTGGCATGATCGAGCTTCACCTCGCAATTGGCATCCGCCGAAAGAGTGATGGGCCCCGGATTGCAGGCGATGGTGGGCGCCGTGGCATCCACTACCGTGATGGTCACATCGGAGCACATGACCGCACACATGTTCATGGCCGCATCCAAGAAGATGCCACCCACCTGCACGGTATGCATGCCCAAACCCACCGGCGTACCGGCAGTGGGAACCTGAATGGCACCCGCAAAAATGAAGCCCGGGCCAGGAGAACCCATGACCCCAGACGACACATCCGGTATGGCAGCCATACAGGAAGCATCCGCTGAAATGGGGGGCGGTGCAACCACCGGACAGTTGGAAACGGTATTCCCATCCGCCGGGTCACACAAGGGCATGAACTGCCCCCATGCCGGAGTCCCAATAAAAAAGGCCATTACCAGAGCCAGCAGGGGCGTCACTCTGGGAACGGCCTTCCTTTGGAATCCACAGCAGCTTTCAAGAACTGTAGAATTCGTCTTTTCCATAAGATTACAATTTGTTGAGATTATGTTTCATGCAAGCAATTTCAAATTCCAGGTTCCAACGCAGAAAACCGACCACGCAAAGCATGTGGCCGGTGGCTGGCTGCCTATCCCTTCAATCATGCCCATCTTGAGCTGCCACCATAAAGGCGCCATTGGAGTTAACCCGAAGAGGGAAGGAAACCGGTGCATTCAACCGTCGATACCTTCCACCCCTAAAAATCGGTCAACCCGTTTTCAAGGTCCTTCTGATGTCCTTTCTGAATCGGTTTGGGCAATCGGCTTGGGAAAGCGACGAAACTGTTTAAACGACTTTAGCCTCGAGGAGGAACCTCAAGGTGCTGAAAAGGCAGGAATGCGTACGAATGTTTTTCGAAAGGGGAAGTGTCGGCCGGAGAGGAGATGTGTGTAAGTTTCGCCTTTTTCATGAGATCGTTTATGGTTCACAGGATTAGCATCAATCGCTGCGCTAAGTTAAGCACAGAACCGCGCAAAACAAAGCTCAGAGGGATTTTGGGGGGTTCAATTTTCAAGAAAGGCAATAGTGGCGTTTGCTCCACCACTATTGCCGGGTTTGTCCGGCATGGCCTTTCTCGATTCGGAGCGATTATAATTTGTCAATAGCCGAGGTTGGCGATTCAGTGAACGAAAAAACCATGCCGACACAAAAGTAATCCAATAATCCCCCCCAAGTGTACCTGCAAAACGGTATTTATCAAATGGGAAAGCAGAATAATATTCTGTAGCTACATCTAATCCGATTTTACAAAGGACTGAATAAAAACAAGTTACGGAGATGGTTTTTCCGCATGTCAAATCGGGGGCAGGCAGTCGCTCCCAAGGCAAAGGAGTCCCGGCTTGAGAATCCGCCGAAAAGCCCCTAAACTTGCAGCATCGAAATCATGAGCACTGCCGTTCAAAATACCAGCTGTTGTTGTTGCCCCCTTCCTTAGGGAGGGAAGGTGTGGGTGACGACCGTTTGCAGCCACAAAAGCCTTTCCTCCCCGGGAAAGGCTTTTGTGTTTGGGGCTTCGAACAAAATGCCCCTCGGCATTGTCCTTAGAGCACACCAAATCCCGAACGCATGCATCGCCGCCGTTTTCTGTGTTGTTGCTGTTGCTGTTTCCGCTCCCCCCGGGGTGGATGGGCTCGGCTTGCATGCTTCTCAACTTGAAAGAATAACGGAAGCAACGACCGCGAAAGCCTTTCCACCCCGGAAAGGCTTTCGTCGTTTTGGCCCCCATGAACATTATCAATCCATCCTCTTTACCCATGACTGCAACGCGAAACATACCACTGGTTCCTCTCCGCGCCCGGCTCAAGCGCCTACAGCCCCTGGTGGGCAATACGCCGCTGGTGGAAATTCGCAACCTCTGGCAAAAGCCCGGGGTACGCCTTTTCGCCAAACTGGAGTGGCAACAATTCGGAGGCAGCGTGAAAACACGCCCGGCATTCGAAATCATTCGCCGGGCCGTGGAAAATGGAGCATTGACGCCGGGTAAGCACCTGCTCGATGCCACCAGCGGCAATACCGGCATCGCCTATGCGGCCATCGGTGCCGCCCTGGGCATTCCCGTCACCCTCTGCCTGCCCGAAAACGCTTCCCGGGCGCGCATCCGCATTTTGCGGTCCCTGGGCGCCGAGCTCATCCTGACTTCCAAACTGGAAGGAACGGACGGCGCCCAACAGCAGGCCCGCGCCTTGGCCGCCGAGCACCCCAATCGCTTCTTCTACGCCGACCAATACGCCAACCCCAATAACTGGAAAGCCCACCAAAACGGCACCGCCCGCGAAATCTGGGATCAAACCCAAGGCCGCATCACGCACTTCGTAGCCGGGTTGGGAACCACCGGAACCTTCACGGGCACCACCCGCGGGCTGAAAGCACGGAACCCCGAGGTGCGGTGCATCGCCCTCCAACCCAACAACCCCATGCACGGGCTCGAGGGCTGGAAACATCTCGAAACCGCCATCGTACCTAAGATTTTCGACCACACCCTCCCCGACGAGGTGCTGGAAGTGGACACCCTCGAAGCCTACGACATGGTGCGCCGGTTGGCCGCCGAGGAAGGGTTGCTCGTCAGCCCGTCGGCAGCAGCGAATCTGCTCGGCGCCATGGAGGTAGCCCGTCGGCTCGACAGGGGGGTGGTGGTGACCACCTTCGCCGACAACGCCGAAAAATACGAGGAGGTAATGGAAGAAATTTTTCGTTGAACCGGGGCGCGCCCCGCAAATTCACTCCCTCATGCCCAAACCCGATGTCGTGCTCACTCCGGATGCCGCCCGCGTGATTTTCGACCACGCCGTCGAGGCCTTCCCCAATGAGTGCTGCGGCTTCCTCTATGGCCGGGAAGACGGACCGACGCGGATCGTTTCCCTGGCCGTTCCCGTCGCCAACGTCAAGGAGGGCGACCAGCGCCGCCGCTTCGAAATCTCGCCCCTCGATTACATGCGCGCCGAGCAATACGCTCTGGAGAACCAAACTCAGCTCCTGGGCGTCTATCACTCCCACCCCAACCACCCCGCCATCGCCTCCGAACACGACCGGCGCCAGGCCCTGCCCTACTTTTCCTACCTCATCGTTTCGGTTCGGGAAAGTGGGGTCGAGGATGTGAAGTCCTGGCGCCTGCAAGAGGAGCAGCGTGTTTTTCAGGAGGAATCCGTCGAAGTGACTACGACGACCTCCGTCTGAGCCCTTTTCGTTCAAGTTCAAATTCGTTCACCAAAATCGCATAGCTTCATGGCCAAGATCATCATCCCGACACCGCTGCGGAAGTTCACCGGCAACCAGTCGGCTTTCGAAACCCAGGCCTCCACCATCCAGGAAGCCATCGCCGAATTGACCAGCGCCCACCCCGGGCTGGCCAAACACCTGCTCGACGACAACAACCGCCTGCGTTCCTTCATCCGGGTCTATCTGGGGGAAGAGGACATCAACGCCCTGGAAAAAGAAGCCACTCCCGTCAGCCCCGATGCCGTCATCAGCATCGTGCCGGCCATCGCGGGAGGGGTTTGAGGGGTGCCCCCCCTCCAATTGCTCCCCCACCCTGCACCCCCACCGGCACACCTATCTTCGAGCCATCGTGAACGCATTGCAAACCATCGCATCATGTCCGAAGAAATCAAACTGAGCGCCGCGGAAATGGCGCGCTACGCCCGCCACATCACCATCCCGGAGTTCAATGTGGAGGGCCAGAAGAAACTGAAAGCCGCCCGCGTGCTCGTCATCGGGTCGGGGGGGCTGGGCAGCCCCCTGCTGCTCTATCTGGCGGCTGCGGGCGTCGGCCACATCGGAATCGTGGATTTCGACGTCGTGGATGAAAGCAACCTGCAACGCCAAGTGCTCTTCACCGTGGACGACGTGGGCAAGCCCAAAGCCGAAGTCGCCAAGCGCCGCCTCGAAGCCCTCAACCCCTTCATCGAAGTGACCGTCCACAACACCCGCTTCAGCACGGACAACGCCCTGGAACTGGTGCGGCAATACGACGTGGTAGCCGACGGCACGGACAACTTCCCCACCCGCTACCTCGTCAACGACGCCTGCGTGCTCGAAGGAAAGGTGAATGTCTATGCCAGCATCTTCCGCTTCGAGGGGCAGGTCTCCGTGTTCAACTACCTGCATGCCGACGGCACCCGCGGCCCCAATTACCGCGACATGTTTCCCGAACCGCCGCCGCCGGGTCTGGTGCCCAACTGCGCCGAGGGAGGCGTCCTCGGGGTGTTGCCCGGCATCATCGGCAGCATGCAGGCTTCCGAGGTCATCAAAGTCATCACGGGGGTGGGCGAGCCCCTCAGCGGGCGGCTCTTCCTGTTCGACGCCGCCACCTTCACCACCCGCATCCTCAAGGTGAACAAGAACCCCGAAACGAAAATCACGGGGCTGATCAACTACGAACAATTCTGCGGGCTGGACACGGCCCAACCCAAAGCGGTCAAGGAAATCACCGTTCAGGAGCTGCTGCGCTGGCGCGAGGAGGGCAAGGATTTCCAACTCATCGACGTGCGCGAGCCCTACGAATACGAAATCGCCAACCTGGAAGGCGAGCTCATTCCCCTCAGCGCCGTTGCGGAATCCGCCCACCGAATCGCCAAGGACAAGCCCGTCGTGGTGCACTGCCGCAGCGGGGTGCGCAGCGCCAAAGCCATCGCCGAGCTGGAGCAACTCTTCGGCTTCGACAACCTCTACAACCTCAAGGGCGGCATCCTGGCCTGGGCCCGCGAAATCGACGCCTCCGTGCCGACGTATTGACTTCGGGTCGAAGCC
>CAZBYX010000101.1:0-3788 GCA_964496055.1 uncultured Saprospiraceae bacterium
GAGCCAGGCGAAAGGCTCCATATCGTTACATCATATGGTATCCTTTATGATGCGCACTTTTCCCCCTCACCTTGGCAGGAGCACCACTTTTTTACGGGTCAGGGGGTACCCATTCTTCAGGAGAACGAGGACGTAGGTGCCTGCCGGGAGATGCTCCAAATCGAGGAGAATTTCCTGGCGGGCCTGGGAGCGCAGGACCACCCCGCCCAGGGCATCGGCGAGGAGGAGCTCCACTTGATCGGGGAAGGACCACTCCACAATGAGTTGGCGCGCCTGCCCAACCGGATTGGGTCTCAGCTGCAAATCGTGCGGGGTTTCGGAGGTTTCGGTCAGTGAAGTGGCGAGGGGCACCTCGAAGACGAAGACTTCCTGGCAGCCCTCGGCATCGGTAAGCAGGAGGGAGTAGGTGCCGGCTTCGAGGCCGGTGAGGACGGGCCCCTCCGCACCGTTCGACCAGTAGTATTCGTAGGGTGGAGTGCCGCCCTCGACCACGACCAGGATGCTACCCGAGGCGTTGCCGTGGTCTTCGAGGATGGCCGTATCCACCACGGTGAGGGGGGGCGGTACTTCCAGCGCGATGCGAACGATGCTGTCGCAGCCCTGCCAGTTGGTAAAGACGCTCTCGTACACACCCGTCTCCCCCACCACGCGCCCGTCCGGGAGGGTGAAGGATTCGCCGGGGCAGATGCGCACGTCGAAGGAATCCACGGGCAAGGGGATGCGCTGCAGTTCCAGGCGGTCGAAGGCGGTGTAGCAGCCCAGGTCCACGGTCACGTCGAAGGTGCCGCCGTCGAGGGTCAGGATGGCGGGTTCTTCTTCCCCGTTGCTCCACTGGAAGGTTGCATCGTCGGGCAGGGGGGTGTCGAGGAGGACGGCGTCTCCTTCGCAGGCGGGATTGTCGGAGGCGCGCAGGAAGGGGCAGAGCGTTCGGCGGTCCAGCATCATGCGGGGGAAAAAGAGGTTGCCCTCCCCGCCGGCGGTGAGGTATTGGCGGCCGTCGCAACTGAGGGGCAGCAGTCGGCTCAGCAAGACGTGCGAATCGTTGTCGGGGGGCAGCAGGATGTCGATTTCTTCGATGGCCAGGGGCTCGAGGCTGAGGCGATACACCAGCCCGATGAGTGCCCCGGCGGGAAACAAAGCAGAACCCACCATGCCGCCGAGCAAGAGGCGGCCGTCTTCGAGGGGGTGCAAATCGGTCACGGAGTTGAAACCGGTGAAGAAGCTGATGAGGGTGTCGGTGGGGGTGCCGAGGGCGGGGTCGAGGGCGTACACCACGAAGAATTCCTGCCCCGGGCCGCCCTGCACGCGGCCCGCCACGACGGCGCGGTTTTGGGCGGGGGCGTAGGTGAGGGTTTGGAGCTGGGTGGCGGTCAGGGGGCTGGACCAAAGGACGTTGCCGTCGAAATCCAGCTTGAGCACCGCCTGCTTTTCGGAATCGGGGTGCCAGATGGAGAACAGGGCCCCGTCCTCGAGGCGGACGGCATCGGTGAAACGCTCGCGAACATCCGTATCGAGATGCAGGCTCCAGAGGGAATCGAGGCCCCAGGAAAAGCGGGTGAGCACGAGGTCTTCCATATCGAGGGAAGCGCCGTGCCCGAGGGTGGATGCCAGGAAGAAGCCGTCGTCGAGGGGGAGGAGGAGGGGGCTGTGGCGCAGGCCGTTGCCCAGCCCGTCTGCCTTGCCGAAGATGCGGACGCCGGCGGACAAGTCGGCCGTCAGGTCGGGGCGGAGTTTGAGGAGGAAGACCTTTTGCAGGGTGTCGCTTTCTGCGCAGCCGGTGCAGGTTCCGGTGATGAGATAGCCCCCGTCGGGATGGGGGAGGATGCCCAGGATGCTGGAGCGCTCGGAACCCAGAGCGGCGGTGTAGATTCGAAGGGACTGGATGTCGCCCAGGGGGTCGGATTGAAGCACCGCCGCCTGCAGCTGCCACTGACCGGCGAGGAGCACCCGGTGGTCTTCGGTCAGGAGGGCATCCCAAGCCATGCCGGAAACGGAGCCCGCCTCCCCGTATACCTGGCGGTCGGAGCACAGCAGCGATTCGGTGGCGATGCTCACCCGCGCCCAGCCCCAGGAGGGATGCCCCGCTTGCGGGATTTCCACCACGTGCTCCTCTTCGTTGCCGGGGGCGGGGATGGGCAGGGCCGCTGCAGCACTCGCCACACAGTCCATCAGGCGGCAATCGAAGGGATTGGCCAGGTGGGGGTCGTGTTCGAAGGCCAGCAGGCGCACCTGAAGGGAATCAGGCGTGGCGGCCGGCAGGTAGAATTCTTCCACGAACACCTCGGCGGGCAAATCGGGGAAGGTGCAGAAGCTCGCCCCGTTGAAAAGCACGGTGTCGCGCCCTTCGACACTGAGGCCCCAGCCCGGGTCGGGTTCGGAGGTGGCATCGTCGCAGGTGGTCTGGCTGAAGCCTTCCAACACCGTGACCCGCACCCGCACCTGGGCGTGAAGGGTGCTGAAGGCCAACAAAAGAACGAGAAGAACAGCAGGGGTTTTCATGGGAGGGATGGTTGCTGAATCCACGAAGCTCACCTGCGCTTTTTTGAGGGAACATCGTGCGCCGGGGCATTCGCGCATTCAAAGGTAAGAAAGCGCCGCGTCGAAGATAAAAAGAGTCGGGCGCACCCCACAGGGCACACCCGACCGAGCCTGCACCCCTTGATTCAGGGTGCCACTCCAAACCATAGTTGGCGCATCTCCGGTTGAATGACGAATGGTTTCATTTGATGAAAATTCATTGCGGCAAGAGGAGAACTTGCCTCCGAGCCAGCGGCACGCCGTCCCAGCTCAACACCAGGACGTAGGCACCGGCGGGCAGGCCTTCCAGTTCCAGGACGGCTCGGTCCACGCCCGTTTGGCGACGAACCATTACGCCGCGGGCATCGACCAGGAAGAGCTGCACTTCTTCGGGGAAGCTCCACTGGACGTTCAGCAGCCGGGCCGAACCCACCGGGTTGGGGAAGACGCGCAGAGCTTCCACTTCGCGGAGGTCCTCCGTGGCGGAAACCATCTGCACCTCGAAGGTGAATTCGACCTGACATCCCTTGTCGTCCTCGACGGTGAGGGAGTAGGTTCCCGCCGTCAGCCCTTCAATGACGGGCTCCGTAGCTCCGTTCGACCAGAAGTATTGGTAGGGGGGCGTCCCGCCCTGGATGACGACGGCGATGGAGCCGCTGCCGCTGCCGTCATCGTTGACCACGTCCACGGCCACCAGCTCGGGCAAGGGCGCCAGGCTCAAACTCACGAAAATGGTGCTGTCGCAGCCCTGCCAGTTTCCGCCTTCGATGACTTCCGTCCCTTCCAGCCGCCCCGCGTGATAGGGCGAGCCATTGATGAAAAGCGTGTCGCCGGGGCAGAGCTCGGCCATGTAGTAGAGGACGGACTCCTCCAGGAAAGTCAGCTCCACATGGATGATGCTGTCGCAGCCGTTCGCCGCACCGCCCACGATGACCTCCACGCCCGTCGGGTTTTGCGCGTCGTAAATCGTGCCGTTGATGACCACGGACTCATCGGGGCACAGGTCACCGACATAATTCAAAACGGACTCTTCCAGAATGGTCAGCTCCACATGGATGATGCTGTCGCAGCCGTTCGCAGCACCGCCCGAGATGACCTCCACGCCCGTCGGGTTCTGCGCGTCGTAAATCGTGCCGTTGACCTCCACGGACTCGCCGGGGCAAAGCTCGCCGACATAATTCAAAACGGCCTCCTCCAGAATGGTCAGCTCCACGTTGATGATGCTGTCGCAGCCGTTCGCAGCACCGCCCGAGATGACCTCCACGCCCGTC
>CAZBYX010000101.1:3888-12057 GCA_964496055.1 uncultured Saprospiraceae bacterium
GATGATGCTGTCGCAGCCGTTCGCAGCACCGCCCGAGATGACCTCCACGCCCGTCGGGTTCTGCGCGTCGTAAACCGTACCGTTGATGACCACGGACTCATCGGGGCAAAGCTCAGCGGTGTAATCCAGAACCGACACCTCGAAAAAGCTCAGCTCCACGTTCACGATGCTGTCGCAGCCGTTCGCCGCACCGCCTGGGATGACCTCCACGCCCGTCGGGTTCTGCGCGTCGTAAATCGTGCCGTTGATGACCACGGACTCATCGGGGCAGAACTCGGCGGTAAAAGTGGATTGCACCAGCGGGTAGTACGCCAGGGAGACCTGCACGATGCTGTCGCAGCCTTGCCAGCCGGTCAATACCACTTCATACGTGCCGGGGTGGTCCACCACGACGCCGTTGGGCAAGGTATAGGTGGCGCCCTGGCAAAACTGGTCGGAGATCTGAACGGGTTCCGGTTCCTGTTCTTCCAGGGTGAAGTCGTCGTAAATTTGGTAGCAGCCCGAGCTCACCCACACGCTGTAAGTGCCTCCTTGGCTGACCTCGATGCTCGGTTCGGTTTGCCCGTTGGACCACTGGATGTCGTAAATTTCGGGGAAGGGAACGCTGAGCGTCACCGTCTGCCCGGGGCAAAAAGTCGCTTGAGAAGCCTGGATGAAGGGGCAGGCAGCCCGCCCGTTCCGCACCAGGTGCGGAAGACCTGAGACGGTCTCGTAGCCGGTCAGCATGAAGAGCTCCCCGTCGCAGCTGAGGGGAAGGACGGCTCGGGGGTAGTAGGACTCCCCGAAATTCATGGCGCTGAAGGTCGAGGCCGAAATCAGGGTGAGAGGCTCCGCCTCGAGGTAGAACACTTGCCCCAGGGTGGGACTCCCGGCAGGCGTGGGTTCCAGCGCAGCCCCCAGGAAAAGGGAACCGTCCTCCAGAACGGCCAAATCCGATTCGAACACCCTGGAATAAATTTCAGGCAGCTGAAGGGAGTCTTGAACCTGGCCGCCGGCGGGGTCGAGGGCGTACATCATCAGGCGGTCGGGGAAGGCGCCCGTTCTTTTTCCTGCGGAAAAAAACAGGAGGTCGGTGGGGTCATGAAAGGCGAGCGAATTTGCCCTGACGGCGTGAAATTCCCGCTGCCAGAGTGGGTTGCCGAACAAATCCAGCCCCACGACGAGGTCAACGGTTTGGAAGGGGCGAAAGACCGCCAGGGCCATGCCCTGCGGCCAGCTCGCAGCGCCTACTGCCAATTCGAAGAAACCGGTGTTCAGGCGGCTGTCCCACAGGGGGGTGAATGCGTAATCGAAGGCTTGGAGCACCAGATCCTGGGCGTTCAAGGCCAGGTCGAGATGCAGCGTGGAAGCCAAGAGGAATCCGTTGTTGGGCAGGGCGAGCAACCGGGGAGCGCTGCGCCGGCCGGTCCCCTCGTTTTGATGGGTGCCGAAATATTGGACCCCGACCATCGCGTCGGGCTCTAAGTCGGCATCGGTCTTCAGCAGGAATACCTTGGCGAGGGAATCGCCGGGCACGCAAGCCGTGCAGGTGCCGGCCACCACATAGCCCCCGTCGGGATGAGGAATCAGGGAGTGGATTTGAGAGCTCTCACCGCCCACCTCATTGCCCAGCAGGCGGGTCTGCACAACGGCTCCCTTGGGAGTGACCTTCCACAGGGCGGCGATGGAATCCATTTGCCCCCCGATGACGATGTTCCCATCGGGAGCCTCCAACAGCTCGAAGCCTTCGCTTAGGCGCTCTTCCTCCCGCTCGAAAATTTCCCGCCACTGGCAGGTCTGGAAAAAGGGCGCCGGCTCTCCGCTGGTGGAAATTTCCACCGTCGTCCAGCCCCAGGAACGACGCCCGTCCATGGGAATTTCCAGGAAATACTCCTGAGACTGGCCGGGCAGGGGAACGTCCAGGTCGGTCTCCAGATGCTCCACGCACGACAAATTCAGGCAGCCCAATGGGCCTCCCGGATCTTGTTCGTAAGCCAAAAACAAAACATGCAGGGCGTCCGGCACGTCGGCCGGTGTGTCATAGGTCTGTTCGAACTGCACGAAGGGCAGGCTGGGGTAGTTGCAATAGTCCACCCCATCGAAAATAATGGTGTCTTGCCCTTCGATGCTCAAACCCCACCCCTCATCGGGGGCGGAGAAGACATCGTCGCAAGTGGTGTAACCGAACCCATCCAAAACGGTGAGCTGGACGGTGATCTGCGCTCCTATGGAAAGAGGGAGCAGCCACAGAGCAAGAAAAAAGGTAGTTGTTTTCATGGCCGACGAGGTTTGGTGAGAGAATGGTTTGGATGAAGTTCCTGGGATAAAGCAGAAGCGTCAAAACCTCATTCAGAGCGTGTGGAAGGGAGGGGTGTCGGGGCAAATGTGCCCCTGAAAAGCCATGGCGGGAAACACCCGATTCCGTGAATCGGCGAAAATGCCGGCAAAGGGTGAGTCGCTCACGTGTTTGGGGGAGCGGTGGGAGGAGGAGTCAGCCTCCACACGCCCTGCCCTCACGCAAATGGGGTATTTTCATCACGCCATTGGGGCATTTTGGCGGCAGGGGTATGGGCATTGTCCACGCGCGATGCGTTTTTTGAACATCCGGCCGGAAGTGCATGTCAACTGCCGACATAATGAAGAAAATCAAAAAAAGCAACAAAATCATTTGAAAAAAAACACGCAGGGCGTGGATGATTTTGAAAACAACGACACCAACCGGAGAACCTCTTGATTTTTCGAATGCCTCGTGGGAATTGTAAACAGGGAACCCGATGAACGTTAGCGCTGAAGTGAGGAAAGGAACCTGGATGCTGCTCTTGCTGAGCACGACGGCGGCAGTCTTGGGGCAGCACGCCCCCAAAGCCGTGCGTTGCGACCAGGACATCCGGTTTTTGGGGGGCGGGGGCGAGGTGGAGGTGCTCCATGTGGAGCATCCGTTGGACACCCTCGGAGCCGAGGAGGTTTTGCTGCTCCCTTCCGACACCTTTGAACCCTCGAACGGGGAACGCTTTCAATTCGGTTACACCCAGCACGGCCACTGGTTGCGCTTCCACCTGCTCGTACCGAACAAAGCATCGCTGGGTACGGACAGTCTGTACCTGGCCCTGCACCTGACCAATCCCTACCTCGAACGGGTGGAGACTTTCCTGAGCAGGGGCGATGGTTTGCAAACCTTGCCGGGCCCGGGCCCGGGCCGCACGCTGAGTTTCCCCATGAACCTGGCCGCGGGCGACACCGCCGCCGTTCTGGTGCACATCCCCTACAGCCGCTTCCCGCTGGAATTCAAACTGGCCCTGGAAAAACTGGAAGCGGGACGCAACGTGCGCCGCAGCGAGGAAATCATCCTCATCGTCTTCTTCTGTCTCTGGTTCGTTTATCTGCTGCAGTTGGGTTTGGCCATCCGCATCACCCGCCTGCGCTACTTCTGGAACTATTTCGCCTATGTGTTCCTGGTGGGGTGCTTCGCATTCGCGGACCTGGGTCTGGGGCGGCAATTGCTCTGGGGGCACACCCCTTACCTCCAACAGCTCGCCCTCCCCTTTTTCACCAATGCCTACCTGGTATTCGGGGTGTATTTCGTGCAGGCGCATTTTCAAACCTTGCGCCGCTACCCCGTTCACGACCAGGTGCTGAAGCTGATGCGCATCATGGCGCTGGGTTTGCTGCCGGTTGCCTTGTTCCTCCCTGCGGTGCCGCTGGCTCTCGCCCATTTCTTTTCCTACCTGCACACTGTGTTGTACATCCTCACCTGCGTAGCGCTCTTCTGGCTGGCAGGGACGGCACTGCGGCGCGGGGACCCACGCTCGCCGGGATTGCTGCTCATCGGCTTTCTGGTTCACGGGCTGAGCATCTTGTACACGCTGCTGGAGTGGCTGCGCATCGTGCCGCCCGTCAGCTGGAGCAGCAGTCTGGCGGCTCAGGGCATCGTCTTCACCCTGCACACCCCGCTGGTGTTGCTGCTGGGGCTGCTCATCGAAATGGGGGTCATCCTCTACATCGGCATCCGCCAGTTTCGTCTGATGCTGAGCGATATGGAGAACATGGCCCGGGTGCTGGCCGAACAAAAGCAACAGCAGATGAACGCCCTGGTGCTGGGCATGGAAACCGAACAAAAACGCATCGCGCGGGAGCTCCACGACGGCCTCGGCGGCAGCCTGGCCGCCCTGAAATTCAAATTGGAGCACCTGCTCGCCAACGGCAACGATGCCGCCCTGCAGGAAAAACGACTGGCCGAAGCCATCCTGGACATCACCGCCCTGCAAGAAGAGTTGCGCACCATCGCCCACAACCTCATGCCCAAACCCCTCTACAAGCTCGGCCTGGTGCCGGCGGTGGAGCAAGTGCTCCAGCGCTTCCGACGCCTCAATCCCCGGCTGGAAATCCACTTCTTCCACAACGTGGACTTGCAGGAGCTGGATGAGTTGCCCAAAATCTACCTCTTCCGCGTCGTGCAGGAGTTGTTGACCAACCTCCACAAGCATTCCAAAGCCACCGAAGCCTGGTTGCAATTCGTGCGCTCCGACGGCCTGCTGCTCATCACCCTGGAAGACAACGGCCAGGGCTTCCAGCCCGAGCGCGCCCTTTCGCAACGCAAGGGCATGGGCCTGGCCAACATCCGCTACCGGGTGGAGGAGGCCCTGGGCGGGCGATTCACCATCGAAAGCACGCCCGGCAGCGGCACCTTGGTCAGCATCCAAATCCCTTTGAAAGTGTTGCGCAACGGCAAGCAGCACCTCTATTCGGCGGCAGCCGAGGAAGCCCCGCAAATTCACGACCCCCTGAAAAGACTGAAACAGCTGCTGCGCCGCTGGCGTGCCCTCAGATGATTTCGTGGGAGCGCAGCCAGTGAATGAGCTCGGCGACGTTGTGCACGTCGAGTTTGGCGAAGATGTTCTTGCGGTGGGTGTCCACGGTGTTGGTGCTGCGGAACAGCCGTTGGGCGATTTGCTGGGAGGAAAGCCCTTCGGCGATGAGCAGCGCAATTTCCAGCTCCCGCGGGGTGAGGGGGTGGTTGGCGGATGCGGCAGCGCCCATCCGGCTTCCGAGGCTCAAGCCCCGGTCGAATAAGCCACTCAGCACGCCCTGCTCCACCACCTCGAAGCCGGCGGCCACGGCCTGCAGGGCCGTCTTGAGGTCCGAGCGGCTGCGGCTCTTGAGCAGATAACCGGCCAACCCGTTGCCCAAGGCGCTTTCCACGATGGGTAAATCGTCGTAGCTGGTCAGCAAGACGATTTTCAGCTCCGGGAAGGACTCCAGAAGCCTCCCCGAAATTTCCACGCCGTCGGGTTGGTCATCCCCGAAGCTGTAGTCCATCAAAACGACATCGGGTTGGAGGGACTCCACCAGGGGGAAGACCTCCTCGGGGGCGTGGGCGCTGCCGACGAACTGAATGCGGTCGTCGCCTTCGAACAGGGCGGTCAGCCCTTCGACGTAACTGAGGTGGTCGTCCACCAGGACGACGCGAATAGGGTCTTGCATAAAGGTGGGTTTCCCCAAAGATACACAGCCGGTTTGAGGTTGGGGGGAAGGGTTCCCACCCCTCACTCCCGCACCCGCCCGAGGAACACACTCACCTTCGGGTTGATGGGGTTGCCGGAGGAGCGCCGGAAGCTCACCACCTGCCCGGTGTGCCACAGGGCATCGGCGATGGGGCCGTTCAGGTTGTTCCAGAAAGGGTATTCGCTGCGCCGCTCCCCCCGCTCGAAGACGATTTTGCAATCCTCGAGCTTCACCTGCCCCGATTTCAGGCTGTCGCTGGCGCGTTTCAGGTTCTCGAGCGTGGCGCGGCGCAGGGCTTCGAAGTCCAGCTCTTCCCCGTCCCCGCCGCGGTTGGGTTGCCCCAGGATGGAATTGAGCACCATGCGGCTGAGACCGTAGATGTGTTGGAGGGTCTGGAAGGAGCTGCGGGCTTCGGGGCTGGGTCGGAAGTCGAGGTCTTCGGGGCGAAGGCCTTCGGTGGCCCAGTAGTAGCGGAAGCCCAGCCCGTCGATGAGGCGGGCGGCCACCGTTTCGGGGGTGTATTCCGGGGGGTAGTCGGGGATTTGGCGATAGGGCAAGGTGTCGTCGGGGGCGGTCATGGCGGGTTCCGTTTGGGCGAAGAGGGGCGCGGCCCAAAAGGCCGGCACGCATAGGAGCAAGCGAAATTTCATAGGGAGGCGGTTTTGATTCACCAGGCGAATATCGCCACAACGGTCAAGGCTTCCCAAGCCCGGCCGCTTTCATCGAGCCGACCGTCGGGCATCCGTCAGGTGCCGTTGGATCCGTTTTCCATCCGACGCAGCATGTGGAATTCACGGAACCAGCGGGCCAGGCTCTCGTGGTAGTGGTGCTTGCGGAAACCCGCTCCGTTGTAGGCGCGGGCCACGGTCTCGAAATCTTCTTCGGAGGGGTTGCTTTTGGCCACCACGGGGCGGGTTTTGCTGCTGGTGGTCAGAAAGCGCCCGATGAAGGAGACCTGCTCTTCGATGGGGCTGAAAAACATGGCCTCCGCCGAAGCCGCCCCCACCCGCTTGAAGTTGGACCCCAGGATTTGCCCCAGCCCGAAGCTCATGCTCCGATAGCGCAACTCCCGCAAGGGCACTTCCGGCGTTTCCTTGAAGTACTTGGAGAGGTGGTGTTGTTCGAAACGGGGGCGGACGATCCCCGCGGTCTCCTGTCGGATGATGGCCAGCAGCCATTCCGGCGCGACCGGCGTCCCTGCTTCCTCCAGGGTTTTCACCGCTTGGCGCACCGCCTCCCCGTAGCGCTCCAGTATTTGCCGGCAACTGAGCAAAGACCGCCTGCTGAGAGCGTCGAGATGAAAGAGCGCCTCCTCGAAATTTCCGCAAGCCACCTCCCCCGACTCGATGCGCTGCCTGGTCAGCTCCAGCATCTTTTCCAGAATGGGCATGGTGAGCCGCACCTCCGGGATGGCGGTGATGCGCGCGCGAGCCGTCTGCCAGGTACAGGGGTAACAAAGGGTTTCGGCGGTAAGGGAAGGAGCCAGCCCGTGTTCGAAGGCGAATTGCGCCAGCCCGCGGTTCGTCCCCCGGCCGAAATCCCCATCGATGAGAAAGCCTCCGGAAGAAGCCGTGGAATAACCCAGGAAGACCAGCAGGCGTTGAACCGCCTTGATGGATTGCTCCCCGGCTGAGCGCCGGGTGAGGGTCAGATCGCCGGAGCGGAGCCGTTCCAGATCGGAAGCCCAGGAACGGTCGGTCGGGTCATCGGGTTGGAGAACGCGCAGGATCTTCGGGTCTTCGAGGAGGGCAGGCATGGGGGCGGGTTTTCGTTTTCAACAGAAAATCAGGGGCTTAAAAGTAACGGAAAAAATCGTTACTTGCCCTGCCCCGGCAGCCGCTGCCGGCCCCCTTCACCCTCGAATCCATTCCTCATGGCCTACGACGAATTCCTCGCCGACCGCATCCGACGCTACTTCAGCGAACAGGGTACCCCCTTCGAGGAGAAAAAAATGATGGGCGGCCTGTGCTTCCTGGTGGACGGGAAGATGTGTGCCGGCGTAGTGCAAAACCGGCTCATGGCGCGCATCGGACCCGAAGCCTACCCGGCGGCCCTCGAACGCCCCGGCTGCCGGGAAATGGACTTCACCGGCCGCCCCATGAAAGGCTACGTCTTCGTCGAACCCGAAGGGCTGGACTCGGACGAAGACCTCGAACACTGGCTCGGGTTGTGCCTGGCCTTCAACCCGCAGGCCAAAGCCAGCCGCAAGCGAAAGAAGTGACCCCTCCCCTTCCCCAAATTTTCGTTCTTTTGAGCGAAATTGCCTCCCCCGCATCTAAATCTTCACCACATGGACAAAGCCCAGATCCTCGAACAGTTTCGCAAGCACGCCGCCAACGCCTCCCCCATCGGTGCCACCATCAAGTTCGTCCTCGATGAGGACGTCTTCCTCATCGACGGCACCGGCAGCGAAAACCGCGTCAGCGAAGAGGACGCCGAAGCCGACTGCACCATCAGCACCAGCAAACAAACCCTCCAGGACCTCCAAAGCGGCAAACTCAACCCCATGATGGCCGTCATGACCGGAAAGGTCAAAATCAAAGGCGACATGAGCCTGGCCATGAAGCTGCAGCAGTTCTTGAGCTGAGGGGGCCGTAATTGCCCGCGAACGGAGGACGCGAGGAAAACCTACCGTACTTTCGAACTCCGTTCGAAAGCCTCTCGCGAACAGAGTTCGCGAGTACAGAA
>CAZBYX010000102.1:0-3781 GCA_964496055.1 uncultured Saprospiraceae bacterium
TTGTCTCCACTTTATTTCCACGTATTTCCGAGCACCGGCCTTCGCGGGCAGGCCCCTCACTCCCGCACCCAAACGGAGCACCCTTCGGTGCAGTTGGCGCAGATGTCGATTTGGCTGCGGCCTTGCAGCAGGCGCCGCCGGAAAGCGCCGTAGGCTTCCCCCCGCCAGATTTCGCGGAAAGGCGTGCCGTTGAGGCGGCCCATGGGGTGTTCGGCGTCCTTGTCGAAGCAACAGGGGACGACGGTGCCGTCCCAGGTGATGACGCAGGCGTGCCAGAGCTTCCAGCAGTGGTTGTGCAGGGTGTAGCCCAGGCGGTAGGTGCCGTCGGGTTGGCGCACATAGCGCGCATAGCGGGGGTCGGTGGGAATCAGGGGGTTTCCTCCTTCGTAATCGTAAATCTGGGCGGTTTTGAGCCGCACCGCATCCACCCCTATTTCGCGAGCCAGCCGATGGATTTCCGGTATTTGATGCTCGTTGGGGCGCACCACCAGAAACTGGAACACCAGATGGGGCTTGCGCGAGCCGAGCTTCTTTTTCCATTTCACGACGTTGCGCGCCCCCTGCAAGACCACCTCCAGCTTCCCGCGCCGGCGATAGGCTTCGTACACTTCCTGGGTGGTGCCGTCCACGGAGATGATGAGGCGATCCAGCCCCGACTCGACGGTTCGGCGGGCGTTGGCGTCGTTGAGGAAATGCCCGTTGGTGGAGGTGATGGTGTAAATGCGGCGGCGCGCCGCCAGCTGCACCATGTCGAGGAAGGCGGGATTGAGGTAGGGCTCCCCCTGGAAATAGAAGATGAGGTACAGCAGGTGTGGGTGGAGCTCTTCGAGGGCACGCTCGAAGAGGGCGGGTCGGAGGGTGCCGGTGGGGCGGGTGAAGGAGCGCAGGCCGCTGGGGCATTCGGGGCAGCGCAGGTTGCAGGCGGTGGTGGGCTCGATGCTCACCGTCATGGGCAGCCCCCATTGGATGGGGCGACGCAGCAGCCGGGTGAGGTAATAGGAAAGGAGCAACAGGGCGGCGTTCCACACCCGCAAGGGCGTGAGTTTGCTGAGGAAGTTGAGGGCATCGGCGAGTTTGGGCATGGCGGCAGGCGCTTCTGCGCGAAGGTAGGAAGAAGGGTGCGCCCTGCCGAATCCTTCCCGCCCGCCCCATAGCATGCCCCCCTTCCGGCCTATATTTGCCCCGCGAAAAGATTTTAAGGAAAAGCCAACGCTCCGTCATGAAAATCGCCGACCTCGTTCTTTGTGTGTTGTTCGCCCTTTCCGCCGCGGTCCAGTACAACGACCCCGACCCCTTCGGGTGGATGGCGGTGTATGGGCTGGCTGCCTTTTTCACCGGGGCGGCTGCGCGCGGGCGCTTCTTCCCCAAAGCCCTTTGGGTGGCCGCCGCCGGCGTGCTCATCTGGATGGGGACGCTCTTTCCCGGCTTCCTCGACTGGATTCGGATGGGCGCCCCCTCCATCGTGGGGCAAATGAAAGCCGAGACCCCCCACATCGAGGTGGTGCGCGAGTTTTTGGGGCTCCTGCTGGTATTTTTGGCCCTGCTGTTCGTTTACTGGCAGGGCAAACGAAAAGGCTGAGCCCCCTGCGAAAACATTCATCCGGCAAAGAGGCCGCTGCCTTCAAACGAAACCCGATGCTGCTGCGAACCGAGAAGCTGGTGAAAATTTACGGCCGCCGCGCCGTGGTGCAGGACGTTTCCATCGAGGTGAAGCGCGGGGAAATCGTGGGCCTGCTGGGACCGAACGGCGCGGGCAAGACCACCACCTTTTACATGGTCGTGGGTTTCATAAAGCCCAATGCCGGGCGGGTCTTCCTCGACGAGGAGGAAATCACCCGCCTGCCCATGTACCGGCGGGCACGCAAAGGCATCGGCTATCTGCCCCAGGAGCCCAGCGTCTTCCGCAAGCTCAGCGTGGAAGACAACCTCCAGGCCGTGCTCGAAATGACGGACCTGAGCCCCGAAGCCCAACAGGAACGCCTCGAAAGCCTGCTCGACGAGTTCGGCCTGCAACGCGTGCGCCACAACCGCGGCGACACCCTCTCCGGGGGGGAGCGCCGCCGCACCGAAATCGCCCGCGCCCTGGCCACCAGCCCCAACTTCATCCTCCTCGACGAGCCCTTCGCCGGCATCGACCCCATCGCCGTGGAGGACATCCAGACCATCGTCGCCCGCCTGAAAAAGAAAAACATCGGCATCCTCATCACCGACCACAACGTGCAGGAAACCCTCTCCATCACCGACCGCGCCTACCTGATGTACGACGGGCGCATCCTCAAAGCCGGCACCGCCGAAGAACTCGCCGCCGACGAACAGGTGCGCCGCCTGTACCTGGGCCGCAACTTCGAGCTGCGCCGCAAAGTCCTCGACCTCTGATGCACACCCCAACCGCCAAACGCCTGCCCCCCCTCCTGCTCGGCCTGGCCCTCCTCTGGGCCTGCACCGAACCCCCACCCCCCTCCCTCGACGCCCGCGACCGCCAGCTGCTCGACAGCCTCTTCAAACAGCACATCGACAGCCTGCGCCCCATCGTGGACAGCCTCTGCGAACACTGGTTCGACAGCCTCCTGCCCCTGACCACCGACTCCATCCTCCAGGTGCGCCTCGAAGAACGAAACCGCCAGCTGCAACGCGTGCGCGAACTGCTGGAGCAATGACCCCGAATCACCGTCCAGCAGGCTAATAGAATCAAGGGATATGAAAAAAGCCCAACCCAGCCGCCCCCCCGCCCCCCCCGAAGGGAGCAGCACCGGAAAGACCCGGCACCTGCCCTGGAAACTGCTTTTCGGGTGGGGACTGCTTTTGGGTTTGGGGGGGCAGGCCTGCACGGCACCCCCACCCCTCAGCAAGGAAGAGGTGATTGCCGAAAAATTGAGGGAAAAAGTTGCCGCGTGGGAAACCGCCAGCTACCGCAAGTGCCGGGAACGCGTCCTCGAAGCCGCCTCCCAACGGGTGGACTCCATCCTCATCGCCACGGCACGCAGCACCAAAGACACCTTGCCCAAACCCCTCAAACCGCCGCCCCCCCAACCCCCGCCCCTGCCCCTGCCCTTCGACTCCCTTCGGCCGGAGCCCCTGCTGCGCGACTCGGGCTAAGGCCTTCACTGAGCCCCCGCCCTGGCATAGAAGCGGTGCAATTGCTTGTTCAGGCGGGCCACCATCTTGAAGGTGTGCTTGCGGCGCGCTTTGGGCGCCCCCAACACGGTATCGAACACCGCCCCCAGGGTGTTCACCATCGAATAGTAGGGGAAGGGGCTTTGCAAATCCTGCAATCGCGCATCGCTGATGACGAGGGCCTCGATGCCCTGGCCCCCTTCGGGCTTGGTGTAGCCCATGCGGGCGAAGAGGTAGCGGTCGTGAGGGCGGGCGAGGGCGGGGTCGGGTTGGAGTTCGGCGTTCAGGAAATAGCCGGCGGGGTGCTGTTGCACGGTTTGCCAGGCGACGGTATCGTAGAGGAACAGGACGGGGGAGAAGTCGTAGCGTTCGAGGAAGGCATCGCGCAGGGTGTGGGCGAATCGGCGGGTATCTTCCCGGAGGGTTTCGAGGCGGTCTTGCAGTTGCTTGCGGCGGCGCTCGTCCAGGGAGGGCTCCGCGAGCAGGCGTTCCAGCTCCTGCATTTTGCGGTGGTTGGAAGGCAGGCGCACCAGCAGCACGCCCTCTTTCAGGGTGCGGATGGCGGCTACGGCGGCTTCGCGACGGGGGTTCTCAGGGGGGGCGCCGTCGGCCTGAGCCTGCAGCGACCCCGCGCCGAAGCAAAGCAGCAGGGCAGCCGCCAAGACGG
>CAZBYX010000102.1:3881-11868 GCA_964496055.1 uncultured Saprospiraceae bacterium
AGAGCCGCCCAGAGGTTGTCATCCTGCGGGAGGGGGGCGACCACTTCTTCGACTTCCAGACTGACGGGGTGCCGAAAACGTAGCTTCCAGGCGTGCAGATGGATGGAGCGGTCGCGGTTGCTGCGCCGGGCGCCGTACTTCACGTCGCCCTTGATGGGGCAGCCCAAAGCGCTCAGTTGCGCCCGGATTTGGTGATGCCGCCCGGTGAGCAACTCCACCTCCAGCAGGTGGTAGCGATCGCCGCTGCCCAACAGGCGATACTGCAGGCGGGCGGGTTTGGCACCGGGGGTGCCGGCGGGCACGACGCGGGTCTTGTTGGTGCGCCCATCCTTCAGCAGCAGGTGCTCCAGGGTTCCGGCCGGTTCCGGAGGGGCTTGCTCCACCACGGCGAGGTAGGTTTTGCCCACCGCCCGTTGTCGAAACTGTTCGTTGAGCGCCGCCAGGGCCTTTTTGTTTTTGGCGAAGAGCACCACCCCGGTCGCGGGTCGGTCCAGCCGATGCACCACGTGAACGGGGTGTTGGCAGTAGATTTCCGCCAGTTGATGGAGGCTCGTATCCCCCGTCGGGTCCGGCTGTACGGGCAGCCCCGCCGGTTTGTTCAGGGCGATGAGCTGGTTGTTCTTGTACAGCACCAGGTCTCCGGGCTTTCCTGTGAAGCTCATATTCGATGGATTCCAGCCGGGCGTGCGCCCTTACTCCACCTCCTCGTAGTCGATGTATTCCCCTTCGTCGTCCTCCGGGCGGGGAGGCTCCGACCGGTCGCGGATGCGGGGCTCGCGCTCGTCCTCCCGCCCCCCCGGCAATGCCGGCCGAATGAACAGGCGATAGAGAAAGTAGAACAAAAGCAGGTATATCAACCACTTGAAAATCATGCAATCCGATTTGCTGCAAAGATTTCACATTTTTCCCGAATGGAACGACGACGACGGGCCGAAGGCGGTGGCCGGCGCCCTTTTCTGTAAAATCGTAAAACTGTAAAACCGTCAAACCGTGGTGTGGGTGGGAAGCCCGGGAGCGGGTGTGAAGGAGGGTAAAACATCGAAACGCAGGGAAATAATTGGGGTGGGTTTGCAATGGGTTCACCATGGGTTTACGAAGGGCGGTTTGAGGTGGGGGTGTGGGATTGAAACACGTGGAAATAAGTGGAGACAGGTTGAAATAAATTGTTCCCCCAATCCCGCCCCCAAAACCATCCTGAAAATCTTGTCCATCCTGGGCATCCTGATTCTGACGAAATTTGTTTGAACCGCAGAGTGAACAAAGTGCACACGGAGTGAACAGAACCCTACCCGCACCCGCTCCCCACTGCCCACCCCCCCACTGCCAACTGCGGACAACTGCGAAAAAACCTGCGAAGCACTGCGGTTCAACCCCCAAACCCACACCCTCACCCTACTGCCAACTGAAAACCCCATCCTGCCTGCCCGTAGGGGGTATCCTGGGCATCCTGATTCTGACGAACCCCAAACCCAAACCCCCACCCAACTCTAAACTTTATACTCTAAACTCTCCACTTTATCACTCCCCCACCCAACGAACAACGAACAACGAACAACCACCTTGTCACGCGTCACGCGTCACGCGTCACGTCGTCACGTCGTCACGATTTTACACTTTGACAAGCCGGCCGGCCCCTAATTCTACGGGTCTCCTGAACCTTTCGCCCCCCATGTTCAGAACTGGAAGTAAATGAACTCCACCTTGTAGTTGATGAAGTTGAGAACGGCATAGGAGACGAGCAAGTAGGCAGCCCAGCGCACGGGTTGGGGGAGTGGGAAGCGCAGCTCGTCCAGGCGGAAGGGGTGCTCTTTTTCGCGGAAGACCCACTCGAGCAAGACCATGATGAGAATCATGCTCAGGGTGAACTGATTGAAATAGCGGAAATTTTCGGGGAGGAAGGGAGCGGTGAAGAGGGTGCCGAGGTAATCGAGGGCGTGGGAGATGTTTTCGGCGCGGAAGAAGACCCAGGCCAGGCAAGTCAGCAGGAAGGTGACCAGGATTTGCAGCACCTCGCGCAGGGAAGGCAGCAGGCGCCCGGCGGCGACGGTGTCCAGGTTGCGGCGGTTTTGCTTGAAGAGAAACAGGGGCACGAAGTACAGGGCGTTGAGGCCGCCCCAGACGACGAAGGTCCAGTTGGCGCCATGCCACAAACCACTGATGAGGAAGATGACGAAGATGTTGCGCAGAACCATAAGGGTGCCGCCCCGGCTGCCCCCCAGGGGAATGTAGAGGTAATCGCGGAACCAGGAGGAAAGGGAAATGTGCCAGCGGCGCCAAAATTCGGCGATGTCTCGGCTGAAATAGGGGTACTTGAAGTTGATCATCAGGCGGAAACCGAGCAGCTTGGCGCAGCCCAGCGCGATGTCGGAATAGCCGCTGAAGTCCCCATAGATTTGGAAAGCGAAGAACACGGTGCCCAAGAGCAGTTCCCCCCCGGAAAGCGAGCCGTAATTGGCGAAAATCTCGTTGACGTAGAGGGCGCAATTGTCCGCCACGACCACCTTCTTGAACAAGCCCCACAAAATTTGCCGCCCCCCATCCACCGCCATTTCGTGGGAA
The DNA here is from genome assembly GCA_964496055.1 of uncultured Saprospiraceae bacterium. Lineage (GTDB taxonomy): Bacteria > Bacteroidota > Bacteroidia > Chitinophagales > Saprospiraceae > CAZBYX01. The sequence goes on from CAZBYX010000102.1 coordinate 6,441, forward strand.
AAGCGACGGGGCTTCAGAAATTGAGGCAACAGGTTGGACGCCCGCTCGATGGGCCCGGCCACCAACTGGGGGAAGAAACTGACGAAAGCAAAGAAGGTGACCCAATCGCGGGTCGGTTCGATTTTCCGCCGATAGATGTCGATGGTGTAGCTCAGGGTTTGGAAGGTGTAAAAGCTGATGCCCACCGGCAAGATGACATGGAGGGTGCGGGGTTGGAGCTGAATGCCCAGGTCGGCGAACAACCCGATGAAGGAATCGACGAAGAAGTTGTAGTATTTGAAGACGAACAGCAAGCCGAGGTTGACGCACAGACTGACCCCCAACAACAGGCGCCGCAGAGCCGGTTTTTCCGCCCGATGCAGCCGCAAGCCCACGAAAAAGTCCACCAGAGAGCTGAAAGCGATGAGGGACAGGAAGCGCCAGTCCCACCACCCGTAGAACACATAGCTCATCACCAGCAGGAAGGCGTTCTGCGCACGGGTTTTCCCCCTCAACACCAACCAGTAGGTGCAGAAGACAACCGCCAGAAAGAAGCCGAACTCAATGGAATTGAATAACATCTACCGCCTTTTGTGCACTGCATCCCCCGGGCCGCCAAGGACCTTGCCAGTCGGAGAAAGCAACCTGACCAAAACGAGAAGAGCAGTTTTGCGGGGGAAACCCGGAAACGCGCCAAAAGCGCACCGGGAACGCGATCGAAGAAAGGGATGGGCAAGGATCGATGGGTGGCAGGCAATGATACGAAAAAATTTCATCCGACGCCCCGAATCCGCGGAAAAACAGCCATGAAGGAAATTTCTATCTTTGGCAGTCTTCGCTCCCGACCACCCAAACCAACGAAAACACCCATGGCCGTCTCACTCGCCGCCGACACCGTTCTCTTTTCCATTCATTCCGCCATTCGATTGAGCGCAGCACTGCGCAAAGCTTTCGCCGACAGCCTGCGCGCCCGGGAGCTCACCCTCCCCCTCCCCGCCTTCGACAGCGCCATCAGCGAAACCACCATCGAGGACTTCTTCAACGAGCCCGGCCCCAAGGGCGGCAAGCAATTCCTCGGGCAAATCGAACGGCTGGACGCCCTGCACGAAAAGGCCGAGATTTCCGTGCTCAGCCCCGAAGAGCGAGCCGAATACGAGGAGTACTACCGGGCCTTTTTTCAAACCGTTCATGGAAAGGTGGGGGAACTGGGTGCGGAGGAGCTGGTGGGCTTGTTTCGCATCCGGCAATGGCAGCAGGGGCGCAGCCCCACCCGCTCTCCTCTGCAGATGGTGGCGGGCACCCTCGTGGAAATCGGCATCGATTACTTCAACCAGGTGCCGGGTGCCCTGCGCCCCGATTCGGCGCTGGGTCTCTACCTGACAAGTGTGCTGCAGGCCCTCGATGAGGTGCAGTTCGGGCAGGCCGGCAGCCTGAAAGCGGCCGTCGTGCAGCAGGTGTTGCCGCGCCTGTTCATCGCCGCAGCGGAAACGGCCGAAGAGTTGGGCCTCCAACACTTCCACGACGACAAGTGGCGCCGCTTCGTGCAGGCCACCAGCCAGGGCATCGCCCAGGACCTCTACCAGCGCATCGAAGCCCAGTCCACCATCGCCGATACGGAAAGCACCCTGCAGTGGGGCCAAACCGTCTTCCGCAGCCTGCTGCGCCATTCGGGGGAATTCATCTTCCAGACCCCCAAAGACTTCTTCCAAACCAACGAGGGGGTCTCCCAGCTCATCTCCTCCACGGGTTTGACCCTGCTCGATACCCTGCTCGACGATTCCACCCCGGGCGTGAATTTCCGCGCCTTGTTCGAGCCCCAAGCCCTGGACCGCCTCGTCAAATCCGCCCTGCAGGTAGTCGCCGCCCACCCCGAAATCGCCGCCCGCCCCAAGGCCCTCCAGAGCATCCTCAAAGACCTGGCCCAGAGCCTGAGCGCCGCCGACCTGCAGCAAGCCCACTTGCTGCCCGAGGTGGCCCGCCTCGTCCTGGAGAAAACCGCCGACAACCTGGAACTGCTCTGGAACGTGCAAGACCCCGACGCCAAAAACCTGCTCGTGACGGCCTCCAGGGAAATTCTCGGCGTGCTGGCCACCCCCGCCCCAGACGGCAAGTGGAAGCCCCGGCTCAGCCCCGCCCAGTTGCTCGCCATCACCGAGGACTTGCTGGATGAGGTGGTCGAAAACCCCGGCTGGATCACGCGCCGCCTCGAGCAGGGCAGCCTGATGCGCCTCGTCCTCGAAGAGGTCTTCGAAAGCCTGGCCCAGCTGCCCCCCACCGAGCGCCTCCAACCCGAGGCCATCCGCTTCGTCCTCGAGCAAAGCCTCTATGCCGTCGCCCTCAGCGACCACCTGCTCGATCAAATCTCCTGGGGTACCCAGCAGGAAAAGACCACCGTGTTGCGCAAAGCCCTCGACCTCATCTTCCTGTCCCTGAACCGCCAAACGGAAGTGGTGGACAAGGTCCTCCTGCTGGGAGACCTGCTCGAATACATCTTGGAAAGCCTGCTGGCCCGCCACCCCGATCAGCGCGGGCTCTACCTGGCGCAACTCATCCTCTCGGCCGAGGCGGGCGTGCTGCGAAACGGGCAGCTCGACCAACCACTGGCGGAGCAACTGGCCGAAGCCGCCCTGGAAGTCCTCGCCGCCCACCCCGAAACCCTCACCCCCGACCTTACCCTGCAGCGCATCCTGGCAAGCGTGGCCGCCACCCTGAACGAAGCCGGCCTGAGCCGCCCCGACCTGCTGCCCGAGTTCCTGCGGCTGATGCTCCAAAACGCCGCCCTCCAGGCCCAGCATTTCATCGACGTGGAGGAAGGCGAACCCGCCCACCTGCTCCTCAGTGCTTTCCGCCAGCTCGTCGCCGCCCTGACCGCCAAACCTCCCGAAGGCACCTGGCGCCCCCGCCTCAGCCCCGAACAGGTGCTCCGCATCACCGAGCAACTCCTCGACGAGGTGGTGAACCACCCCGAATGGCTGAGCTCCCGTACCGAAACAGGCAGCCTGTTCCAGCTGGTGCTCGACACCACCTTCCAGGCTCTGCAAACGCTGCCCCCCGAACGGCGCCTCAGCGAAGACACTCTCCTCTCCCTTTTGCAGAAAAACCTGGAGGCGGTGGCCCTCAGCCCTCAGGTGCTGGATAGCATCCCCGTCGGAAGCGGGCAGGAACGCAAAGCCGTTCTGGGGCAGGCTCTGGAAATCCTCTTCACCGAAGACCCCGAAGCCCGCGAAGACGAAATCCTCCGCTTGCAGGAGTTTCTCCTCAAACGCATCCTCGCCCGCCACCCCGACCACCTGGGGCTGGCCCTGCTCGACGCCGCCCTCCAAACCGAACTGCGCACCCTGCGGCAGCGCGGCCGCAGCGCCGAATGGGAAGAACTCCTGGAAGAACTCCTGGAAGTGCTGGTGGAACGCCCCGAGCTGGCCTCCGGCAAAGTCACCCTGCAAATCCTCATCCGCGACGTGGCCGCCGCTCTGCTCGACGCCAAGCTGCCCCCCGAAGAACTCCTCCCCGAAACCCTCCGCCTCCTCCTCGAACACAGCGCCGACAACCTCGACAACCTCATCGACACCTCCCGCCGCAAAGACAAGCACTTGCTCGTGCAGGCCCTGCGCCAAACCCTCAAAGCCCTCAGCGCCCGCACCCCCGCCGGCACCTGGAAACCCTCCCTCACCCCCAACCAACTGCTCGAAATCCTCGACAGCATCTTCCGACACGTCGTCAACCACCCCGACTGGGTGCGCGACGACAACCTCCGACAACTCCTCCTGGCCCTGTTCGATGCCATGACCCTCATCACCACCGACAAAAAACTCCACCCCTCCACCGTCCATACCCTGGTCGATGCAGCCATCGAAGCCGTCAATTTCCGGCGCACCCTCCTGCTCAACTTCGTCTCCGAAGACGGCAGCACCCAGCGCCTGGCCATCACCTACAGCCTGCGCGGCCTCTTCCTCACCCTCTACGACAAAAACAAACAGTCCGTCGGCACCTGGACCCTCACCCAAACCCCCGTCATCAACGCCCTGCTGCGGGCCTACCTCCAACGCCTGGCCCGCCTTCCGGCCGACAAAACCCACATCGATCAAGCCCTCGCGCCCATTCAGTCCGCCATCAACGACCTGAACAACGACACCGCCTTCGTCCTGGAGGACCTGCTCGATAAGTTGGAGGGGGGGTAGTTTTAAGTTGGGAGTTGAGAGTTGAAAGTTGAGAGTTGAAAGTTGAGAGTTGAAAGTTGTGGGTTGTGAGTTGTGAGTTGTGGGTTGTGAGTTGGGGTTTGAGGTTTGAGGTTTGAGGGCTTGGGGCAAAAGAAAAGCGGCAGCCGTGTTGAAAATCGGATGCTATTTTGAGCTGCACGCCTCTATCCAACCCATTCGAGCGAAACTTGGGGGCTCCCACCGGAGCCGGGAACAGCTCCCGAAAAACCGAAGAATTCACGAATCGAACCCAAAACTTCCCCCATGATGACCCACTCGGTAAAGAAGTTCTTTTTCCTCGCTGCGCTGAGCCTGCTGCTCGCCTGCAGCCATCTGATGCAGTTTCAAAGCGCCCAGGATGCCTTCAATCAGGGCGCCGAGCTGGAAAACCGCCTCCGCCTGGAGCAAAACGCCTACCTCGGCACCTCCCCCGAAACGTACTACAGCCTCGCCTACGCCCAGGTGCGCGAGGCGCTCAAACGCGACGGGCAGCTCGCCGCCGACGGCGTCAAAGGCAACGCCCTGGCCCTCAAAGCCCTCTGCGAATGGAAACTGGGCAAATACGAAGCCGCCCACCGAACCGCTCAGCAAGCCATCCTCGAGCTGGAAAAAGACCGCAACGCCGCCGGCGTGCCCTCCCGCGACTGGGTGGTCATGAAAGCCCTCGACGGCCTCATCGCCATCGAACAAGCCAACGCCGGACTGAACGACCTGCGCCGACCCGACCCGCAAGCCGCCCCCGAACGCCTCCAGGAACGCTACAGCGCCCTCATCTGGAACGAGGAAGACGCCCAGCAAGGGCACATCGAACAGGCCCTGCGCATCCTGGACCAGGCCGCCCAGCTCATCCACCCCGGCCACGACGTGCAACTCTATCTGGCTCAGTCTGCCCTGGCCGCCCTCAAAGTCTGGAGCGACGCCCTCGACGCCGTCAAAAACACCCTCGACACCCACCCCAACTGGACCATCCCCCAGAAAAAAGCCCTGAACGACTGGCGCAAAACCCAACGCGAGCTCTTCCTCCAACAGCGCCGCTCCCGCATGGAAAACCTGGCCGCCCTGCTCGCCGGCGGCAAAGACCACCCCCTCTACGCCCGCTGGCGCCTCCTGCTCGGAGGAGAATAATGCCTTCCGACTAAGCCGCCCCGCGAGGCCGGCCTGCTTGTCAAAGCGTCAAATTGTAAAACCGTAAAATCGTTAAATCGTCAAATCGCCATGGGGGGGGGATCGTTGTTCGTTTTTCGTTGTTCGTT
>CAZBYX010000103.1:0-7533 GCA_964496055.1 uncultured Saprospiraceae bacterium
CGGTAAAAGAAAAGGGCTGAACCCGGGAGGATTCAGCCCTTTGCAGGCGGGTGGGGGCGGGGTCAGCCTCCGAAGTCGTCGAAGGCGATGTTTTCTTCGGGCACGCCCAGCTCATCGAGCATTTTGAGGACGGCCTGCAGCATGAGCGGGGGTCCGCAGATGTAGTACTCGACCTCTTCGGGTTCCGGGTGGTTTTTGAGGTAGTTGTCGTACAACACCTGGTGGATGAAGCCCACGAAGCCTTCCCCTTCGGGGTCGTCGATGCTTTTCTTGACCTTCCAGTTGTCTTCGGGCAGGGGTTCCGACAGGGCGATGTAGTATTTGAAGTTGTCGAATTCTTTTTCGATGTCGCGGAAGTGCTGGGTGTAGAACAGCTCGCGCCGCGAGCGGCCGCCGTACCAGTAGGAGACCTTGCGGTCGCGGGTCTTGAGGGTGTGGAAGAGGTGGAAGATGTGGGAACGCAGGGGCGCCATGCCGGCCCCGCCGCCGATGTACACCATTTCGCGCTTGGTGGGCTTGATGAAGAACTCGCCGTAGGGCCCCGAGATGGTGACCTTGTCACCCGGTTTGCGCGAGAAGATGTAGGAGGAACAGACCCCCGGATTGACGGGCATCCAGGTGTTGTTCTTGCGGTCCCAGGGCGGGGTGGCGATGCGGACGTTCAGCATGACGATGTTGCCCTCGGCCGGGTGGTTGGCCATGGAGTAGGCGCGGAACTGGGGCTCGTCGTTGACCATCTTCAGGTCCCACATCTTGTACTTGTCCCATTCGGGGCGGAATTCGTCGGGGTTGCTGTTCATCTCGGGGTGGGCGGTGATGTCGATGTCCTTGAAATCGACGGTGATGGGGGGCACGTCCACCTGGATGTAGCCGCCGCTTTCGAATTCAAGGGTTTCGCCCTCGGGCAGCTTGACGATGAATTCCTTGATGAAGGTGGCGACGTTGTAGTTGGACACGACCTCGCACTCCCACTTCTTGATGCCGAAGATTTCTTCGGGCACGCGGATTTTCATGTCCTGGCGCACCTTGACCTGGCAGGCCAGGCGCTTGTGCTCGGCCACTTCGCGGCGGGTGAGGTGGTTGAGCTCGGTGGGCAAGACGTCGCCGCCGCCTTCGTCCACGTAACATTCGCACATGGCGCAGGTGCCGCCGCCCCCGCAGGCGGAGGGAAGGAAGATGTTGTTGTCGGCCAAGACCGCCAGCAGGGAGCTGCCGGGCTGCACCAGCAGGGGCTTGCTCTCGTCCCCGTTGATGATGATTTTCACGTCGCCCTGGGGCACCAGGCGCTTCTTGGCGGCAATCAGCATGAAGGAGAGCGCCAAAATGACCAGGGTGAACACCAGCAAGGCATACAAAACGGTTTGGACGCTGAAGAGGAAAATCATGATTCGGATGTTTGTGCAAGAAGCCGACCCGATAAGACCAGCCTTCGAACTTTCACTGTGAAAAAGGGAAGCCGATTCCTTCCCCGAACCTCAAACCCCCACCCCGGAACATCTCCGGCGGGCGGTTCGAGAGTGGTCCCGGTCAGTTGGCTGCCGTAAAGGCCGCCGGATCGATGCCCAGCAAGCTCATGAAAGCCATGCCCATCAATCCGGTGATGATGAACGCCATCCCCAGACCGCGCAGAGGCGCCGGCACGTCGGAGTAGCGAATCTTCTCCCGAATGGCGGCGATGGCGATGATGGCCAAAAACCAACCGAAGCCACCGCCCAACCCGAACGCGATGCTCTCACCCAGGTTGTAATCCCGGGAGACCATGAACAGGCTGCCGCCCAGAATGGCGCAGTTCACCGTGATGAGCGGCAGGAAAATCCCCAGGGCGGCGTACAGAGCCGGCGAAAACTTCTCCACCACCATCTCCACCAATTGCACCATGGAGGCGATGACGGCAATGAAGAGGATGAAGCGCAGGAAGGTCAAATCCGTGCCCAGGATGCCGTTCTCGCTCAGCAAAAAGTGGTTGATGAGCCAGTTGATGGGCATGGTGATGCCCAACACGAAAATGACCGCCAGTCCCAGCCCGAAGGCCGTCTTCACGGTCTTGGACACCGCCAGGTACGAACACATGCCCAGGAAGTAAGCCAGCACCATGTTGTCGATGAAGGCGGCTTTGATGAAGATATTGAAGAAGTCTCCCATGAGATCTTTTTTTTTCATTGTTGAGTTACCCAGAATCCCTCCTGCCAAATCCTCAGATCCTCGAATCCTCAAATCCTCCACTTACCTCAGGACACATCGATCAGCTTGGGGTTGTAGCTGCGCTGAATCCAGATCAGGATGCCGATGACGAACATGGCCGCCGCCGGCAACACCATCAGGTTGTTGTTCGTGTACCAGCCGAACCAGGCGCTGGTCGTCGTGTCGATGAAGTATTCGGCGGAAGGACCGATGATTTTCATTTCCAGGGGGCTGCCCGCAAACAGGGAGCCCTTGCCGAAGAATTCGCGCACGATGGCCACGATGATGAGGATGGCGCCGTAGCCCAGGCCGTTGCCCACCCCGTCGAGGAAGCTACGCCAGGGGCGGTTGGCCATGGCGAAGGCCTCCAAGCGCCCCATGACGATGCAGTTGGTGATGATGAGGCCGATGTACACCGACAGCTGCTTGTACACCTCGAAGTTGAAGGCCTTCAGCGTCAGCTCGACCACCGTCACCAGCGAGGCGATGATGATCAGTTGGACGATCATGCGAACACTCTTTGGAATCTGGTGGCGCAACAGACTGGTGAACAAACTCGAAAAAGCCGTAACGAAAATCACCGCCACGGCCATGACCACCGAAGGCAACACCAGAGAGGTCACGGCCAAAGCCGAACAGATGCCCAACACTTGCACCGTGATGGGGTTGTTGTCGTTCAGGGGGTCGGTCAAGAGCTTGCGCTCCTTCTTCCCGAAGATGGGTTCCCTTTCCTGAACCTGCTGGGCCGTCATGGTTTCTTCAGCCATAGGGGATGTGATTTTAAAAAGGTTTCAAGGTTTCGAGGTTTCGGGGTCTCAAGGTTTCGAGGTTTCGGGGTCTCAAGGTTTCGAGGTTTCGGGGTCTCAAGGTTTCGAGGTTTCGAGGTGCCGAGGTTTCATGGTTTGGAGGGGGCACATTGGGTTTACGGTTGGTTTGCAATGGGTGCGCAATTGGTGGTGTGGGGTTTGGGGTTTGGGTTTGTATGAACCGCAGAGACATCGAAACAAATTGAAATATGTGGAGACAAATTGAAATAAATTGTCCCCACACCCAACGAGCTACGAGCCACGAGCCACGAACAACTCTCAAATCCTCGGTTCCTCAAATCCGCAAATCCTCAAATCCTCAAATCCTCCTTCTCTGCCATTCGTCCTCATTCGCCGGGGCTACAGAATTTCAATCAGCTTTCCTTCAGCTTGTCGAAGTAAGCCTGGTAATAGGCAATGCCCCGTTGGAGCATTTCCGTGACGCCATTGGAGGTGACGGTTGCCCCGGAGATGGCATCCACCTGGTGGGGGTTACCGGGTTCGGCGCCTCCTTTCTTGACGGTTATGGAGACGTAGTTTCCGTTCTCGTCGTAAATCTTCTTCCCGACGAACTGGGCCGGGAAGGATGGGTTGTCCTTGATTTCGGCCCCGAGCCCCGGGGTCTCCCCTTTGTGATCGAAGGAGGCCCCGGCGATGGTGTTCAGGTCGCTTTCCAGGGCGATGTAGCCCCAGATTTCGTCCCAGAGGCCGTTGCCGCGCACGGCGAGGATGTAGAACTTCTCGCCCCGGTCGTTGGTGAAGATGAACAGGGGGAGGTTCATTTCCTCGACGGGCTTTTTGCGCTCTTTGGCCATGTCCACTTCGATGGCGGTGAGGCCTTCCACTTCGGAGCCGTCGGTGCGAATGACTTTTTGCTCCACCTGGCTGTCGAAGATTTGGAGGATTTCTTCGTCCGAAAATTCGGCGACTTTCTTGCCGAGCTTTGTCTCGACGGCGGCCAGAACGGCTCTTTTGTTGAAAATTTCCTCGTTTTTCTTCGCCAGCCCTTCGGTGGCTTCGCGCAGGACGGTCAGGCCCAGAGCCACCACGGCCGTAAGCGAGACGATGAAGACGATGATCTGCCTGTTGGATTCCACTTCGGAACGAGTTTAGGGCCTTTCGGCAGTTTACGATTTTCTTTCCAAACCCCGGCGAGTACGAAAGGTTGCGTGCAGCGACCTTTTAACCCGCCTATGTCGCCGCGCGGCCGAGCTCAGGCTCGGGACAGGCGGCGTTTCATGTTGCCCTGCAAGACGTAGTGGTCGATCAGCGGGGCAAAGACGTTCATGAACAAAATGGCCAGCATCCAGCCTTCGGGGTAGGCCGGGTTGGTCACCCGAATGATGAGCCCGATGACCCCGATGAAGAAGCCGTAAATCCACTTGCCTTTGTTGGTGGAGGCGGCCGTTACCGGGTCGGTGGCCATGAAGGCCATGGCAAACCAGAAGCTGCCCATGTAGAAGTGGTAGTACCAGGGCACGGCCATGAACTTCCAGAAACCCGCGGTGGTTTCGGTGATTTCCGTCGGGGCAACGGCGTTGAACAACAGGGCCGTAACCAGACAGCCCAGAAACATGCTCAGCATGACGCGCCAGCTGGCAATGCCCGTGATGAGCAAGAACAAGGCCCCCACGATGATGAAGGGCTTGCAGGTCTCACCCACACTGCCGGGAATGGCCCCCCACCACATTTGAGCGGGGGTGTACACCTCGGTGACGGCCTGCCAGCCGCCCTTGGCGGCCAGAGCCAGTGGCGTTGCCCCGGTGAAGCCGTCCACGACCATGGAGCCCTGCTGGAAAGTGCTCCAGCCCAGCGCCTCGAAGATGCCGTTGAAAAAGCCGAGCTCCCACCAGCCGTAGTCAGCCGGCACGCCCGCCTTGATTTGCTCGAAACCCGCCACCCACACGTTGTCACCCGAAATTTCGGTCGGGTAGGCGAAGAAGACGAAAGCCCGCGCCAGCAGGGCGATGTTCATCACGTTCATGCCCGTCCCGCCGAAGGCTTCCTTCCCGATCCACACGGCGAAAGCCACACTCACGGCCAGAATCCACAGCGGGATGTCCGGGGGCATGATGAGGGGGATGAGCGCCCCGGTGACCAGAAAGCCCTCCTCGATGGGGTGGCCCTTCTTCGAAGCGAAGTAAAATTCGATGGCCAAACCCACGATGTGGGTGACGATGAAGATGGGCAAAATCTTGATGAGGCCGTAGGCGATCTTCAGGTGGATGCCTTCGAGAAAGCCGGTGTGCTCCCCGATGGCGAGGAAGTGCTGGTGGCCGATGTTGTAGGTGCCGAACAGGTAGCACAGTTGCAAGGCCAGCACCACCATGACCATGGTGCGCTTCAGGTCGATGCCGTCGCGGATGTGCACGCCCTTGCCCGAGGTGGTGGTGTTGGGCACCAACAGGAAGGTGAAGAAGCCGTCGTAGAGGGTGTGGAGGAAGGGGGACTTCTTCTTGTCCGGCTCTATTCTTTTGAGGAAATCGATGAATCCCTTCATTGCAGCTGGGTTGCTTTAGGTTCGTTTTGTGGCGTCGGTTCGGGCTCAGCCCTGTTCGCGCATGGTATCGAGGCCCTTGCGCAGGATGCGTTGCAGGGGCTGTTTCGAGGTGCAGGCGAATTCGGCCAGAGCCACATCCTCCTCCACCAGCTCGTAAATGCCCAGGCCTTCCATGCGTTCGAAATCGTTGATCATGATGGCCTTCATCAGGTGCTGGAGGTAAATGTCCATGGGCAAGACCCGCTCGTACTGACCGGTCATGACGAAGGCGCGGCGCTCGCCGTGGGTGTTGGTGTCGCCTTCGAACTTCAGGTCGCCGAACAGGAAGTTGGGGTAGGTGCGCGACAGGCTGGGGCGTGCCTTGCTGGGCAACAGCCAGCCGAAGAGCTCGTAGTAATCCCCTTCGGGGATGGCGGTCACCTGGTCGTCGTAGAAGTTGAGGAAATTCTCGGGGCCTTTTTTCTCTCCGCTGAGCACGTCGCCGCTGATGAGGCGCACCTTGTCGCCTTCCACTTCGTTCTTGAGCAATTCGCCCATGTTGGCACCGATGAAGGTCTTCACGTAGCGGGGCTCCTTCATGCGGCTGCCCGTCAGCGCGACGATGCGTTCCGCGTCGAAGCGTTTTTCGAGCCAGAGATTCCCCAGGGTGATGACCTCCTGCACGCCCAGTGTCCACACCTTCTGGGTGGGGGTGATGGGGGCGACGTGGTGGATTTGCACACCGACATTCCCGGCGGGGTGGGGGCCCTTGAAATAGTGCTTCTCCACGTTCCTGGCATCCACGAATGCCGAAGCGGGGGGTTCCTCACCGTTGGCGCTGAGCCCCAGATGGACCTTGCCATCCGTCAGGCGGGCGAGGATGTCGAGCCCCTGCTGGAAGGCTTTCTCCCGGCCCTTGACCACGAGGTTGAGGTCGGGAGCAAGGGGCCCGGTGTCGAAAGTGGAGATGAAAATATGGGTGGGCACCTCGTCGGGCTCAGCCACCACGTTGAAGGGGCGTTGCTTGATGAGCATCCACCCGCCGGAATCCATCAGAAATCGGACGATTTCTTCGCGGCTGGCTTTTTCGGCGTCGGGCGGGGTGAGGGAGCGATGGGTTTGTTCCTTGTCCGCCAGAATCACCACCTCCGTGATGGCACGCTTTTCCCCCCGATTGACGGCGATGACTTCCCCGCTGACGGGGGCCACGTACTTGATGTCGGGGGCGTTTTTGTCGAAGAACAGGGGGTCACCGGCTTTGACGCTGTCGCCGATTTGGACTTCCAGCTTGGGGATGGGGGCGATGCCCAGAAAATTCGGAGGTTGCACGGCGTAGCGCTTCACGCCCCGGGCGCTGCTGATGCGGGGGGCGGGCTCCCCTTCGAGGGGCAGGTTGTAGCCCTTGTCGAGAACGAAGGCCGGATAGCCGTTGACGTAATCGGGGATTTTGGGGCTCAGGATCTCGCGAATGGAGGGGAAGACCGAATAGTTGACTCCTTCCTTGTCGGCTCCGATGCGGCGGGCTTCGATGCGCAACAGGTTGTCGGCCACCTGTACGATGACCACGAAGGCAATGAGAACGACCACGACCATCAGCGCCAGGGCGAAGAGGTTGCCGCCACCGGAAGCGTCCGAACTTTGAGCCAGGAGGGGAGAAGTCAGCAAGCAGGAAAGAAGGGCGATGGGAAGCCTCGGATTTGCTTTTCTCATCCTACAGGTGGTATTGGTTGTTTATTCGTCTTGCGTGGGTAAAACCCCTTGAAAGCCGGTTTCCAGCTGATTGTCAAAGGTTTCCTGAGGAGGGAGAAGCCTTTGGCACCAAGGGCTTTCGAAATTCGGCGCAAAGATAAAAAAGCAGGGAGTTTGCCGTCCGTTGCGCCGCTTTTATCGGGGGGCAAATGTAATTTGAATCCGTTCTAAACAAAAACCCACACCCCAACCCGCAGCCCAGACCCTCCCACTCCCGCCCCTCAACCGCCAAACCCGAACAACAATTTGACCTCCGTTGCCGTTTCTCGCCGTATCTTCACCCGGAGGAGTTCGTTGTTCGTTGTTCGTTGTTCGTTG
>CAZBYX010000103.1:7633-11706 GCA_964496055.1 uncultured Saprospiraceae bacterium
AAAAACGATTCGAATGGCGATTCGAGGAGGGTGGGTTTCAAGGCTCAGCCGCCCCGAATCGATATCAAAATGAGAAAACCATGAATCAAAGAAGCCTGAGCATTTTGGCCATCGTGCTGGCACTTCTTTTTCTGGGAACGGGCTTTTGGGCTTTCAGCCTGAACAAGAAAAGCAAGGCCCTGGCGGCCGAAAACGAAGCATACAGCGAGGAAATCAGTGAGCTGAAAGACCTGAAGCTCCAGTTGGAGGCCGAGGTGGACAGCCTGGAGCAGGCCTACATCCAACTGGAGGAGGAAAACGTCAGCCTGAAGGGCGCCTACGAGGAAGCCCAGCAGGAAATCCAGCGGCGCAAAGCGGCCTTGCGGCGCCTGAGCGCCAAGTCGAACGAAGAAATCGGCGGTTTGAAGGAGCAAATCGCCGCCCTGCTGAGTGCCAAAGAGGAGCTCGAAAAAGCCATCACCGCCCTGCAGGTGGAAAACGATTCGCTGCGCGCCCTGACGGGGCAGCTCAGTGAAAGCCTCGCCGCCGCCGAAGCCGAAAACCGCCGCCTCAACGAGGTGAACGCCGCCCTGCAAAAGGAAAAAGAACGCCTGACCCTGGCCAGCTACAAAGCCAACGCCTTCCGGGTGGAGGTGGAGCGGAAGAAGCCCAAGGTCACCTCCAAGTCCCGCCGGGCCCGCCGCATCAACGTCACCTTCGACCTGATGAACGTGCCCCCCGAATACCAGGGCGTGCAAACCCTCTATCTCGTCATCACCGACGACAAAGGCACCCCCATCTCCGTGTCGAACCCCATCAAAGCCACCCTCAACGTCAAGGGGCAAACCATGGACATCTTCGCCGTCAAGGCCAAGGAGGTCAATGTGGGGGAAAACCAGCGCCTGTCGTTCACCTATGACCTGGAAAACCGCCTGAAGTCGGGCATCTACCGCGCCATCGTGTACACCGACGTCGGCATGCTGGGGGCGGCGGGCTTCAAGCTGCGATGAGCCCTACGTCGGGGCAAAAAGAATCTGCGGGCAGGGGCGGCCTGTCCGCAGATTTTTATTTTTGAGCCGAAGCTAAATCAGCCCCACATGAATTTCCGAAACGCTTTACTCTGGATGGTGCCTTTCCTCCTCCTGGCTGCCGGTTGTGTCGGCAAAAAGAAATTTTTGCGCGAGGTGGAACTGCGCCGGCAACACGAAACCGAAATCCAGGCCCTGAAAGAAGAAATCGCCATCCGGGACGAGCAGGCCCAGGGCATGCAATTGCAGTTGGCGGAAAAAGCCGGCGAAGTGAAGGGCTTGCACCACATTCTGGAGCAGAAGGAAAAGGAAATCCAGCAGCTCGAGGACCGCATCGAGGAACTGTCCAACCGGGCGCTTTCCCAGCAAGAGTTGCTGGCCGTGGCCCTGCAGGAAAAAGTCCGCGAAATCGAAAACAAGGAACGCCTCATCCAGGACGTCCGGGACGCCCTGGCCCAGCAACGCCGCGATGCCCAGGCCCTGCTCAAAGAACTCGCCGACAGCCTCCTGACCCTCGAAAAAGAGCTCGCCTTCAGCACCGAAGTCGAAGACCAGGCCGGGCGTCTCAGCATCTGTGCCGACCACTTCTTCCTGCCCAGCAGCACCCACCTGACCAGCGCCGGGGCCTCCCTCCTGGAGAAAATCAGTCAGGTGCTCAACCGCTACCCCGAAATCACCATCGTCGTAGAAGGCCACACCGACAACTCCACCCCCAAACCCAAGACCTACCGCGACAACTGGGACCTCAGCGCCCTGCGCGCCACGGCCATCGTCCGGTATCTGACCGAGGAGCGGGAAGTGAACCCCAGCCAAATCGAGGCGTGCAGCCACGGGGAATTCGCCCCCAAAGCCTCCAACGCCACCGAGGAAGGCAAAAAGCAAAACCGCCGCATGGATTTCCTCCTCCGCCTGCCCCCCCTCGACATTGCCGAATTGCTGACGCCCTCGGGCCGCAGCTGACCCAAAGTCGCACCCCATGCCCTTGCCCGAACCCCTCCAGCCCGTCGGCCGAACCACCAAGGTGCACGGCACGCGCGGCGAGCTCAAAGCCCGCATCGAGCCCCCCTTTCTGGAAGCCGCCCTCGCCGCCGATTTCCTCTTCCTCGACCTGGACGGCCAAAACGTGCCCTTTTTCGTGGAAGAAATCCGCGGACAGGAAGATGCCTTGTTCCTCAAGCTGGAAGCCATCGACTCCCCCCAGGATGCCCTGGAACTGAGCAACCGAACCCTCCTGCTGCCTGCATCCGCACTCGAAGGGGTGGGGGAGGGGAGCCGGGGCGAGCCGCTGCGGTTCGCCAACTTGCAGGGCTACCAGGCATGCACCGTGCAAGGGCACGTGCTGGGAACCATCCGCGAAGTGGTGGAATACCCCCAACAGGAAATGGCCGTGCTCGAGCGCCAGGGCCGCGAAGTGCTCGTACCCCTTAACGAAGCTTTCATCGCCCAGGTGGATGCAGAGCGCCGCCTGGTGACGCTGGACCTGCCGGAAGGGCTCATCGAGGTGCAGGAAGGGTAGGGGGGCTACTGAAGGCTGTCGCCGGATTCATTCAGGGGGGCTTGCTTTTTGAAAAGCATCCGAAACTCCACGTTCCGCATCAGCATTTTGAGGGTCAGGGTGGAATCTCCGATTTCCTCCACGATCATCTCGGACTGAAAGCGCTTGCCCCGCGGCAGGAAGGAGTGTTCGCGCAACTCGTAGGGCATCTCTTCGCGCATCCCCCCCAGATTGGTGACGAGGGTTTGGGAATCGAGGAAGGTGAAAAAGGTGCCGTTGAGCGTTTCGGTGCGGCGCCCGTCGCGGAAGGCGCTTTCCAGCTCCCAATGACCCTGGAGGCGTTGGGCAAGGTCATGGGTGGCGGCGCCGCCGGTGGAGGTATCGCTGCCACAGCTCCCCGACAGGAGCAGGACGAAAAAGAAAAGGATAAGTTTTCTCCGGTACATGGGTGAGCATTCGCTGGTTCGGGTCCGGTTCGAAGAGGCAGTTTTTTCGCCGCGGACTCAGGATTCGATTTGCTGGGTTTCGTAAAAGGCTTTCTCCGTCAGGTCGGCCCAACGGGAGGCTTTCTGCCGGAAGTCGGTGTACGATTCGTAAACGCGTCGGGCGAAGGGGTCGCTGTCGGCCAGTTCCTGGACGATTTCGGCGGTAAATTTCTTCAATTGCCCGAGGACTTCCTCCGGGAAGCGACGCAACTCCACCTCGCCCTCCGCCAGGATTTTTTCCAGGTAAAGGCTGTTCTTCCACTCGAATTCGGAAAGCACCCAGTGATTGAGCCGGGCGGCCGCCGCCCGCACGATGGCCTGTAGGTCGGCGGGCAGTTGCTCCCAGGCCTTTTTGTTGATGAAAAACTCCAGGGCGGTGCCCAGCTCGTGCCAGCCGGGGTAGTAGTAGTAGCGGGCGATTTCGTGGAAGCCCATCAAATAGTCGTGATAGGGGCCGATCCATTCGGTAGCGTCGATGACGCCGCGCTCGAGCCCGGTGTATATCTCGCCTCCCGCGAGGAGTACCGGCGAGCCCCCGGCTTTTTCCAGCACTTTGCCGCCGAGCCCGGGCATGCGCATTTTCAAGCCCTGCAAATCGGACAGGGTGTTGATTTCCCGGTTGAACCACCCTCCCATCTGCACGCCCGTGTTGCCTCCCAACAGCGGCACCAACCCGAAATCGGCGTACAGCTCCTCCCAGAGTTCCATGCCGCCCCCGGTGAGTATCCAGGCGTTGAGTTGCTGCGCGTTCATGCCGAAGGGCACGGAGGCAAAGAACTGAGCCGCCGGCACCTTGCCCGCCCAATAGTACGAAGCCCCGCTGCCCATCTCCGCCGCTTCGCCCCGCACCGCATCGAAAGCCTCGAGGGCCGGAACCAATTCACCGCCGCCGAATACCTTGATTTCCAGGCGCCCGCCGGACATCTCCCCGATCCACTTCGCCAGCAAATTGCATCCCTCCCCCAGAACGGGAAAATTGGGCGGCCAAGTGGTCACCATCTTCCAGCGGAATCGCCGCTCACTCAAGACGGCCGGGCCGCTGCTGCGCTGCTGCGCCAGGTTTTGCCCGCCGCAAGTGCGCAAAAC
>CAZBYX010000104.1:0-5192 GCA_964496055.1 uncultured Saprospiraceae bacterium
GGGATGGGGTGGAGCGGTGGGGTGGGCCATTCCAGGGGTCAAAGTTGCTTCCATTTATTTCCACGTCTTTCCCCTTGCGAAGGAATGGCGCCCCCTTCGACTTCATCCATTCGGAAGGCCTTATCTTCCGCCCTGCGAACAAAAAATCGATTATGCTTCGAGTACGGATGCTGCTTGTGTTGGTGGTGGGGTGGGGGATTTTTTCCGGGTGCCGGAAGGAGGAGCCGCCCTTGCCGCCGGGTACGGAAGTGCCTTTGCCCACCTTTTTGGACAGCAGCCTGGTGCTGAAGGTGAATCCTTCGGGCCTGGCGCCGCTGTCGGCGCTGGTCATCGTCCCGGCCAACCGCCGCCTGCAGCTGGAAATGGTGGTGCCGGGTCCGCCGGACGTGGAGGTGCAGCAGGAATTGGAGGGGCTTTCATCGGTGCACATCCACGGGTTGCTGCCCGGCCGGGTCAATGAGGTGGCGCTGACGTTCACCGACTCGCTGGGGCTGGTGGCCCGAGCCACCCTGCAGATTCCCACCGACCCGCTGCCCGAGTTCTTTCCCCGGCTGGAGGTTCTTCAGCACGATGCCGGGCGTTCGGAGCCCGGCTGGAATCTGGTGGAGCTGAGCATCGGTGGGGGCGGCACCTTCCGCTTCTATCCCTTCATCTTCGACGAGCGGGGCCAGGTGCGCTGGTACCTCAACCTCTCGCAATTCGACGGCTGGGTGGGCCCCTTCAAGCGGGCTTCCGACGGGAACTGGCTGTTCGCATTTCGCAATCAGATTTACAAGTACGACATGCTGGGGCGGCTGGTGCGGCAATGGACGCTGGAGGGCTTCGGTCAGCACCACGAAATCACAGAACTCGAAAACGGCCGCTTCCTGCTCGCCGTCAGCAAGTGGGGCCAGAGCACCGGGCTGGACTGGGTCATCGAGTACAACCCCGCCACCTTGCAGGTGGAGCGCAGCTGGGACCTCCGCCAGGTGCTCGACATGGACCGCTTCGACTTCATCTTCGGGGGCAACGACTGGCTGCACGTCAACAGCCTGTGGCCCGACGCCGACGGGGGGCTGGTCATCTCCGCGCGCAATCAGGGAGTGTTCAAAGTCTCGGCCGACAACCAGCTCCAGTGGATTCTCGCCCCCCACAAGGGCTGGGGCAACGCGGGCATCGATGGCTCGGGGCCGCCCACCGAGCCTTATCTGCTCACCGCCGTCGACGCTCAGGGGGCGCCCTACCCCGATTCGGTGCAAACGGGCTGGGTGGGCCGGCCCGAATTCGACTGGCCCTGGGGGCAACACGCCGCCATGCTGCTGCCCAACGGCAACGTCTTCCTCTTCGACAACGGCCTGCACCGCTACTTCTCGCTCGATGCCCCGCGATTCAGTCGGGGGGTGGAATACGCCATCGACCCGAACGCCAGGACGGTGCGCCAGGTCTGGCAATTCGGCCGCGAGCGCGGCGACGTGTTCTACTCCCACAACATCAGCGACGTGGACCTGCTGCCCCAAACCGGCAACCGCCTCATTTGCCCCGGCAACATCGAAGAGAACGGGGTGCGCGAGGCGCGCATCGTGGAGGTGGCTCATCCTTCCGGGGAGGTGGTCTTCGAAGCCGTTATCGATTTCGCCAACCTCTTCTCCAACGGCGGCAACTGGGGCCAAAGCGACATCGTCTATCGCTGCGAGCGCCTCCCCCTGCTGCCCGATGTCCAATGATTGCTTTACTTTGGGGGGCAACCAATTCCCCCGCCATGAAGACCTTCCTGCCTTTGCTCCTTTGCTTGTGGGTGGGCTGCACCTCCGGGCCGGCCCCCAGCCCTTCCGAGGCCGAACGCCTCCATGCCCTGTTCGAAAAAGAATGGAAATTCAGCCAGGAAGAGTTTCCCAATTGGACGGACGTGGACGCCCCCAAACGCTTCCCCGCCATCGCCCCGGAAGATTACGAGCGCCGCGCCGATTTCTGGCGCAGCTTGCGCGAAGAGCTGCAGACCATCGACCGCAGCAAACTCGGCCGCCAGGATGCCATCAGCTACGACATGTTCGCCTTCCTGCTCGAGGACAAAATCGCCGGGGTGGAGCACGAGGCCTACCTGCGCCCCATCTCCGCCGATGGAGGCTTCCACGTGGATTTCGTGTACATGGTCGGGCGGTTTCGCTTCGAAAACCCCAAAGCCTACGAGCGGTACCTGAGCCTGCTGGAGGGCTTCCGCGATTACGTCGAGGCCAATATCCAGCTCATGCGGCTGGGCTTGCAGAAGGGCAAAACCCTGCCCCGGGCCGTTCTGGAAGGCTATGAGTCCTACCTCGACCCGCACATCGTCGAAGACCCCGAAAGCAGCTACTTCTATCAGCCCCTGAAGACCCTTCCCTCAACCCTCACTCCCGAGGAGGGGGCGGGTTTGCGGGCCCGGGCGCGGGCGGCCATCCGCGAAAGCGTGGTGCCGGCCTATCGCGCCTTCCGCACCTTCCTCCAGGAGGAATATCGTCCCGGGGCTGCCGAAGAAATCGGCATCTCGGCGCAGCCCGGCGGGGCGGAGTACTATGCCCAGCGGGTGCATTTTTTCACCACCCTCGATTTGAGCCCCGAGGAAATTTTCGAGCTGGGGCAGGAGGAAGTGCGGCGCATTCGCGCGGAGATGGAGGCGGTCATGCGCTCCACCGGCTTCGGGGGCTCATTCGCCGAGTTTCTCCGATTCCTGCGCACCGACCCGCGCTTTTACGCCGATACCCCCGAAGCGCTGTTGAAAGAAGCCGCCTGGTTGGCCAAAACCATTGACGGCAAGCTGCCGGAGGTGTTCCACACCCTGCCCCGCCTGCCTTATGGGGTGGCGCCCGTGCCCGAAGCCATCGCCCCCAAATACACGGGCGGGCGCTACATTCCGGGCTCTTACGCCGAGCATCGGGCGGGCTTCTACTGGGTGAACACCTACAAGCTCGAGAGCCGCCCGCTCTATGTGCTGCCCGCCCTGACCCTGCACGAGGCCGTCCCGGGGCACCACCTGCAAATCTCGCTGGCCGCCGAGCTGGAGGGCTTGCCCGAGTTTCGCAAGAACACCTACCTGAGTTGCTTCGGCGAAGGCTGGGCGCTGTACTGCGAGTGGCTGGGGCGCGAGCTGGGCATGTACCAAACGCCCTATCAGGAATTCGGGCGCCTGACCTACGAAATGTGGCGCGCCTGCCGACTGGTGGTGGATGTGGGCATCCATGCCAAAGGCTGGACCCGCCGGGAAGCCATAGATTTTCTGGCCCAAAACACCGCCCTCAGCCTGCATGAAGTCCAGACCGAAATCGACCGCTACATCGGCTGGCCCGGGCAGGCGCTGTCCTACAAAATCGGAGAGCTGAAAATCCGCGAGCTGCGCCGCAAAGCCGAAGCGGCCCTGGGCGCACGCTTCAACCTTCGGGATTTTCACGAGCTCGTGTTGCAGAACGGTTCCATACCCCTGTTCGTCCTCGAGCGGCTGGTGGAGGATTACATTCAGGAAGAGCTGGAGCAAGGATAGGCTTCGACGGCCCGGCTGGGTGGGTTCAGCGCTTTGCTTTTCCCCTTCGGAAACCATTCTTTTCCCCTCAGGAGGATGCGTGCTACCTTGCCGCCAAAACCTGCATGCGTTCAGGAATCGGTTTTTCCCTTCCCCTCGTTGCGCTCATCCTCTTGGCAGCCATGCCGGCCTGCAAGCATTCGCCCTTCCTGCCGGTCGATGCCCCCCCACCCAATGACAGCACCACGACAGAACCCCCGCCTCCACCCAACGATTCCACCACTTTCGGGCAACCCTGCGAGCCCGGGCGGGTGTATTTCCAACGGGATGTCCTCCCCATCCTGCGCTCCAATTGCGCCTTCAGCGGCTGCCACGACGCCGCCACTGCTCAGGAAGGTGTAATTTTGGAAAGCTACTCCTCGGTGATGCTTTCGGAGGAAGCCGTCACTCCCTTCGACCCCGAAGCGAGCAAAATCCTGCGCCGCCTCACCGACGACGAGGAGGACGAACGCATGCCGCCGCCCCCACGGGTGCGCCTCAGCCCCGCGCAAATCCAGCTCATCCGCGACTGGATTGCACAGGGGGCTCAAGACCTCCGCTGCGAAGAAGACCCCTCAACCTGCGACACCTCAGCGGTCTCCTTTGCGCAGGATTTGCAGCCCGTGCTGCAAAACAACTGCCGGGGCTGCCACAGCGGCCCCAACCCCCCGGCAGGGGTCGATTTGAGCAATTATCCGGGCGTGAAAACCGTTGCCGACAACGGAAAACTCCTCGGGGTGCTGTTTTGGGCGAACGGCTTCCCTCGAATGCCTCAGGGCGGGGCGCAGTTGGCCCCCTGCACCCTGGAAAAATTTCGGGCTTGGGTGGAGCAGGGCGCCCCGAACAACTGACCAAAGATTCGCACGACATGACCGTCCATTCTCGTCTCTTCTTGTTGTTGCTTCTGCTGAGTGGGTGCTACTACGACGTGGAAGAGGAGCTGTACCCCTCCCTGGAGTGCCAGGTCGAGAATGTGACCTACACCGGCACCATCCTGCCCCTCATCCGAGACAACTGCTACACCTGCCACGACAAAACCAGCAATTTCGGCAACGTTACCCTGGAAGGCTACGACAACCTGAAAATCTACGTGGACAACGGCCGCCTGCTCGGCGCCATCAAGCACGAGCCCGGCTTCAGCCCCATGCCCCAAAACCGCGCTCCCTTGCTCGAGTGCGAAATCCAGAAAATTGAGGAATGGATTCGCCAGGGCGCCCCCGACAATTGATCATCCCCGCAACATCCACCCAAAACCCAGGCCATGAAAAAAATCGCACTGCTGATTGGTTTTCTCATCCTTGCCGGGGCGGGTGTGGGGTATTACCTGTGGAACAAACCCCACCCCGACCTGATGCGCATCGAGCCCGCCTATCGCCTCACGGCCCAGGAGCTCTTCGATGCCTTTGAAAGCGACGAAAACGCCGCCAACGCCACCTACAACGGTCAGGTGGTGGAGGTGCAAGGGCCCGTCCAGGAGGTGCTCGTCGAAGAGGGCGCCCCGGTGAAAATCCGCCTGGAGGGTGGGGGATTGCTGTTTGGGGTCGCTTGCGAAATGGACCCGAAACACCCCGCCGACTACGCCGCCCTCCAACCCGGCACCCGGGTCACCTTGCGCGGCGAGTGCGCGGGCATGTTGATGGACGTGGTGCTGACGCGTTGCGTCCTCATCGCCGTGGAATGAACC
>CAZBYX010000104.1:5292-9400 GCA_964496055.1 uncultured Saprospiraceae bacterium
GCGCACAACACCAGCGCCACCAGCGTTTTCGACGCCGAATCGGGGCGGGTGGAATTCGCCGTCCTCATCAAGGGCTTTCAGTTTGAAAAGGCGCTGATGCAGGAGCACTTCAACGAAAACTACATGGAGAGCGACAAGTTCCCCAAGGCGCTCTTCAAGGGCCGCATCACCAACATGGACTCCCTCGACCTGCGCACCAGCGGCACCTATACCGCTCAGGTGACCGGCGAACTGACTATCCACGGTGTGACCCGGCCCCTCGAAACCACGGCTCAGTTCACCGTCAAAAACGGGCACATCAGCGCCTTCAGCAGCTTCGAAATCGCCGTGGCCGACTTCGACATCGAAATTCCGAGCATCGTGCGCGACAAAATCGCCAGGGTGGTTCGCGTGGATGTGTCGGTGGAGTACCAGGAGTTGAAAACGAAGAGTTGAAACCCGGGAGGGGCGGGGCGCGCTGTCGGGTGCTCCCCACCCCCCCATCCAACCGCCGAGCCCTTATGAAACGGTCCCTTCTCTTTTTGTGGGCGTTGCTCCTGCCCCTTGCCCCGAGCCTGGCACAGGAAGACCTGTTGTCTTTGCTGGGCGACGAGCCGGAACCCATGATCGATTACGTCACGGCCAGTTTCAAGACCACCCGAGTCATCAACCTCCATTCCCTCGAGAACACGGCCCCCGGCGTGATGGACCTCAAAATCAGCCATCGGTTCGGCACTCTGAACCGCGGCATTTCCGACCTCTTTGGGCTGGATGTGGCCACCATCCGCATCGGAGCCGATTTCGGCATCACCCCGCGCCTCATGGTGGGGGTGGGGCGCAGCAGCCTGGAGAAAACCTACGACGGTTTCATCAAGTACAAGCTCCTGCGCCAAAGCACGGGCGCCCGCAACACGCCTTTCACCGTCATCGTCCTGGCTACGGGCGCCATCAAAACCATCCCCTTCCAGAACCCCGACCGCGAGAATTACTTCAGCTCCCGCCTCTACTACACCTGGCAGATGATCATCGGCCGAAAGTTCAGCGATGCCTTTTCCCTGCAGGTGGCGCCCACGCTGGTTCACCGCAATTTGGTGCGCACCAAAGACGAACTGCACGACGTGCTGGCCATGGCCGTGGGTTTGCGCCAAAAGCTGAACAAACGAATCTCCTTCAACGCCGAATACATTTACGTCCTGCCCAATCAGCTGGCGCCGGGCTTCCGAAACAGCCTCTCCATCGGCTTCGACATCGAAACCGGCGGCCACGTCTTTCAGTTACATCTGACCAACTCCACCTCCATGATCGAAAAGGGTTTCGTCACCGAAACCACCGGCAATTGGCTCGACGGCGGCATCCACTTCGGCTTCAACATCGCCCGGGTGTTCACCATCGTCAAGCCCAAAATCAAATGAAAGGGGCGTCGGTGCGCAAGGGGAGGAATCCCGGATCATGAATGATGGGTACACAATAGGGGTACGATGGGATAGACATAGAAACAAATGGAAATAGGTGGAGACAGGGAAATAGTGACGGCGTGACTTCGAGTCACGCCGTCACTTGGCGGGAACCCTTTCCCGCAAAATCGTAAAACTGTAAAACCGTAAAATCGAAAGGAGGATGTGCGGTCAGAGGACGGTTTTGTGCGTAGTCAGAATCAGGTTTCGAGGTTTCATGGTTTCATGGTTTCGAGGGGGTTGAGGTTTGGGTTTGTTTCAACCTCAGAGACATCGAACCAAATGGAAATAAATTGTCCCCAACTCGCACCCACACGCAGTAAAATCGCTGAACTGTAAAATCGTAAAACCGTGGTGAGCGTGTGAAGCGCGGGAGCGGGTGTGGTGGAGGGCGAACTGGCTTGACCGTATGGTTTACTCTGTCATTTTTCTGCTCCCTATGTGGTTGAATCAAACTCACGCCCCCACCCAACGAACAACCAACAACGAACAACGGACAACGAATAACCCCACTTCAGCCTTTTCCTGGGTAGGGTTCAGTACTCCCAGGTTCCTTCCAGCAGGTAGGTGGTGCTTCCTCCCCCAATGAATTCCTGGTGATTTTCGATGCGAAAGCCATGGCCGGGCAGGTAGGTCATCTTGCGGTGGGCGCCGGCGATGAGGCTTTTCAGGTCTTTCTCCACCACGATGCGTCGGACGGCCCCCGTCGGGTCGAATTCCACTTCCAGGGTGCGGATTTTGAGCTTGGGGTCCAGGCTGCGATAGGTGAGGCGCTGGAGTTTGCCTTCCGGGGTGAAGGTGCTGTCCACGGCGTATTTGTCCACCCAGGCGCGGCGGTTCAGGTCGGATTCGAGGAAGGGTTTGAGTTCGAGGGTGGGGTCGGGGTTTTCCAGGCGGAGTTCCTCGGTGGGGGCGGTGGAGTCTTTCTGAGCGACCCTTTTGAGCAGGGCGGTGTGAGGGGGGAGGCTTTCGATTTCCTTTTCGAGGAAGGCTTTCAGGTCGAAGTAGGGCTTCTCGGCGAAGACGCGTTGTTCCACCCGTTCGGGGGAGCAGGCCAGGAGGAGGAGCAGGAGGCAGGATGTGGACAGGGCTTTCACGGGTTGGATTTTAGTCGTGCAGGGTGAGCAAGACCTCGCCGGTCATTTCTTTGGGGGCGGGCAGGTCGAGCAGGGCGAGGATGGTGGGGGCGATGTCGCCGAGTTTGCCGTCGCGGATGGCGTAGTGGCGAGCCCGGGGGCTGACGAAGATGCAGGGCACGGGGTTCATGGTGTGGGCGGTGTTGGGTGTGCCGTCTTCGTTGAGCATGCAATCGGCGTTGCCGTGGTCGGCGAGGATGAGGGCTTCGTAGCCCTGCTTTTCTGCTGCTTCCAGCAGGCGCCCCAGGCATTGGTCCACGGTTTCGGCGGCTTTGACCGCCGCCTCGAAAACACCCGTGTGCCCCACCATGTCGGTGTTGGCGTAGTTCAGGCAGATGAAGTTGGGTGGGTCGGTCTCGATGGCCTCGATGATGGCGTCCGTCACTTCGATGGCGCTCATCTCGGGCTTGAGGTCGTAGGTGGGCACTTTGGGGGAGGGAATGAGGATGCGGCGTTCTCCGGGGAAGACCTCTTCGCGGCCGCCGTTGAAAAAGAAGGTGACGTGGGGGTACTTTTCGGTTTCGGCGATGCGGATTTGGGTGAAGCCCTGCCGGGAGAAGACCTCCCCGAGGGTGTTGCTCAAATCATCCGATTCCAACAAGACGTGCACCCCCTGGAAAGTGTCGTCGTAGCGGGTCATGGTCAGGTAGTGGAGCTTCAGCTTGTGCATGCCGAAGTCGGGCAGGTCGGTTTGGGTGAGGGCGGTGGTGAGTTGGCGGGGCCGGTCGGTGCGGAAGTTGAAAAAGAGCACCGCGTCGCCGTCCTGAATGGTGGTCAGGGGTTTTCCCTGGGAGTTCACGCGGACGATGGGCTCGAGGAATTCGTCGGTTTCCCCTTTTTCATAGCGCCGGCGGATGGTTGCGAGCAAATCTTGGGAGGGTTCGCCCTTGCCGTGCACCAGCAGGTCGTATGCTTTTCGAATGCGCTCCCAGCGCTTGTCGCGGTCCATGGCGAAGTAACGGCCCACCACGGAAGCGACCTGAGCTCCGGTGTCGGCGGTGGCTTCCATCACGTAGCGCAGGAAGCCTTCCCCGCTTTTGGGGTCGGTGTCGCGTCCGTCCATGAAGGCGTGGATGAAAATTTTGGGCACACCCGCCCGATGAGCAAACCGACAAAGCGCAATGAGGTGGTCCTGGTGGGAGTGCACGCCCCCGTCCGAAACCAGGCCCAGCAGATGCAGGGGCTTGTCGTTTTGGCGGGCATACCGGAAGGCTTCCTGCAAAACGGGGTTGCGCTCCAGTTCACCATTTTCGATGGCTTTGTTGATGCGTACCAGTTCTTGATACACCACCCGCCCGGCGCCGAGGTTCATGTGGCCCACTTCCGAGTTGCCCATCTGCCCCTCCGGCAAGCCGACGGCTTCTCCGTGGGTGACCAGTTCGCTGTTCGGGTATTGCTCGAGCAAGCGGTCCATCACCGGGGTTCGGGCTTGACGAATGGCGTCGGCTTCGGGGCGCGGGCCCTTGCCCCAGCCATCCAAAATGACCAACAGAAAGCGTTTGGGAGTCGTGTTTTCCATGATGGGCGCAAAATTACCTT
>CAZBYX010000104.1:9500-11693 GCA_964496055.1 uncultured Saprospiraceae bacterium
AAGACCGGGCTTACTTCCTCTGTTTTGGGGAATGGTGCCGTGGTCTGTTTACCCGAAGACTCGATTGGAAAGGCTTCGGGGTGCCCCAAATGTCAAATTGAATGAAGCAGTCTATGTAGCGCGTAACGAGGGACATAATGCCAAGCGATTCTCATTCAATTTGGAACGCAAAGTCTGAGTGCTGCCTTTTCGGAGGCAGCCAATCGGCTATGCAGTGGATTGATAGGCGCGACCTATCGGAGGCGAAGCCGTGCTTCGGCTGAACCGGGGCTTTTTCTCATTCGGCATCCAACGTATCATCTTCCCCCCTTGCAAGACCATAATTCAAAACGACTTTTTGAATGTTGCACCTTTTCAAGTGGCCCTATGGGCAAAGGCAAGAGGTGGAAGATCTGTCCTTTTTGGAGACGGATGTCCATTCCCATTTGGTTCCCGGCGTGGACGATGGGGCCGACCGCGTGGAAGATTCTCTGGAGCTGGTTCGAAGCCTGGTTAAGCTGGGTTTCAAGAAACTCATCACGACGCCTCATGTTCGCGCCGATTATTACCCCAACAGCCGGGATGCCCTTTTGGATTCCTTCGAACGGTTGCAGCGCGCGGTGGAAAAAGCGCGCCTCGGAGTGGAGTTGTTTTGCGCCGCCGAATACTACGTGGATACCCACTTCGAGAAGCTGCTCGACAAAGAGCCCCTGCTGACCTTTCCTGGGGATTATGTCTTGCTGGAATTGTCCAGCATCACGCCCCCGCTGAATTTGTACGAGATTTTGTTTCGCATCCAGTCCAAGGGGTATCGTCCCATCATTGCCCACCCGGAACGCTATGTCTATCTGATCGAGGCATTCGAGGAAGTGCACCGCCTGAAGGATAACGGTTGCTTGCTTCAACTGAATTTGCTGTCCCCTTCGGGCTACTATGGCAGACAGATCATGAAGGGGGCTCAACGATTGCTCAAGGCCGGCATGATTGATTTGTTGGGCACCGATTTGCATCACCTGCGTCACCTGGATGCCATCGACAAAATGCTTCGAAGTCCCCTTCAGAGCCGCTGGCTCCGCAAGCAGGTTTTCCTGAACAAAGAATTGACCCAGGCTTCAGGCCGGCGATAGGGTGCAGGAAAGCGCGGTGTGGCGGAAGGGAATGCCAGCTGAAACGTTTTTCCCGGGGCGCTTCCACGGCAATTCGGAAGGAAATTTTACCCACCTCCCCTATATCCCGACCCAAAAAGCTATGAGCATGG
The DNA here is from genome assembly GCA_964496055.1 of uncultured Saprospiraceae bacterium. Taxonomy (GTDB): domain Bacteria; phylum Bacteroidota; class Bacteroidia; order Chitinophagales; family Saprospiraceae; genus CAZBYX01. The sequence continues at coordinate 10,738 of CAZBYX010000104.1, forward strand.
CCCTTTTTTCCACCTTTCTTTTGGCAGCGGTGATCAGCGGCGCTACCATTCCCAGTATCATAGATTTCGCTCGCAAGCGCAATTTGCTGGAAGGAACCGACGCCCGAAAAAAACACCGGGAGCGCGTTTCCTCACTCGGCGGAATCGGCATTTTCGCTGCGTTTTGGCTGGCGGCTTTCGTTGTGATGGAGGACGGGTTCTTCGCGTATGGCCGCTATCTGTTCGTGGCATCCTTCATTCTGTTTCTCACCAGCATTCAGGATGACCTGGTCGGGTTGTCGGCTCTCAAGCGCCTGCTGATTCAGGTGGTGGTGTCCACCAGTTTGTATTTTTTGGGCTGGCAAATCACGCGGGTTCCCGGTTTTGGGCTCGAATTGCATCCCATTTTCAGCTACCTGGTCACTTGCGGGTTCATCATCGCCATGATCAACGCCTACAACTTCATCGACGGGGTGAACGGTTTGGCGGGCGGGTTGGCGTGCATCAGTGCCCTGGCCCTGGTGTGGCTGTTTCAACTTACCGGGCATTTCGAATTCGCCCTCCTGTCCATCGGTTTGGCGGGTGCATTCGCGGGCTTTCTGCTTTTCAACTTTCGAAAGCGAGCCCGCATCTTCATGGGGGATAACGGTTCCACCTTCATTGGATTGATGCTGGCGGTGCTGATCATCCGCTTTTTGTCCATCGACTATGAGGTGGCATTCAACGGGTATTCGGTGTTGGTGCTGCTGTTCATCCTTTCGGGCATTCCCTTGCTGGATTTGGCCAAGGTGGTCGTCATGCGCATCCTGCGGGGGCAATCCCCCATGCAGCCCGACCGGACGCATATCCACCACCATTTGCTGAATTTGCTGCATTCTCATCGAAAGGTCTGTTTGATCCTCTTTAGCTGGACGGGGCTATTCTTCCTGCTTGCCATTGTTCTGCGACCGGAACAATGGTGGTCGGCCTTGCTTTGG
>CAZBYX010000105.1:0-11657 GCA_964496055.1 uncultured Saprospiraceae bacterium
CTGTAAAACCGTAAAATCGAAGGGAGGGTGTGGGGTTTGGGTTTGTTTGAACCGCAGTTTGAACCATACGGTCAAGCCAGAGTGCACACGGAGTAAACAGAACCCGCCCCTCCAAAACCCCACCCCCATGACGATTTTACGATTTTACGATTTGACAGCTTCCCGTCACGCGTCACGCGTCACGACGTCACGATCGTCACGATTTCACAGCCCCCAAAGCCTGCACCTGCCGCAGGAGCCAGGTTCGGCCCGAGAGCAGGCGGGTGTTGCGGATTTTGGCTTCGAGGGCGGGCAGGCGTTCGGGTTTGCGGCGCAGGAGCTGGAACAGGAGCTGGCAGAAGTTGAGGTAACTTTCCTTCACTTCGCGGGTCACCTGCTTGTTGCGTTTGAGGAACTGGATGGTGCTGGCAATGAGGGAGAGCAGGGGCTCCTCCTCGTTCAGCTCGTAGTAGATGATCATGAGGCGCAGGCGGGCGTCGAGGTTGTAGTAGATGTCGGTGAACTGCGTTTTCTGGAGCTCCTCGATGCTTTTGCCGTACTCCTTGCGCACGTAGTAGAGGGTGGCGAGGTTGAAGTGGAGGGCATTGCTGCGGAATTCGGGGGGCAGTTTGCGGCTGTAGGTGTGGATGAAGTCTTCGATCCAGTCCATTTGGCCGAGGCCGAGGGCCAGGTCCACCACGTTTTTGAAAATCCAGGGGGAGAGGACGCCCCCTTCGAGGAGGATTTCGTTGCGGATGCCCTGGAGGTAGAGCTGGAGGGCTTCTTCGGCAAATTCCCGGCGCCCTTCCTTGATTTTGCGCACGCAGTGGTTGATAGCGAGGTGATAGCCCAGGCGGACATCGGCGGGGTTCATACCCTCGAAGCGGGAGGCCAGGAAGGATTTGAAGGCCTCGAAGTGCTCTTCCCGCTCCTCTTCGGAGAGCATGCGGACGACGCGGCCGTAGAGGGCGAGGGTGGGTTCGGCGTCGGGGGGGAAGTGTTCGGCGCGCAGGAGGGCGGCTTCGAGCAATTCGAGGCGATAGTCCACGGCCATGGACTTGCGGTCGTTGAGCACGATGCTGCCGATGCGGAGTTTGGCGGCGGTGAAGAACAGGTCGAGGGCGTCGGCGGCTTTTTGCAGGGGCTCGTTCTTGCCGCGGGTTTGGCGGGCGGTGAAGTGGCGCTCCTCGAGATTTGCCAGCAGATAATTTTTCAGATAACTTTGCTCATCCCGCACGGGGGCCGCGTTCAGCTCACCTGAGACCCGCTGGAGTTCCTGCAAGAAATCCTTGTAGAGTTTGCGATCGAGCAGCGCTGCGAGGTAGTGGTAATCCTTCCAGAAAGCTTCCCCCTCAACCTTCTGCCAGAGCAGGAACCGGGCGACCACCTTCACCAGGTCGCTCATCAGATAACCCACATGCTTTTCATCGTACGGCTTGCCCGGGAACAATTGTGCATAAACCCGCCGGCGCTCCACCGCCTCTTCGGGAAACTCGGGGTAGTGGTTCCGCAAGAGTTGCAAAAGCTCCACCCATTCGGGTTTGGGGCGCAACAGGGGTGACTGCGCAAACCGCAACAGGTACTTCCATTCCCCGGGTTTCAGTCCCGACAACAGGCGGAGGAGCTTGCTCTTTTTCATGGGCAAGAGGTGAATGTGAAACGGCAGAATCGCCGAACCGAGGAATCGAACCGGGGCGCCCGGAAACACACGGCACCCCCCAACCTCCAACCTCAAAACCCCACACTCCTCGCCCACACCCCCCCAATTCCTGGGGTATCCCATTCGTCAGGGAAAGGCGCGGCGGAGGCGGAGTGCTCAAGTTATCAAAAAATTGAATGTGTTTTTCGGAAAATTTTTTGGAAAAACAACCTTTTTGGATGGAACAAAGAGTTATGAATTGATTCCTTTCCCCCTGAAAAAGAATGATTTGAGATTGAAGTCCCCAATCATTTCGGAGAGGCTTTTTTCAAAAAATGGCTGGAAAGATGGGAAAAATGTAATTGTATTCGGGGGGGGTGCGGGGTAAATTTGTTCCAACGGCAGTTCGAAAAGACCAAAACTGCGCCTATGACAAACGCCAGACCCATATTACCGATTCTCCTTTTCTTCCTCCTGGCGGGTCCTGCGGGGACGAGCCAGACCGTGTGGCCGGGCGACGTGAACGACAACGGGGTGGCGAACGGGGTGGACCTGCTCTACCTCGGCATTGCGCACGGCAGCACGGGGCCGCAGCGCCCCAACGCCTCCACCGCCTGGACGGGGCAATTGCTCGACTCGCTGTGGAGCAACAACTTCCCCAACGGCGTCAATTACGGCTTCGCCGATGCCGACGGGGACGGCAGCGTCGATGACGACGACATCACGAGCGCGCTGACCGCCAACTTCGGCAAAACCCACGGCAACATCGGCTCCGACGGCTACGCCACCGCCCCTCTGGGCACCGTGCCGCCTCTCCTTTTCTCCCCCGAATCCCAAACGGCCGCCCCGGGCAGCACGGTCAGTCTGACCCTCTCCCTGGGCGATGCTTCTTTCCCCGTAAGCGATTTTTACGGCCTTGCCTTTTCGGTCTTCTACGATACGGCGCTGGTTTATCAGGAAGGGTTCGGCTTCAGCCTCTTGCCCAATTCGTGGATCGATCCTTCGGGCAACGATTTGCGCACCCTCATCTTCAACGATGCCGCCGAGGGCCGTCTGGACGTGGCGATGACCCGCATCAACCAGCAGGGCGTAAGCGGCAGCGGCGACATCGGGACCTTCAACATCATCATCGAGAACGTGGGGATATTCCTGCCCCCCGGCGATACGCTCGTCATCACCATCGACAGCGTCAAGCTCATCGACAAGAATTTGAACACCATACCCGTTGCGACGGGCACGGCGGAAGTCATCGTGCTGGAGGGGAGCAGTTTTCCGCCCGGCAACACCCTGTGCCCCACCGTCATCCAGCCGGTGTGCGGCAGCAACGGCGTGACTTACCTGAACCCCTGCTTCGCCGAAGCGGCGGGGGTGTTCGACTATACGGAAGGCGTGTGCTACGGCAGTTGCATCGACCCTGCCCTCATCAACCCTTCCACCCCCTGCCCGGCGGTGTACGAGCCCGTATGCGGTTGCAACGGCGTGACCTATCTGAACCCCTGTGAGGCGGAAGCCGCCGGCGTGCTGAACTTCAGCCCCGGCCCCTGCAACCCCGACGAGGTGTGCTACGACCCCGTTCTGGTCGTTCAGTCGGCGGGCACGGTGGTGAACGACACCACCGGCATCATCAGCGTGGTTTGCGACACCAGCGTCGTCATCGGGACGGGGAGCGAGGCCGTGTGTGGGTGCGACGGGGTGACCTACCCCAGCGCCTGCTTTGCCGAAGCCAACGGCATCGCCTTCTACACCCCCGGAGAGTGCGGCGTCTGCATAGACCCCGAGCTGATGAACCCCGACAGCCTCTGCCCCACCCTCTTCGAGCCGGTCTGTGGCTGCAACGGCGTGACCTACCCCAACGAATGCGTAGCGGTCACGGCGGGGGTGCGCTCCTTCACGCCGGGCCCCTGCACGGGAGGCAGCGCCTGGTGCCAAAAAGCGACGCCCATCCAGTGCGGAGACTTCCTCGGTGACCAAACGAACGACAACGCCGGCAACCACATCAGCCTGTACCCCGGCTGCCTCAACGTGCCCCTCACCGGCCCCGAACGCGTGTACGTGCTCCACAAAACGGAGCCCGGCGACCTGCAAATCGGGCTGGAAATCCTGACTCCGGGGCTGGACCTCGACCTCTTCCTCCTCAAGGACAACTGCAGCCAGGTGAGTTGCCTGGCTTCCAGCCATACCTCCAACAGCCTAACGAACAACGAAGGCATCGTGTACGAGGACGCCCCCATCGGCACCTACTTCATCGTGGTGGACGGCCAATTCCCCACCTCGGTGGGCAAGTATCGCCTGGAGGTGAGCTGCGGATTCCTCGATTGCACCAACGCCGTCGATTTGGCCTGTGGTGACAGTTACCAGGGCACCAATGCCAACGGCAACGACGACGTCTCGGCCTACCAGTGTGCCGGCAACGTCCTGAACGTGGAGAACAACGGCCCCGAAGTGGTGCACACCCTCACCACCACCCAGGCCGGGTGGGTGGATATCTTGCTCACTGGTCTGAGCGAGAACCTCGAGCTCTTCCTGCTGGACGAATGCGACGCCGCCACCTGCCTGCGCTTCAGCCAGAACCCCGGAACCCAGGACGAAGCCATTTCCATCTTCCTGGGCCCCGGCACTTACTACATCGTGGTGGACGGCTACAACGGCGCCGTGAGCGACTACACCCTGCAGGTGGATTGTGTCAGCTCCTGTGCCCTGGAGCAGGACCTGACCGTTTTCGACGCCTCCTGCGGTGCCAACAACGGGAAAATCATCGTCAGCCTCAGCGGGGGCACCCCGCCTTTTCTCGTTTCCTGGTCGGGGCCCATTTCGGGCACCGCCACGACGCTGTCCAACTCGTACGTCATCAGCGGCTTGCCCGCCGGCACCTACACCGTCACCAGTTCGGATGCGGCCGGGTGCAGCACCTCCGAGAGTGTCACCATCGAGGACGACGGCAACCTCGGGGTGAGCATCACGCCTCACGACCCCTCCTGCATGATGCTCGGCAGTCTGGAATTCGACATCCAGAACGGCAGCCCCCCCTTCAGCGTGTGGGTGACGGGGCCCGTGTCCTTCGATTTCATCACGGGGCAAAGCCATTTCACCCTGGACAACCTGCCGGCCGGCACTTACTCCATCTACATCCTCGACGGCAACGGCTGTGCTTTTTCGGCACAGGTCACCCTTTCGGGCAACAATTCGGGGCTGAACCTCGATGCGGTGGTCGGTGCGCAGACTTGTTCGAGCCTGGGCTCCATTTTGCTGAGCATCGGCAATGCCACGCCACCCATCTGGGTGTTCTGGTCGGGGCCGGTGAGCGGTTCGGCCATGACCTTTGATGACGAATTGCTCATCGAGGACCTGCCTGCCGGGGTGTACCAGATCTTCGTCGAGGACGGGAACTGGTGTTCGGCGAGCCTGGAGGTGGTGGTTCCTCAGGTGGGTTTGGACGTGAGCGTGACGCCCCTGCCCGGGGTTTGCGGCATGCCCGGCAGCATTCAGGTGAACATGCACAGCGGGGCGGCGCCCTTCACCATCGAGTGGGCGGGGCCGGTGAGCGGCACGGCCACGGCTCCGAGCAACACGTTCATCATCAGCAACTTGCCTTCGGGCACCTACCAGGTGAGCATCACCGATTCGCAGGGCTGCACGGAAGTGCGGCAAGTCACCCTGGACAACAGCGTCAACAACCTGGACGTGACGGTGATGCCCATCCACGGCAGTTGCGGGCAGCCCGGCGTCCTCTGGCTGGGCATCAACAACGGGACGGCGCCCTTCACCATCCAGTGGACGGGCCCCACCAACGGCGTAGCGACCACCTCGAGCAGCAGCGTGGACATCGCCAACCTGCCCAGCGGCTGCTACACCCTCGTCATCACCGACGCCAACGGCTGTTCGGCCACCGTTTCGGCCTGCCTGAACAACGAACCCGGCGTGGAGTTCTTCGCAGCAGCCTCCGGAAGCTGTGGAACCTACGGCCAAATCGACCTGACCATCACCAGCGGCACCCCGCCCTTCATCGTAGCCTGGGAAGGGCCCCAGTCGGGCACCCTGATGAGCAGCTCCACCTCGGTTTCCATACCCAACCTGCCCGACGGCACCTACCTGCTGACGGTGACCGATGCCAACGGCTGCTCCCAAACCCAAACCTTCCACCTCCTCACCGGCACACCGGTGGCCTTCAACGCCAGTGCGCAGCCGGGCCTCTGCGGCGTGGAGGGTACCATCGTGGTGGAAATCACCAGCGGGACGCCGAGCTTCGACGTTTCCTGGGCGGGCCCCGTTTCGGGCACGGTGAGTACCAGTTCCACGACAGTGGTTTTGCCCGATTTGCCACCGGGCGTCTATCACATCACCGTCAGCGGTTCGGATGGGTGCAGCGCCACGCAGAGCGTCGTGTTGCAGTCCGGCACGGGGGGGGTGTCCATCTGGGCACAACCCGTCAGCGGCGGATGCGGCCAACCCGGCGCCATCGAAGTGACGCTGACCGGGGGCACAGCGCCTTTCCAACTGAGCTGGTCGGGCCCCCAGAACGGCAACGTGACCCTGAACACCAACAGCTTCACCATCTCGGGGCTGCCGCCGGGCAATTACGTGTTGAACGTCATCGACGCCAACGGCTGCACCGACGTCAAGTACGTGACCCTGAACGCCAGCACGGGTGTGAGTGTGTGGGCCGAGCCCCTGCCCGGCGAATGCGGGGAAAACGGCGCCATCGAGGTGAACATCATGGGGGGGCTGGCGCCCTACACCATCGAGTGGGTGGGGCCGCAATCGGGTTCCATCGTGGTGAACAGCCAGCTCTACATCATTCCCGACCTGCCGACGGGCACCTATGTGGTCACCGTCACGGATGCGGGGGGCTGCTCCATGAGCAAGACCGTGGTGCTGTACAATTCGGCGGGGGTGAGCATCTGGGCCGTAGCCATCGACGGCGTGTGCGGGCAGCCGGGTGCCATCAAAGTCGTCATTTCCGGGGGCACACCGCCCTTCGAAATAAGCTGGGAAGGGCCCCAGAACGGGAGCCTGAGCACCAGTTCGACCACCGTCATCATTCCCGATTTGCCGCCCGGCATCTACACCGTCAGTGTGGTGGACGCCGAGGGCTGCAGCATGAACAAGGTGGTCGAGGTGGAAACCTCTCCGAATCTTACCATACTCACCACGCCCCACCCGGGCCTTTGCGGTCAGGACGGGTCCATCTCCGTGGAAATACCCAACGGCAGCGCACCCTTCACCATCACCTGGACGGGACCCGTCTCCGGCACGACCACGACGAATGCTAATCTCATGGACATTCCCGACCTCCCGAGCGGGAACTACACCATAGAGGTGGTGGATGCAAACGGGTGTGCTGCCGCTTCCACGGTTCAACTGCTGAACGGAAGCAGCTTGCAGGTGGACGCCTTCGTCATCAACGGCGGCTGCCCGGGCGGCAACACCATCAAGGTCACCTTCTTCGGGGGCTCGCCGAACTACGCCATCACCTGGACGGGCCCCGTCAGCGGGACGGTCATCGTAGCCGGGCCGCCTTATTTCATCACGGATGTGCCCCCGGGGGATTACCTCATCCTCGTGACGGATGCCAACGGCTGCAACGGCAGCGACTCGGTGAGCGTCACGGGCGGCTCGCCCCTGGAAGTGAGCATCTCCGCTACGACCGTGCTCTGCGGCGGCGGGCAGGACGGCTCCGCCACGGCCCTCCCGGCCGGAGGGACGCCTCCCTACGCCTACCTGTGGAGCACCGGCGACACCACCCAGACCATCTCCAACCTGGGTGAGGGCATTTACTCGGTGACCGTGACCGATGCCGCCGGCTGCACGGCCAGCGCCACCACCCAAATCGTCGCCACCCCGCCGGTGACCATCGACCTGGAAGTGAACGAGCCGAGCTGTTTCGGTGGCAACGACGGCAGCATCTTCGCCAGCGGCTGGGGCGGCACCCCGCTCTATACCTACCAGTGGAGCACAGGCCTTGTCGAAACGGAAACCAGCCCCCACGCCGGCAGCACGATTTCCGGACTCACCGCCGGGCTCTATTCCATCACCGTCATCGACGCCAACGGCTGCACCGCCGAGGACACCATCCTGCTCGCGCAGCCCGACAGCCTCGAACTCAGCGTCAGCGTGGACAACGCCATGTGCAGCAACGGCTCCGACGGCGGCGCCACGGCTACGGCCGCCGGCGGCACCCCACCCTACTCCTTCCAGTGGTCGAACGGGCAAACGGGACCCACCCTGAGCAACGTGCCCCCGGGCACCTACGGCCTGCTGCTGACCGACGCCAACGGCTGCACCCTGCAAACGGACGTCGTCGTCGGTGCCGACTACCTCGAACCCGTCGCCGCCTTCAGTTATTCGACCAACGTGCTCACCGTCAGCTTCCTGAACGAAAGCACCCCGGGCGCCAATTACCTCTGGGACTTCGGCGACGGAAACAGCTCCTCTCTCATCAACCCCACCCACACCTACAACGCCCCGGGCACCTACCAGGTCTGCCTGAACGCCTTCAACGCCTGCGGCGCCGATACGACCTGCCAGACACTCACCCTCAGCATCCCGCCCTCCCTCGTAGGGCTGGACTTCGGCAACGCCGAAGGCGTTTCCGGCAGCACCGTCCTCGTCCCGCTGACCATCACCAACCTCGATACGCTGGCCTCCCTGACCGGGACGCTGGCCCTGACCAACCCCATGATAGGCAACATCACGGGGGTGGCGCCCGCACGCATCGCCCCCACCTTCAATGGTGCCAACCTGACCGTCAGCTTCTTCGACATGAGCGGAAACGGCGTCCCCCTCACCAACGGCGACACGGCTTTCTTCGTGAAAGTGACCCTCGATGGCAGCGTTGGCACCACCTCTGAAATCACCTTCACGGACACCCCCCTGAGCACCGAAGTGGCGGGTGTCGTCAACGGAGCGGTGACGGCCCTGCCGCACGTGGTCATCGCCGGGGAACTGGAAATCCTCATGAACGTGGCGGAAATCGCCGGCTGGGCGGAAACCTTCGACGGCAGCGGCATCCGCGATGCGGAAATCACCATCAGCTCTTCCACCCACGCCGAGACCGTCATGACGGACGAGCAGGGCCGCTACGCCATGCCCGACCTGCCCGCCGGGGAGGAGTACGTCGTCCATCCGGCCAAAGACGTCAACCCCGCCAACGGGCTCAGCACCTTCGCGCTGTTCGTGGGGCAGCAATTCATCCTGGGCATGGAGCCCCCGGAAATAGTCTCGCCTTATCAGGTCATCGCCGGCGATGCCAACTGCTCGGACGCCTTCACCACCCTGGACCTCTTCCTCATCCAGCAGGTCATCATCGGCACCACCGACAAATTCGCCGATTGCCCCAGCTGGGTCTTCGTGCGCGCCGGGCAGTCCATGCCCAGCCCCTTCGACGCCTACAACGTCTTCCCCTACGCCGACAGCGACACCCTGATGGTCATGCACGACACCAGCTCCAATTTCGTGGGGGTCAAGGTAGGCGACATCCTGGGGCAAGCCGACCCGCAGAACTTCGGGGGGCTCGTCGGAGCGGAGCGCTTTTTCGGCACCCTGACCCTGAAAGCCCCCAACGGCAAATTCCAGCCCGGCGAGGAAATCCTCCTGCCCGTGCGGGCGGACAACTTCCAGAACATGGCCAGCCTCCAGCTCGCCCTGGAGCTGGACGCCGAAGCCCTCGAATTCCTCGAATTCGTGCCCGAAGGGCTGGAACTGGCCGCCGCCGGCCTGCCCCGACCCGAGGAGCTGCGCATCAGCTGGTTCGACCTCAGCGGCACGGGCTTCAGTCTCGACGCCCAGACGCCCCTGTTCTACCTGCGCTTCCGGGCCCACCAAAACATCGAAGACCTCGGCACCGTCATCCGCCTCGGCTCGGCGGATTTCATCACCGAAGCCTACACCAGCCAGAGCGAAAGCCTCGAAGTGGAGTGGGTCTTCGACGGCACCACCGCCACCACCGAGCCGCAGCCCCTGCCCTTCCGCCTGTACCAGAACGTGCCCAACCCCTTCGGGCAGGGCACCCGCATCGCCTTCGACCTGCCGCGCGCGGCCGCCGTCCGCTTGCAGGTGAGCAACCAGCTCGGCGAGGTGGTGCACGAAACCACGGGCGAATTCCCGCCGGGGCACCATTCGCTGACCCTGCGGCCGGAAACCTGGCCCGAAGGGGTCTATTTCTACACCCTGAAAACCGACGAATTCAGCGCCACCCGCAAAATGGTGAAAGTGAACCGGCGCTGACCCGACAAGAGAAAGTGTTTCACAGTGTGTTTTTTTTAAGTGGCGAATCGGGGGGAGGCTCTTTCTCTCTTCCCATCGGGGAAAAGAGAAGGGAAGATGTCACTTTAGATGCCCAGTCCTGTTTCCCGTGCATGAAGAGGGGCTTTCGGGTCCCTCGGCATGAACGGGGACGGACTGGTTTTTTTCCGTTTTGGTTCCCGGAAGCCATGAAAACTACCACCCACCTGCTGCTCTTGCTGTTGTGGGCCGCTCCTGCGGCCGCCCAACCCCTGCTTTTGAGTTTTCCCCACGAAGAAGTCGAGCCCGGCGCCATCGTCACCCTGAACCTCAAGACGGAAGGATTCGAGGAGGTGGTCAGCGTGCAGTTTTCCGTCAACTGGGCGGTGTCGGTGTTGCAATACCTGACCCACGAAAACGGCGACCTGCCCCTGGTGGCGGTGGGTGCCAATCAGGCCCCGCAGGGCCGCCTGACGCTGTCCTGGTTCGACGTCAACGGGGTGGGTGTGAGTTTGCCCGACGGCAGCAACTTCATCCGCCTGAAGTTTCTGGTGGTGGGGCCCGTAGGGTCTTCCACCCCCATCGCCCTGAGCGACGACCCGCTGCCCATCCAGATTTACCAGGCCGGGCCCAACGGCAACCACCCCATGGACCTGCAACCCGTCGATGGGCTGGTGGAGGTGGTCGAACCCGCCCCCTTCAGCATCGCCTTCCAGCTCGGGCACGTGCGCTGCCACGGCGGCAGCGACGGCTTCATCCAGACCGCCCTCAGCGGCGACACGAGCAACCTGAGCTTCGAGTGGTCGGGACCCGGCAACTTCAACAGCGCCCAACCCGCCATCCAGAACCTGAGCGCCGGCACCTACCAGTTGCTCATCCGCGATGAGGAGGGCGAAACCCTCTTCGACACCTCCCTCCTCCTGCTCGAACCCCCACCCCTCCAAATCGACTCCCTCCAGCTCACGCCCGCCCGCTGCGGGGAAGCCACCGGCACGGCAGCCCTCTTCGTTTCGGGGGGTTCGCCCCCTTTCCGCTTCGTCCTTCAGGGAGATACGCTCAGCAACCCCGTTTTCGAAGATTTGACGCCGGGCGATTTCCTGCTGACCGTCCTCGACAGCCAATCCTGCAGCACCCAAACCCCCTTCCGCATCGACTCCATACCCCCGCCTGCGGTGGACCTGGGCCCCGACCAGACCCACTGCATCGGGGAGTCCGTCTTGCTCGAAGCCGGGGCGTTCGTCCAGTACCAGTGGTCGAACGGCAGCACCGAGCCCGAAATCGAGGTGCAATCGGGGGGAACTTATGCCGTGACGGTGACCGACGAACTGGGCTGCACCGCCACGGACAGCATCGCCCTGGAATTCGTCGAGAAAGCCGAGGCCCGGGTGGAGCGGGACTTCTACTCCATCTGCCCCGGCGATTCGGTGCTCCTGCGAGGGAGCGGGGGCCCGGGTTTGATGTGGGTGGACAGCAGCGGCCTCATCGCAGCGCCTCAACTGCCGGAAGCTCTCGTGCGGCCTGCGAACACCTCGCGCTTCCTGCTGGTGGCGCAAAGCGCCTGCGGCACGGACACCGCCTCGGTGCTCGTGCGCATCCCCCCGAACACCGTGCGCCTGATGAACGACACCTGTGTGGTGCAGGGCGCCCGCCTGACCCTCTTCGCCGAGGGCGGGCTGGCCTACCAATGGACCGGCCGGGACTTCCCCGTCAGCGACCCCAACGCCCCCCACCCCCCAAACCCCCCCCCCCACCCCACCCCCCCCCCCCCCCGCCCGCGCCCCCACCAACAAAGGTTCCACAGGCCGCCCCCCCGGCATCC
>CAZBYX010000106.1:0-11598 GCA_964496055.1 uncultured Saprospiraceae bacterium
CTCCACTCCATCACACCCCCACCCAACGAACAACGAACAACGAGCAACGAACAACCACCCCGTCACGCGTCACGCGTCACGATTTTACGATTTTACAGTTTTACGATTTTACAGGAAGCGGGTGGGTTTGGGGGGCCGTCCGAATCAGGATACCCCCATGCGGGCAGGATGGGCAAGATTCTCAGGATGGGCGGGGAAGGCGCACCACCTTCCATTCAGGCGGGATACCGAACGGCGAGCAGCTGTTGCAGGATTCCCCAGAGGCGCTGCCGGATGGGCGGGTTGAGGGAAGCGGTGTGGCGGGCGAAGGAGCCGCAAACCTGAATGCGCCACAGGGCCGCACTCACGGGCGCTCCATCGATTTCGTAGCGGGACCCGCCGGGATAGAGCTCGGCGTGAAAGTTCTTTTCGTCCCAGGAAAGCGAGAGGCGCAGCGCCGCGCTGGTCACTTCGAAGCGGAGGGCGGTTCGGCGGGCGAATTCCGCCCAGGAGGGTGCGTTTTCCAGCAGCCATTCCACATCGGAGGGGAGCAAAACGCCCTGTGGGGTGAGGGCGATGTGTTCGTGCAGTTGGAACAGCGCCACGGCATCCCCCTGAGCTCCGGGCTTTTGCGACCAGTCCAGCAGGCTCAGCCAATACTTGACCTGGGCGAGGAACAGCGCGTTTTTCTTTTGCTTGAGCCGCTCCCGGCGGAAGGCTTCCTCGTCGGATGGGAGGGGGTCGTTGAAATAACGGCTCAATTGGAGGAGCAACAGGGCGTTTTCAGCCAATTGGGCTTCGGCCTGAGCCTTCTGCCATTGCACGAACTGGGCGTCCAGGCGGGCTTCCAAGGATTCGGGGGGGAGCAGTTGGATTTCGGAGAGCAAGAACTGCTGTTGCTGCAGGGCCACCAGCATGCGGTCCAGCAAGATGTCCTGCGCTTTCAACCACTGCTCGGCTTTGGAGTAGCGCTCCATTTCGGGCAAGTCCTCCAGGCGCCCCATTTTTTCTTCCTCCACGAGGCGCTGGCAATCCAGCTTTTTGCAGGTGAGGCGCGATTTGGCCAGTTGGAGCTTCAGGTCCGCCAGGCGAATGCGGCTGCCGCTGCTCGTCCAGCCGTCCGGGGCGGGTCCCGTAGCCTGCGCCTGCCCGGCATTCTTCAGCACCTCCTCGAACTCGGCCTCCAACAGCTGCACGCGCCGCTCGAGCAGAGCCCAGCTCAGCTTGCAATCGTCCAGAGCCAGCAAGGGGAAAAATCCTTTGTCGGTTTCCAGATGCACCCTCCCAAACGGCTGGGCCGCCACTCGAAAGTCCAGGGAAGACAGGAACACAACCAGAACGAAGGTCCAACACAAAGCCTTGAAATTCCTACTTTTGGGCGCCAAAATCGCGTGGTTTTTATCGGTTCAGGAAATTCGACCGGCAAGGGGTTGGACGAGGGGTTCCGGTGCTCCCGCCGGCGAAGTGTGTTTCATATTAAATTTTTCAGCAAATATAATGCTAACTTCCATCAGCCCCATCGACGGGCGCTACGCCGAAAAGACCCAAACCCTGCAACCCTACTTTTCGGAGTGGGGTTTGATTCGGTACCGGGTTTGGGTGGAGCTGCAGTACTTCAAAGCCTTGTGCGCCCTGCCCCTGCCGCCGCTGAAAGACTTTCCCAAGGAGCGATTCGAAGAACTGGAGGGCTGGGCCGCGGCCCTGAGCCCCGAAGATTGCGCCCGCGTCAAGGAAATCGAGCGCACCACCAACCACGACGTGAAAGCCGTGGAGTATTTCCTGAAAGAAAAATTCGACGCCCTGGGTTTGGGGGGCTTCCGCGAGTTCATTCACTTCGGTCTCACCTCCCAGGACGTGAACAACACGGCCGTGCCCCTCTCCCTGAAGGAAGGCTTGCAGGCGGTCTATCTGCCAGCCCTGGAGGCGGTGCTCGAGCACCTGAAGGAGTTGGCCGAGGAATGGGCGGAGGTGCCCATGCTGGCGCGCACCCACGGTCAACCCGCCTCCCCCACCCGCCTGGGCAAGGAGGTGGCGGTCTTCGTCGTGCGCCTCGAAACGCAGCTGCGCTCCTTGCAGGCCGTACCCTTCAGCGCCAAATTCGGGGGCGCCACCGGCAATTTCAACGCCCACCACGTCGCCTATCCCGACATCGACTGGGTGGCCTTCGCCGACCGTTTCGTCAACCAACAGCTCGGCTTGCAACGCAGCCACCCCACCACCCAAATCGAACATTACGACAACCTGGCGGCGCTGTTCCACGCCCTGGCGCGCATCAACACCATCTTCATCGACCTGTGCCGGGACTTTTGGACCTACATCTCCATGGAATACTTCCGCCAAAAGACCCGCAAGGGGGAAATCGGCTCCTCCGCCATGCCCCACAAGGTGAACCCCATCGACTTCGAAAACGCGGAGGGCAATCTGGGCATCGCCAATGCCCTGTTCGGGCACCTGGCGGAGAAACTGCCCGTCTCCCGCCTGCAACGCGACCTGACCGACAGCACCGTCTTGCGCAACGTCGGCGTCCCCATCGCCCATAGCCTCATCGCCCTGCAAGCCGTGCGCAAGGGGCTCGGCAAGCTGCTGCTGAATCGCGAAAAAATCCTCGCCGACCTCGAAGCCAACTGGATGGTCGTCGCCGAAGCCATCCAGAGCATCCTGCGCCGGGAAGGCTACCCGCGCCCCTACGAAGCCCTGCTGGAATTGACCCGCGGCAAAACCGACCTCACCCGCGAAGACCTGCATGCCTTCATCGAGACCCTCGATGTCAGCCCTGAAGTGAAAGCCGAGCTCAAACGCATCACCCCCCTGAACTACACGGGTGTGCGTTAGGGGAAGGGGCCGAGCCGCCTTTGGAAAAAGGGTGAAACGGCAAGGAGAGGCCGGCCCGCCTCAATTGCTCGAGGCCAGCCGTTGCAGGGTTTGCCAGATTTTGGACTCCCACAGGTGGGTGCGCGCTCCGTACAGCCCGGGAATGACCTGGCGCCCCCGAGAGGACTGCAACCCTTTCTCGAACTCATAGACCCAAACCATGGTCTGGACGTCCCCGCCCGATCCGCCCACACCGTTGGTGCCGCCGGAACCCAGCGTCACGCGCTGGCTGGCCGGCAAGGGGTAGGAGGTATCCCCCTGAATGGAGGACAAGTCGCCAACCAGGAAAACGATCATGCGGAAATAGCCTTTGTCCAGCATGCCGAGGGCGTCGAGGAAATCATTCAGCCCTTCTTCGGTGAAGCTGCCGTATTGCACCTTCCAGCGTTCGGGGCCGTCCACGGGGCTGGCATCCGAACGGATTTGTTCCGTCTGGCAAATGACGGCAAAGCCCCGGCTCTCGCCCGATTCGTTGGGCGCGAAGGGCAAAATCTGGTAGGTGTGGTATCCGGCTTCGAGCAGGGCCAGTTTCAGGCGGTGGCGGTAGTCGTCCAGAGTGTTGAGGTTGCGAAACAGGGAAGGCGGCAGAGGCATTTTGACCGAGGGGCTGGGCGGAACCTGGGGAAAATACCGCTGGCTGGTGGACACCACCTCCACCGGACAGCCGTTGTTGCGGTCGGAGCCGGCGATGTCCGGGCACTGGTCGATGGCATCGGGCACGCCGTCGTGGTCGGCATCGGCAATGGCTTCGAGGGATTGAATGACCTGGGAGGAATCGGCCAGGGGGCATCCTTCGTTGAGCAAGGGCCCCGGCAAGCCCGGGCAGCGGTCGATGTTGTCGGTGATGCCGTCGTAGTCGCTGTCGAGCAAGGGGCAGCCGCCGCTGAGGGCGGTTCCGGGAATATCGGGGCATTGGTCCACGTCGTCGCGGATGCCGTCGCGGTCGCGGTCGCCCCAGGGGCAACCGGCCGTCTCGGCCGGCCCCGGCATGAAGGGGCACTGGTCGTTCTTGTCGAGGATGCCGTCGCGGTCACTGTCCGCCAATTGAAATTTGACGGCATTGGCGATGGGGTCGGCGATGGCCACCCGGCCGAACCGATAGGAGAAACCCAGACTCACGTAGTGAATGTCATCGCGATGGAGGCTGCGAAAGCCGGAGGCCGTGTACTGGAAGCCGTCGAGGAAGTCGTCCGTTTTGCCCGAAGGCAGGATGTACTGGTAGCGCAGGTGCAAATCCACCCGGCGGGTCAGGTGATGGACGAAATCCACCCCGCCGAGGGCGAACACCCCGTAGGGATGGTCCTTGGAGCGGGAGGGAAAGGTTTCGAAGTCGCCGTCCATGTGGTCGCGCAACAGCCGGCGCGTCACTTTTCGGAGGTTTTCGGAGCTGGCGTTGATGAGCGAGGTGATTTCGGCGAAGTCGTAGGGCTGACCGTCGGCGTTCAAAGCATCGTACCGCACCGCCTGATAGTACAAGCCCGCCCCCAGAAAAGGTTGGATGTCCCACTTCTTCCAGCCCATGCCCATCCGACTGACAGAGAAGTGCAGCTGCAGGCTTCCCCCCAGGAAGGTCAATTCGAAGTTGGGATACCAGGCCAGGTTCGTGCCGTAGCCCAGGTCGCGCAATTCCACCACCGTCCGGGCGGCCTCGGTGGCGCGCTGCCCATCGATGACCCGCGACACGCTGTAAACCAGCTCGCCGCGCAAATGCCCGGGAAACTCCTGAAAGTAAATCGCCCCCGTGCCACTGAACCCCAACCGCGGCTGCGCGGCCAGGTCTCCGTTCACGACGAAGGCCCCGGAATGCAATCCCAGGGATAGGCGACCTTGTCCAAAGGAATTTTCAAGGGGGAGGAGAAAGAAACAGGCCACAAGGCATGCCCACGAGAAAAGGGGAGAGTAATTCATCGGATATCCTCATTAGGTTTTCAAACTTGGGGCGATTGGATTGGTCTGTCAAAGATAAGAAAAAAATTAATCTGTCAGAGCCTGCCATCGACGCGGAAACACACTGGGGGCCATTGCTCCTGCCAGCAGGAAATGTGATATCTCGAAAAGACCTCAATCGTAAGGTCGAAGGAGCTGAAACCCCTGGACAGGCAAGGAGGTGGGGCCAGGGTTGGAGACCTGGAGAAAATCGGAGCTGAAAATTTTTTCCCCGAAAGAATGCCGGCACTCCCCCCCCCCCTTGCTCTTACGCGGGGCTGTTCGGAGGCCGAGGTATTTCCCGCAACGGAAGGAGAGGCATTCCAAAAACGCTCAAGCCTGCGCCTGCTGACGCGAGACCTCCACCCAGCCTTTGGGCTCCAGCCGGAAGACATCCCCATAGACCACGACGGGTACGGGTTGGGAGCTGTGGTTGACGAGGGTGGTGCCAAAGGGGCTGACGCGCACCTCGAGCAGGGCTCCCCGAAAGCGGATTTTGAAGGCGTAGCTCTTCCAGGCTTTGGGCAGGAAGGGGTCCAGATGCAGCAGGTCGTTCTTGACGCGCATGCCGCCGAACCCCTTGACCACGGCCATCCAGGTGCCGGCCATGCTGGTGATGTGGCAGCCGTCTTCGGTGTCGTTGTTGTAGTCGTCCAGGTCGAGGCGGGCGGTGCGCAGGTACATTTGGTAGGCTTTCTCCTCCAGCCCGAGGCGGGCAGCCAAGATGGCGTGGATGCAGGGCGAGAGGGAGCTTTCGTGCACCGTCATGGGCTCGTAGAATTCAAAATTGCGCCGGATGGTTTCTTCGGTGAAATCATCCTGGAAAAAATAGATGCCCTGCAAGACGTCGGCCTGCTTGATGAAGCAGGAGCGCAGGATGCGGTCCCAGCTCCAGTTTTGGTTCAGGGGGCGCACCGTTTGGGGCAGGGCGTCCACGGTTTGGAGTTCTTTGTCGAGGAAGCCGTCGTGTTGTACGAAGACCCGAAGCTCGTCGTCGTAGGGCAGGTACATGTTGGCGATGATGTGCTCCCATTTGGAGGTCTCGCTGTGGTTGTAGAATTTGGCTTTTTCCAGCACCGTCTCGTAGCGGTTGGGGTGGTTGTTTTTCACCCATTCGAGGGCGTGGAGGGTGTACTTGAGGCACCAGACGGCGATATAGTTGGTGTACCAGTTGTTGTTGACGTTGTTCTCGTACTCGTTGGGGCCGGTCACCCCGTGCATGACGTACTTGCCGCGGCGCTTGGACCAGTGCACGCGCTGAGCCCAGAAACGCGCGATGCCGATGAGCACTTCGAGGCCGCACTCCGCCAGGTAGTCTTTGTCGCCGGTGTAGCGGATGTAGTCGTAGATGGCATAGGCGATGGCGCCGTTGCGATGGATTTCCTCGAAGGTGATTTCCCACTCGTTGTGGCACTCTTCGCCGTTCATGGTGACCATGGGGTAGAGGGCGGCGCCGTCAGTGAAGCCGAGTTTGCGGGCGTTTTCGATGGCTTTGGGCAGGTGGCGGTAGCGATAGACGAGGAGGTTGCGGGCCACTTTTTGGTCGGCGGTGGCGAGGTAGAACGGCAGGCAGTAGGCTTCGGTGTCCCAGTAGGTGCTGCCGCCGTACTTTTCACCGGTGAAGCCTTTGGGGCCGATGTTGAGGCGCTCGTCTTCCCCGGTGTAGGTCTGGTAGAGCTGAAAGATGTTGAAGCGGATGCCCTGCTGGGCGGCCACATCCCCCTCGATGAGGATGTCGGCTTCGGTCCATTTGTTTTGCCAGGCTTCCGCCTGCTCTTCGAGCATTTTGTCGAAGCCCTTGAGGGCCGCCAGTTCGAGCACCTGCCGGCAGCGGTCTGGCAGCAGGTCTTTTTCCCAGTTGAGGCTGGATACCACCGCCCCGAATTTGTACACGAGGATTTCGTCCTCATCCTTGCAGGGTACCTCCAGTTTGCAGGCGACGAATTTTTCGCGCTCCTCTTGCAGGGCGGGGGCGCCCACTTCTTCGCCGTTTTTGAGCACCTGAAACCGCATGCCGGTGGCGACGTGGAAGTGCGTTTTGCGGGTTTCGGCCACCACCCAGCCTTGCCGTTGCTCGATGGAACGGCTCACCTCGTCCCAGAACTTCTCCCCGTAGTTGGCATCCTCGTTCATGACATCGGCATCGACGAAGGGGGTGATTTCGAGCACGCCCTCGAAATTCAGGGGCTGGATGCGCATGCGGATGGCGCCGGCCTCCTGGTCCACGATGCTGCAGAAGCGCCGGGTTTCCAGGTTCAGCTCTTTGCCGCTGGGCAGGCGCAGGCGACAGCTGCGCCCCAACCAGCCTTCCTTCATGTTGAGCTCGCGGCGGAAGTCCAGCACCGTAGCAGTGGCCAGGTCCACCTTTTCCCCATCCACCTGCAGGGCGATGCCGATCCAGTTGGGGGCGTTGAGCACCTTGGCGAAATATTCCGGGTAGCCGATTTTCCACCACCCCACCCGCGTCTTGTCGGGGTAGTACACCCCGGCTACGTAGCTGCCCTGAAGGGTGTCGCCGCCGTAGCCTTCCTCGAAGTTGGCGCGTTGGCCCATGCGGCCGTTGCCGATGCTGAAAATGCTCTCCGATATGCGGTTGTAGGCGGGGTGGAAACCCTCCTCGATGATGCTCCAGGGGTCGTGTTTGAGGTAATTTTTCATCGGTCGAATGGTGATATGGGTAAAAAATGTTCGGGTATGGGCGTCGGCGAACTGTTTTGTCCCTGAAAGCCCCCCTTCCCGTCCCCCCTCAGGAAAATTGCCGGTGGGAGCGGGCGGTTGGCAGGGGCGGGGTTTGGGAGCCCACCCACTCCGCCCACCTCGAACCCCCCACGACAGGCGGTGCTTCAGACGGTTACGGCCCGGGCCAGGCGGTGCAACAGCTCTTCGAAGTGGAGCCCCTCGAAACCGGGCAAGACCAGATGGGCC
Source organism: uncultured Saprospiraceae bacterium (assembly GCA_964496055.1). GTDB lineage: Bacteria > Bacteroidota > Bacteroidia > Chitinophagales > Saprospiraceae > CAZBYX01. The sequence goes on from CAZBYX010000106.1 coordinate 7,702, forward strand.
CGCCCCAGCGACTCGGGCTGTCCGATGCCGACGGCCCAGAAGCCCCCTGCGCGGGCGGCCTGGATGCCCTTTTCCGCATCCTCGAAGACGATGCAGCGTTCGGGGGGCAGGCCCAGCCGTTGGGCTCCGAGCAAAAAGACCTCGGGGTCGGGTTTGCTGCGCGTGGTGTGGTTGCCGTCCACCACGGCGTCGAAAAGGGGCTCCAGCCCCACCTGGCGCAGGATGGTGGGGGCGTTCTTGCTGGCCGAACCGAGAGCGATTTTCACCTCCCGGCTTTTCAGCTCCTCCAGGAAGGGGCGAACGCCCGGCAAGACCTCCTCGGGTTGCATGTGGCGGATGAGCTCGACGTACCACTCGTTCTTTCGGGCGGCCAGTTCCCGTTTTTTTTCGGGGGGCAGCGCCACCCCACCCCAGGAGAGGATGAGGTCCAGGCTCTCCATGCGGCCGACGCCTTTCAGCTGTTCGTTTCGTTGCTCGTCGAAGTCGAAGCCCAGCTCGTTGGCCAGGCGGCGCCAGGCGATGAAGTGATAGCGGGCGGTATCCACCAGAACGCCGTCGAGGTCGAAAATGCAGCCCTGGATGTGGAGGTTCAAATCGGTAAGGTTGAAGGGTTGTTGCCACACGGCCGGGCAGGGCCCGAACGGGGGGGCAAAGATAACCGAAAAGGGCGATAGCACGCCGGCGGGGCGACGAAAGCGCCCGATTGGCTACATTCGCAGGGAGATGCTGGAGCGCTTTCGAAAATACCTGCAGCAGGAAGGGTTGCACCGCGGAGGGCGGGTCGTGCTCGCCGTCAGTGGCGGGCTGGATTCCGTCGTGATGGCGCATCTGTTTCGGCAGGCCGAGCTGCCCTTCCTCATCGGGCATTGCAATTTCCAGCTCCGGGGGGCGGAATCGGACGAAGACGAGCGCTTCGTCGAAAACCTGGCGGAAGAATTGGGAGTGCCCTTCTTTTGCGGCCGCTTCGACACGGAGGGCTTCGCCCGGGCACGCGGCCTGTCCATTCAGGCGGCGGCGCGCGAGCTTCGCTACACCTACCTGGAGGAGCTGCGGCAAATGCAGGGTTGCGAATCCATCGCCACGGCCCACCACCTGACCGACGCCATCGAGACGCTGCTGCTGAACCTCGTGCGCGGGACGGGCCTGCGCGGCCTGCGAAGCATCCGCCCCCGGCGCGACCACATCATCCGGCCCCTGCTTTTCGCCACCCGAGAAGAGCTCGAAGCCCATGCCCAAGCCCGGGGGCTCCGCTGGCGGGAAGATGCCTCCAACCGCTCGGAAAAATACCGCCGCAACTACATCCGCCTGGAAGTGCTGCCCCGCTTGCGCCACCTGAACCCTGCCCTGGAACGGAGCTGCGAACACACCCTCCAAATCCTGCGCGAAACCGAACGCCTCACCGACTGGGCCGTGCAAAGATGGCTCGCCGAGCACCTCTCCCGCCGTGAGGGGGAGCATCGCCTGCCCCTGAAAGCCCTCCAACACAGCCCCGCCCCCCGCATGCTGCTCTTCGAATGGCTGCGGCCCTTCGGCTTCAACCGCAGTCAGGTGGGGCAAATCCTGCAATCCCTCGAAGAGCGCACGGGGCGCCTGTTCCTGGCCCCCCGCGGGCGCTTGTTGTTCGACCGCCAGGAGCTCATCCTCTCGCCGCATCCGCCGGAGGCGGCCGGCACCCTCACCATCGAGGAGGGCACCCGCGAAGTCGCCCTGCCCGAGGGCCGCCTGCTCATCCAACCCCTCCCCCACCCCCCGGACCCCTTGCCCGATACGCCCCACACCGCCTGCCTCGACGCCCAAACTCTGCGATTCCCCCTCGTTCTGCGGCGCTGGCAGGCCGGCGACGTTTTCCAACCCCTGGGCATGGGGGGGCGACACCAGAAACTCCAGGATTTTTTCAGCAATCGCAAGCTCAGCCGCCTGGACAAGGAAAAAGTGTGGATTTTGGAATCCAATGGTGAAATTTGCTGGGTCGTCGGGCTGCGCATCGACGAGCGTTTCAAAATCACCCCTCAAACCACCCGATGCCTCCGAATCGAGTGGCAGCCCTTTTCCGAATCCGACCCAACGAAGAATTGGCTTTAACTCTTTCAACCCTCCCAATCATGCGCAACAAACTACTCCTGCTCCTCTTCCTCCCCTCGACCCTCTTTGCCCAACAATACTTCCAGGACCTGGCCGAAGCGGCCGGGGTGCGGGATTGGGGCCCGAATTACGGGGTCGCCATCGCCGATTACGACCGGGACGGCCGCGATGACATCTACGTCACGCGCAGCGAAGGGCCCAACCGGCTGTTCCGCAACCTCGGAGACCTCCGCTTCGAGGACGTGGCCCCCGAGCTGGGGGTCGCCGTCGAGGGTTATTCCACCTGCGCCGTCTGGGGTGATGTGGACAACGACGGCTGGCTGGACCTCTTCGTCGGCCATCAGCAGGGCGCCGACCGCCTGTTCCGCAACAACGGCGGCAGCTTCCAGGAAATCACCGCCTGGGCGGGGGTCTTCGGCGCCGACGGCGTGCGCGCCGCCCTCTTCGCCGACGTGGACCGCGACGGCGACCTGGACCTCTACGTGGCGCGCATCAACCTCGAAAACACCCTCTACCGCAACCTGGGCAACGGCCAGTTCGAAAACTTCACCCTCCCCTCCGGCGCCACCGACCCCCAAATTTCCATGGGCGCCGTCTTCTTCGACTACGACCGCGACCAGGACCCCGACCTCTACCTCACCCACGACGCCCACCAGCCCTACATCCTCTACCAGAACGACGGCACGGGGCACTTCACCGACGTCTCCGCCCAAAGCAACACCAACTACGCCGGCCAAGGCATGGGCGTGGATTTCGGCGACGCCAATAACGACGGCTGGCTCGACCTCTACATCACCAACCTCAGCGACAACACCCTGCTGCTCAATCAGGGCGACGGCACCTTCCTCGACGTCAGCCAGAGCGCCGGCATCACCGACCCCGGCATGGGCTGGGGCACCACCTTCCTCGACTTCGACAACGACGGCCGCCCCGACATCTACATGGTCAACGACAGCTACTTCTCCCCCCTGCCCAACGTCCTGTACCGCAACCTCGGCAGCAGCGGGGGCATCCCCCAGTTCGAACCCCTCAGCGGGGACACCCTCCTAGCCAGCATGGAAGCCTCCTATGGCACCGCCTGCGCCGACTTCAACAACGACGGCTTGCTCGACCTCTTCGTCGCCAACCGCAACGGCGCCCTCGGCAATCAGTTGCTCATCAACCAAACCCCGGGCGCCGGAAACTGGGTCAAGTTCCACCTGCGCGGCAAGGAGAGCAACCGCTTCGGCATCGGCGCCCAACTGACCCTGGAAAGCGGCACCCTCCTGTGCACCGACGAGCTCGCCGCCGGCTCCGGCTATGCCTCCCAAAACAGCCCCCTGCTCCACTTCGGCCTCGGCGACGCCCCCGCCATCGACCGCATCACCGTGCGCTGGCCCAGCGGCCAGGTGGACACCTACGAAAACCTCCCCGCCAACACCACCTACACCCTCCACGAAGGGGAAGGCCTCGTCACCTCCACCCTGGAAACGAGCCTCGACGCCAGCCTCGTGGTCTATCCCAACCCCACCGCCGACCGCATCTTCCTCCAACCCTCCGAAACCCTGACCGATCTCCGCTTCCGCCTACTGGATGCTTCGGGCCGCATCCTGCTCCAGGCGCCCCCCGGCACCCAAACCCTGGACCTGAGCCGACTCCCCGCCGGAACCTACCTGCTGGAAGGGTTCGCCGATGGGGTCCTCCTGCGGAAGAAAATCGTGGTGCGGTGAAGGAGAAGGTGCGAGAGGGGAGGGGATTTAAAGGAGGGAGTGGAGAGTTTAGAGTGGAGAGTTTAGAGTGGAGAGTTTAGAGTGGAGAGTTTAGAGTGGAGAGTTT
>CAZBYX010000107.1:0-2646 GCA_964496055.1 uncultured Saprospiraceae bacterium
GTGCGGGGGCGGGTTCGAAGGGGCGGGCGCCCCGGTCCAATCGGTCCCAGAGAGCTGCCGCCTGGAGCACACGGAGGGCGGGGTCCGCTTCGGGTTGCCAGCCTTGCGCTTCCAGCCAGCGCTGCAGCGATTCGGGAAAGGGAGCTTCCCCCGTACCCAGCAAAGCGATGCGTTCCAGCTCATTCCACATGGCGTCGAATTGGAGACAAAAACTCAGGAGCGCCCCAGCCAGCGGGGAAGGGGCGAGCGGGGCCATTCCAGAAGCAACGTCAGGGCACTGCCCAGGAACACCGCCAGCGCCAGAAAGAACAACAAGCCGCCGTCGCCCTGCACCTCGATGCCCAGGCTCGTGAAGTGGAAAAAGAGTGCCCCGCTGATGACGGCCAGAGCCAGCAATGCCCCCAACCAGGCCGTGCGCGGCACCAGCAACAACAACCCCGCAATCAGCTCCGCCACCCCGCTGCCGATACGCCCCGCATCGCCCAAACCCGTCCGCTCGAAAATGTAAAGGCTCTCCGGCGCTCCCGTGAATTTGAAGTACAGGGTCTGGAACAGAATGCCCGCCACGACGAGGCGCAGCGCCCAGGAAATCCAGGATTTCATCTTTCGGTTTTGGTGTGAAGTTAGCCCTTCCCCCAACAACGACTCTGCTCAATGAAAATGAAAGCGTCCGCGGGCACCCGGACCGGTCAGTAGCTGTACTTGAGCCGCAGGAAAAAAGCCTGCACGGTGCTGGTGTAACTGCGCTCCCGGCTGAAGGCCACCTGGGCGACGAAGTCGAGGTCCCAGTTTTCGGCCACCGACAAGGTGTAGGTCGGGAAGAGGAAGAGGGCGTGGGCGCGGGAGGGGCTGTACAGGGCGGTGAGGTTGAGGTTCATCAGGGGGTGCGGGGGGTATGCCAGCTGCAGCAGGGCGGTGTACTTGTAGGGATAGAGGTTTCGGGCCGAGAGTTCGAAGGTGAAGATTTCGGCACTGGAGGCGTTGGTTCCGAGGCTGTTGAAGAGGAAGCCGGCGTTGAGGTACAGGCTGTTGGAGAAGACGTAATCGAGGCCCAGCGTGGCGCTGAAGCTCCCTTCATCCGCCGCCTCCAGCGGATGGAAGAAGGCGAACTCCCCCTTGAACCCGGCGTTGCGCAGGTTGCCCGCCCAGCCTCCGCCGAGGGTCAGGAAGTGGCGGGCATAGCCCCCGATGAGCTGGAAGTCGTAGTTCCAGCGGTTGAACTGCCAGCGGGCGGCGAAGGTTCCTTCGCGCAGCTCTTCGAAAGCGGTGACCGCCAGCTCGATGCCGCCTGCATAACCGGTGGCATAGCGGATGCGCAGGGCGTCGCTGCCGGGGCGCTCCTCGTAGTCGAAGTCCACGAAGTTGAAGGTGTTGAACAGGTCGTTGGGGTTCCAGAGGGTGCCGATGCCCCAGTTGATGCGCTGGCGCCCGAGGCGGAGCTCCCACTTGCCCGCAAACCATTCGAGGTAAAGGCGGTCGAGGGTGCTGTGGTAGGCCAGGCCTTTGCTGTCGGTGCCGCTGATGGAGAGGTCGAAGAACTCGCTGGGGTTGTCGAGTTGCTCGGTGAAAGCCTCGCCGCCGAGGCGCACCTGGTCGCCCCAGAAGAGGCGGTTGCGCCAGGCGGTGTGCAGGGCGAGGTTGGGGTGGGGCGACCAGCTCAGATTCAGCCGGTGGTGCAGGAGGTTGTCGATGAGCAGGGTATCGAAGGGAAAGGGGGTCTGGAGGTTCAGCCGCAGAACGGACTGGAGGCTCTTGGCATAGCCGCCGGCCTGCCACCGCCCGTTTTGGGCCCCCGCCTCCGGCAGGAGGAAAAGCAACAGGGGTGCCCAGAACGGGAAGCGGCGCAAAAGCAAAGCCATGGCGCGGGAGGCTTAGGGGGTCTCCTCCGCAGTGAAGGCGGCCCGCAGGTATTCCCGGTTCAAGAGGGCGATGTTCTCGACGGAAATTTCCTTGGGGCATTCCGCTTCGCAGGCGGTGACGTTGCTGCAGCGCCCAAAGCCTTCCTGGTCGTGCTGCTGCATCATGCGCAGCACGCGCCGCTTGGCCTCCACTTTCCCCTGGGGCAACAGGGCCAGATGGGCCACCTTGGCGGCGGTGAACAGCATGGCCGAAGCGTTGGGGCAGGCCGCCACACAAGCCCCGCAACCGATGCAGGTGGCGGCGTCGAAAGCCTTGGAAGCCACGTCTTTCGGAATGGGGATGGTGTTGCCGTCGGGAGCTTGCCCCGTATTGACGCTGATGAAGCCCCCCGCCTGAATGATGCGGTCGAAGGCGGAGCGGTCCACCACCAGATCCCGGATGACGGGGAAAGCCTTGGCCCGGAACGGCTCGATCCAGATGGTGTCCCCGTCTTTGAAGTGGCGCATGTGGAGCTGGCAGGTGGTGGTGCCGCGCATGGGGCCGTGCGGCTGCCCGTTGATGACCATGCTGCAAGCTCCGCAGATGCCTTCCCGGCAGTCGTGTTCGAAGGCCACCGGCTCCTGTTTCTGCGATACCAGCCGCTCGTTGAGCACGTCGAGCATCTCCAGAAAGCTCATGTGTTCGTCGGCTTCCACTTCGTAGGTCTCGAAACGGCCTTTCGATTCTGCATTTTTCTGCCGCCAGATTTTCAGTGTCAGCTTCATGATGTATGGGTTGGTGGATGGA
>CAZBYX010000107.1:2746-11566 GCA_964496055.1 uncultured Saprospiraceae bacterium
TTTCTGCCGCCAGATTTTCAGTGTCAGCTTCATGATGTATGGGTTGGTGGATGGAGTTGCCATGGAGGCAAAAGATCAAGGGTTTCTCCTTTGTAAAAGCGCTCAACTGTCAAATCGTAAAATCGCGGGGTGTGGGGTTTGAGAGGGTGGGTGTGATTTTCACCGCTGCTCTTTCGCAGTGCAAACGCAGTTTTGCGCAGCTCCCCCCTTGCCTGACCGTATGGTCCTGACCGTATGGTCCTGACCGTATGGTCCTGACCGTATGGTCGCTCTGTGGGCTTTTCCGTGTCCTCTGTGGTTCCCACAAACCCCGACCCAAACTCCCCCAGCGATTTGACGATTCAGCGGTTTTACGATTTTACAGGCTTCGGCTCCCATCGCTCAGGAAGCCAAGGTTTCTGAAGATTGAAGCCCTTTTTGGGGCGGGTAAATCACCACGCCGGATTTGAGTATTTCTTCCACCAGGGGATTCCGGGGCGTAAAGGCTTCGGGATAAAAAGCATGGACCTCCACCTCCGGGACCTGAATTTTGGCTTCCAGGGTCAAGTGGTTGTTCTGGATGAAATTGCGCGAAAAGTCAGGACTGACCAAAGCCAGATCGATATCGGAATCTTTATGAGCCCGCCCGAAAACAGAGGAGCCGAAGACCACCGCGCGGTCGATGGTCAGACCCGATTCCAGGCAAATCCTCACGAATTCACCTGCTTTTTTCAATGCAATTTCTCTCGAAGACATGCTATCATTTTTTCCGTTTCACGAAGGTAATGGGCACACAAGGATTCCGTGATTTCCTCTTCTGTTTCCCGTAGGTAAACAGGGTAGCGCCCCCTTCGTTGAAACAGATTCATGTCAGCCAAGACCTGCAATTCCCTTCTGTTCAGCTCTTTGTACCTTTCCGTGTCCTCGGTGCTTCCCACAAACCCCAACCCCAACTCCCCCAGCGATTTGACGATTCAACGGTTTTACGATTTTACAACCCGCGCCTGCCCCTGCGGGCGGTCTCACTTATAGCTCCGGGTCTTGAGTTCGACGTTTTCGAAGCGGAGTTCCTCCTTGTGGAGGACGGGCTCCTTTGAGGTATCCGTCCATTCCCATGCGGCGACGTAGGCGAATTCTTCGTCGTTTCGAAGGGCTTCGCCCTCATCGGTCTGGTACTCTTCGCGGAAGTGGCCGCCGCAGCTTTCATTGCGGTGGAGGGCGTCCACGCACATGAGTTCGCCGAGTTCGAGGAAGTCGGCCACGCGGTGGGCTTTTTCCAGTTCGGGGTTGAATTCGGTCTGGGTGCCGGGCACGAAGACGTCGCGGTAGAATTCCTCGCGCAGTTCGCGGATGAGGCCGCGGGCTTTTTCCAGGCCCTGGGCGTTGCGCGACATGCCGCAGTGTTCCCACATGATGCGCCCCAGGCGGCGGTGGAAGCTTTCGACGCTGTGTTGCCCCCCGATGTCGAGCAGTTGTTGGAGGCGTTCGCGGGTGTCTTTTTCGGCCCGGCGGAACTCCTCGGCAGCGGGGTCGAATTTGGGGGTGCGGATTTCGTTGCTGAGGAAGACGCCGATGGTGTAGGGCAGGACGAAATAGCCGTCGGCCAGCCCCTGCATGAGGGCGCTGGCGCCGAGGCGGTTGGCGCCGTGGTCGCTGAAGTTGCACTCCCCGATGGCGAACAGCCCCGGGATGTTGGTCTCCAGGTTGTAATCGACCCACAGCCCGCCCATGGTATAATGGACGGCGGGGTAGATTTTCATGGGCACCTTGTAGGGGTTCTCACCCGTGATCTTTTCGTACATCTCGAAGAGGTTGCCGTACTTCTCTTCGATGACCTTTTCCCCCAGCCGGGTGATGGTTTCGGGGTCGGGGTTTTCGATGCCCTGGGCGTGGGCGGCGCTGCGCCCGTAGCGTTCGATGGCGCTGGAGAAGTCGAGGAAGACGCCGCGGCCGGTGGGCACCACGCCGTGGCCCTTGTCGCACTCCACTTTGGCGGCGCGGCTGGCCACGTCCCGGGGCACGAGGTTGCCGAAGGCCGGGTAGCGGCGTTCCAGGTAGTAGTCGCGGTCTTCTTCGGGGATGTCGAGGGCGGTTTTGCGGCCCTGGCGGATGGCTTCGGCGTCCTCTTTCTTCTTGGGCACCCACACGCGCCCGTCGTTGCGCAAGCTCTCGGACATGAGGGTGAGCTTGCTTTGATAGTCGCCCGATTCGGGGATGCAGGTGGGGTGGATCTGCGTGAAGCAGGGGTTGGCCATGTAGGCCCCGCGCTTGACGACCCGCCAGGCAGCCGTGACGTTGCTGCCCATGGCGTTGGTGGACAGGTAAAAGACGTTGCCGTACCCGCCGGTGGCCAGGACGACGCAGTGAGCGGCGTGGCGCTCCAGCTCCCCGGTGAGCAGGTTGCGGGCGATGATGCCGCGCGCCTTGCCGTCCACCAGCACCAGGTCGAGCATTTCGTGGCGGTTGTACATCCGGACGGTGCCCAGGGCAATTTGCCGCGACAGGGCCTGGTAGGCCCCGATGAGGAGTTGCTGCCCGGTTTGCCCGCGCGCATAGAAGGTGCGGCGCACCTGCACCCCGCCGAAGGAGCGCGTTTCGAGCAGCCCGCCGTATTCGCGGGCGAAGGGCACGCCCTGCGCTACGGCCTGATCGATGATGTTGACGCTGACCTCCGCCAGGCGATGGACGTTGGCCTCGCGGCTGCGGTAGTCGCCGCCCTTGATGGTGTCGTAAAACAGGCGCCAGACGCTGTCGCCGTCGTTGGCGTAGTTTTTTGCGGCGTTGATACCCCCTTGCGCGGCGATGGAATGCGCCCGGCGCGGGCTGTCGTGGAAGGTGAAGCACTTCACCTGATAGCCCAGCTCACCCAGGCTGGCGGCGGCCGAAGCGCCCGCCAACCCCGTGCCCACCACGATGACTTCCAGGCGGCGCTTGTTGTTGGGCGCCACCAGAGGCATGGTGCTGCGGTAGCGCGTCCATTTTTCCGCCAGGGGGCCGGGAGGTACTTTTCCGTCGAGTTGCATATCGAAAGGTGATTTTTCGGTTCGCGTTGCTCAGAATTTGATGCCCAGATAGAAGAAGACCGGAATGATGGCAAAACCCAGCGGCACCACCACCGAATAGATTTTGCCCAGCCCCTGAATGAGGGGGGTGTACTTGCGGTGGTTCAGACCCAGCGTCTGGAATGCCGACTGGAAGCCGTGCCACAGATGAGCGCCCACCACCCCCATGCTCACCACGTAAAAAATCACGAACCCCAGGTCGGTATAGGCCTCCTGAACGGGCAGGTAGAGGTTGGCCGCCAGCACGCCGTCGTAATCGACCATCGGCAGGGCCCCAATTTTCATCTGCAACCAGAACTGGTAGAGGTGAATGAGCAGAAAGACGAACAGCACCGTGCCGATCCAGCCCATGCGGCTGGCGATGCGCGGGTGGGTGTTCACCGCCCGCACCCGGTGCACGGCATAGCGCTGAGTGCCCCGCGCCAGGCGGTTCTTGCGCCAAAGCGCCCAACCCTGAATGGCATGCAGCAGAATGAAGAAGTAAAGCAGGTAGGAGATGGTCTTGATCAGGGGGTTGGTGGTCATGAATTTGGCGTAGAGGTTGAACTGCCGCCCCCCGTCGTCGATGAGCAACTGGAGATTGCCCGCCAAGTGAACCACCAGAAAAACGATGAGGAACAGCCCCGTGAGGCTCATGATGACCTTCTGCCCAATGGAGGAGGTCAGAAACTTTCCAAACCAGCCCATGATTCGTGTGTTCTTGGTTCAGGCTTCCTGACCGAGCGCAACGCCCATGCCCGGATTTCCACCTACTTTTGCAGGGTCGAAGCCTTTGAAGCAAAGGTGGGGGCAAATGTATCCATTTGGTCGCACTTGGAGAATGACTTGCGTCATCCCTGCAAGATGGAGCCCCCAAGGGAGGGGGTTGGCGGTTTGAGGCGCGGGTGCACACCCCCAACCCGGCCCTCCCAACCCCCACGGGATGACCTCGCCCGCCAGCTTGCGGACCTGCGCCGCGCTTCGCTTTTTTCGGGGGCTCATCCTCGGCCCTTTCCGGGCGGAGACCAAATTCACCGCGTCATGAAAGAATCCATGCCCAAAGTCGCCTTCCAAACTTTCCTGGAAAAATTCCCCGAAGTGGAACTGCCCGTCACGCTGGGCGAGCACACCCACCACGTCTTCAGCACGCACAACGACGCTCTGCCCGAGCTGATGGTCTTGCAACACATCCAGCGGCTGGAACCCCACCTGGCCGACGAATACACCGAGTTCGTCCCTTGCTTCCGCATCGCCGGCATCAAGGATTTTCACGCCATCGTGTACTGGAAAGCCGGCCTGATGAACTACCAGTACGTGCTGGCCACCCTGACGAAAAAAGGCGAGCTCATCGACCGCCGCGTCATTGCGGGCACCTTTTCCGACGGCAAGGTCATCACCCGCTCGGTGGCCACCATCGATGTGGACTGGGGCATCTACATCATGAGCGGGCAGGTGGAGGGCTCCTCCGAACAATACGACCCGGACGCCAGCCGCGCCCTGGAGCTGGAATTGTTCCCGGACGGACGAATCGGCTGATTTCGCCCCCCGTCTCGATTTTCCGCTGGATTTTTTCGCCATGGTCGTACATCCACACAGCTTGCTGGCCCTGTTCACGGGGCTCTGCCTGAGTTTCGGGCCGGCACTGGGTGCGCAGCCGCTTCGCCTCCCCGAAGACAGCCTCCCGCCCACACCGCCGGGTTTCCAGTTTCGCCACATCGTTCCGACGGCTTCGGGTTTCGTGGTGGAAAAAGCCAACCACACTTTATTGCCCACCGCCCTGTTTTTGGAGGCGTACGATGCCCGGCTCCGCAAGCGTGCCGCCCGCCAAATCAGTTTGGTGCACGGCAATCTGATTGCCCGGCAGATGGTGTTGGTGGAATGGGGCGGGCGCTTGTGCCTGGTCAGCGCCCTGCAGCGCGCCCGCAGCCCCCGCCGCCGGCTGTGGTTGCAGCGCTTCGAGGGGGTTACGCTGCAACCCCTCGATGAAAATTTGCTGATGGAAAGCTGGTCGGCACCCAAGCGGCCGGCCGAATTCCGCATTGCCTTTGCCGACAACGGCCGGCGCCTCACCGTCTTCGGATGGGAACGCGGTTTCGACGAAGACCCCGCCCGCCTGCATCTGGCGGTATTCGATGCCGATTTGGCTTTGCTGGAGCGCCGCGTCTTCCTCCTGCCCTGGAAGAACGCCAACCTCCAACTGGTCGAAGCCCTCAACGACGGCCGCGGGAATCACTACCTGACGGTGCGCCATTACACGGGCAAGTCGCGGCACTACCGCGCCAACTCCAAGTTCGTGTTCCGCGTGGTTCATTTCCGTGAAGGGGCGGATTTGCCCTCCATGCACCCCCTGACGGTGCCCGGGCGCGTGGTGGATGCCCTGCGCTTCGCCGTCACTCCTCAGGGGCGGTTTCTCGCGGCCGGGTTCTTTCGGAAAAAGTTCACTTACAACTGGGCCGGCTATTGTTACTTCCAGCTCGAGCCCCAAACCCAAACCCTCCTCACCCACACCCACCCCATCGACAAAAAGGCTTTTCGCAAAGCCTACGACCGCCACCCTTTCGGCTACAAAGCCCCCTGGCACCCCCTGCGCAATTATTCCTTCGACCACCTGCTGACCACCCCTCGCGGCGAGGCTTTCCTCATCGCCGAGTTCATCGACCAAGGCCTGGTCTCATCCGGGCGCCGGCAGGGGGTGAACGACTTCGTCCTCGACATCCTGGTGCTCAAATTGTCGCCCGAGGGGCGCCTGTTGTGGATGAGCCGGGTGCCCAAACTGCAAGCGGCCCCCTGGCCCGAAAGCGCCCATTTCTCCTACGTGCTGCTGAACGGCCCCGACCACCTCTATTTCCTGTTCAACGACACGAAGCGCAATCACAGCCTACGGCGCCGCCCGGGCCGCTTGCGGCTCTACGACGGCCGTCACACCGTTCCGGTTTTGGCGGAGCTGGCCAAGACCGACGGCAAGCTGGAATTCTTCGAGTTGGGGCATTTGCAGGAGGAGGGCTTTTTCATCGTCCCCCGCTTGAGCACCACCCTGCGCACCGGGCGCTTTTTGCTCTTCCATGAGAAATCGGACCGGGGGCGCCTGTCCTATTTCATGCGCGTCCTGGACCCCGAAGCCTGGATTTCGGTCGTCGGCCGGGAAAAGACCTGAACCGCCAAGCCCATGCACCCTCTCAAAGCGCTTTTGCTGCAGAAAGCCCGCTTCGCCGCCACTTCTTCGGTGGCCACGGCAGTGGATTACGGTCTGTACGTCCTGTTGGTGTACACCGTGCTGCCGCCCGTGTGGTCGAACGTGGTGAGTTTTTCGGTGGCGGTGGGGGTCAATTTCTGGTTGCAGAAGCGATTCGTCTTCACCCTGAGACGGCGGCTCTCGCGGGCTTTCCTGCTGGCCATGGCCGTCTCGGCGGGGGGGCTGGCGCTCAGCACGGGGCTCATCTGGGGGTTCGGGCAGCACCCCTTCCTCGCCGCGCACCAGTATCTGAACAAGCTCCTGGTCACCGGCATCGTGTTCTTCTACAACTTTTACCTGAAGCGCTACGCCTTCGAGCGCCGACTCTTTGCCCCCTCCCGCCCCGACGAGCCCGCTACCGCCCCGTGAACAGGACGGCCACGAAACAAAGCAAGGCCCCGCTGAGCAAGCCCCCCAACAACAAAACCACCAGCGGCAATTCCACCTGCCAGAACAACAACTGCACCGCCACCGGATGGCTGTTCTGAATGAACACGATGGCCAGCAGGGCAAAAAACAACAGGTAGAAAGTCACCTTCCAGGCTCGGATTTTCCGACGCATGACCCTTGCTTGTGAGGAAAAACGCAGCCGCCCGCGCACCCCTGCCCCAACCCGAGAGGGAGATTTTGCGCAGCCGCCGCGTTTTCCGGTTCTGAATAAACTTTTTTCTCCATCGAGCCTCAGCCCAACACCTTGACGGCATTGGTAATCAATTTGTGGGCGGGCACCACCACTTTGGTGCCGTCGTCCTGCTGGATGGTGACGGCTATGTTGCTGACCTCCACGATCTTGCCTTTCAGGCCCTCCAACTCGATGGTCTTGCCGACCTGAAAAGTGCGTTTGCTGTAGAAGCCCGCCAGCAGATTGGACAGGATGTCGCGCGAGGCCAACCCGTAAGAAATGGCTGCTGCGGCCAAAACGGCGCCCAGAATGAGCAACAGGTTGTTGGTGATGATGGTCGTGTCCACCCCGGCTTGCTCCAGCGCCGTCAAAACCACCAGAATGAGCAACAGATAGAACACCACATAAGCAATGACGCGCCCCGAAGGGATGCCCAAACTGGAGGTGGCCCCCTGGATGATGTCGCGCACGAAGCCGGCGATGTAGCTCCCGACGATGAACAAGACGATGGCAATCACCAGGTTGGGGAGATAAGACACCAGCTTGGACACCTCATTCGATACGGCCTCCCAACCCAGCGCCTCCGCAGCCGAGATGACGACCAGCAACATCAAAATCCAGTAAACGAAGGTTCCGAAAAGCGCACTCGGGGTGGTCTTCACCCCGGCTTTTTGCAAAAAGTCGGTGGCGCGCACTTTTTGAGCCAGGGTATCGAATTTGACGGCCCGCAACAGACGCGCCACGCCCCGCGCTACCAGCCGGGAAAAAAGCCACCCCAAAAGCAGAATGAGAATGGAACCGATGATGGCGGGAATGGCGCGCAGCAACTCCTCCCCGAAGGATTGCATGCTGGCCAAAAACACTTCCGTCCAGGTAGTTAACTCGTTCATTTTGTTTTGATTTGGTGAAAAATGCGTCTCGGAACTGCTCCAAGCAGCTCCGAAAGCAGACGGTTTGAATCTCAGTGGCTCGAACTCCGCCCCCCTCCGGCCTTCCCCTCCCATGAAGGGGCACTCCCCGAAGGGGCAAGAATGGGGGAAAAAGGAGGGATTGACCCTGGAGCCAATCCCTCGGTGACATTTGTTTCCCCATTTTCAGTTTTTGCGCTTCAGAGTGGTGAGTTGTTTCTTGGCGGTATCCACGGACTGGGCTTGCTTATCGAGCTCGGCTTTTTTGGCTTCCTGGGCCTTGAGGTTTTCCTCGATGCCCTTTTCCGCCTCGGCAATGGCTTTTTTGGCTTTTTCGATGGTTTGGTGCAGTTCCTTGTTTTGCTTTTCGAGCTTTTTCAGCTCGCTCTGCAAGTTTTTGAACTGCTTTTCCTGTCGTTCGAGGGCGTCCTCGGCCAGCGCCACCTCCAGCCGATGGTGAAAGTCCTGGAGCAAGCGCTGGGCATGTGCGAATTCGTCGGGGTGGGTGTCGGCGCTGAGATAGGCCCCGCCCAAATCGAACCAGACGAGCAGTTCGCGCTGGTCGGCCCGGGCGTAAACGTCCACCGTGTTGGCGCTCAGGGCGCCGATGTGGACATCGTCGGTGAACCACTCCTTCGTCTTGCGATTGTATTTGGTTTTGCCCTTGAAGTCCTTCAAGGTTTTTTCCCACATCTTGCCGATGAGTTTGTGGTCGTCGGTGGGCAGCTCGATGCGCAGCGCGTTTTTCATGCCCTGGCTCATGCCCTTGACGGTCTCTACGGCTTCGGGTTGGCCGTAGTGGATCAGGGGGTAAAGGAGCAAGAGGCAGCTCAAAAAGTGTTTGATACGCATTTCAATGGGGATTGATGTTTGGGCTGCCGGGCCCGTCGAGCACTGCCGACGTATCAGCCCGGAAGCACCTAATAGACCGATGAACCGGCATTCGGTCACAGCGCACGGCGGTGGAAGTGGAAAAAGGATGAGGAGTGAGCATCAGGATTCGGAATCGGGTTCCGGGGGAGGGGGTGTGCCGTCGGA
>CAZBYX010000108.1:0-11537 GCA_964496055.1 uncultured Saprospiraceae bacterium
GGGATGGAGGGGTCGTAGGGTGTGGGGGGCAGGAAGTAGTCGAGGGGTTGGCGTTGGGCAAATAGCGTCGTGATGGAAAGGAGGAAGGCGGCAAAAACGGGCACTTTTCTCATGGCGAAGGGTTTGGTTCGATTCGCCCAAAAATAGAAAAATGCCGGAGGCAGGTGCCTCAAAGGAGGGTGAAGCGGTCGCGGTCCTGGAGGAAGGCCAGTTTTTGGCGGAAGGCTTCCTGTTCGGGTTTGGAGAGGAGGAGGGTTTGGGTGCCCTCTTGCATGCAGAGGTGGTATTGCACCTGCCCGGCGTAGTCCACCAGCATGGTGTCGCCGGAATAGGGGATGTCCTTGCCGTCTCGCCCGACGCGATTGACGCCCGCCGTATAGCAGAGGTTTTCGATGGCGCGGGCGATGAGCAGCTGCTTCCAGGCTTGGGCCCGCATGATGGGCCAGTTGGCTACGTAGAGCAACAGGTCGTAGTCCTTGGTGTTGCGGCTCCAAACGGGGAAGCGCAGGTCGTAGCAAATGAGGGGGAGGATTTTCCAGCCCTTGAACTCCACCAGGAGGCGGCGTCGGCCGGGGGTGTAGGTGCGGTGTTCGTCGGCCAGGGTGAAGAGGTGCCGCTTGTCGTAGTGTTCGAGGCGCCCGTCGGGGAACATCCAGATGAGGCGGTTGAAGAAAGCTTCCCCATCGCGGATGACGAGGCTCCCGGTCAGGGCTGCATCGAGGCGTTGTGCCTGTTGCCGCATCCACTGGATGGTGGGGCCATCCATACCTTCGGCGACGGCCCGGGCATTCATGGTGAAGCCGCTGGAGAACATTTCCGGCAGCACCACCAGGTCGGTGGAGCCGGGGGGCGGCAGCAGGCGGGCGATGTGCTGGCGGTTGGCGGCGGGGTCTTCCCACACCAACGCGCATTGAACCAGGGTGACGGCGAGTTTGTCCATAGGCTCAAAAAATCAGGCGGCGTAAAGATACACGCGATCTTTACGCCGCCCGAAAAGGCGCCTGCCCGAAGGGCCACTTTATTCGCCGGCGGTGGCTTCTTCGCCCGCTTCAGCCCCTTCTTCGGCTCCTTCCTCGACCGCTTCTTCACCGGCGGCGGCACCGCGCAGCGCACGCGGAACCTCAACCGAAGCAACCGGCGTCCCCGGGGCGCTCAAAATTTCCACGCCTTCCGGAACCGTAATGTCCCGCACGCGGATGGATTGCCCCAAATTCAAGTTGGAAATGTCGAGTTCCAGCTCCTCCACCAGGTTTTCGGGCGTGGCTTTCACCTTCACCCGGCGCATTTTTTGAATCAGCTTGCCGCCGGCGCGCACGCCCGGGGAGTTCCCCTTGCAATGCACCGGCAACTCCACCTTCACCGGCCGGCCCTCGATGAGCTGCAGGAAGTCGATGTGCAGGATGTTCTCCTTCACGGGGTGAAACTGCACCTCCTTGATGATACAGCGGTAGGTCTTGCCTTCCACCTCCACTTCGGCAATCTTGAAATCGGGGGTGTACACCAGGTCCCGAATCTCGTTGTAGGTGGTGTTGAAATGGATGATATCTTCCCCACCATAAAGCACGCAGGGGATCAAGCCTTCCCGGCGGCTTTGCCGGGCGATTTTGGTTCCCAATTTCGGTCGGGGCCGGCTTTTTATGGCTACGGTGTTCATGATTGCAGGTCTTTTTTCAGTAATACGGTTGGAAAAGGCGCGCAAAGATAGGGATTTTTGGATTTGTTGCGCTTTTCCGGGGAAAGATTGAGCGCGTTTCGGGGGGCAAGGGCGCAAAATTTGCCGGCGGAGGAAATGCACACCGGGCTTGGTCGTTAAATAGTAACTTTGCGCCCCTTCGACGGGCACCAAAAAAAGAAACGAAGTGAGAAATATCCTTTCCCTATTGTTGCTCGGGTTCTTGCTGACGCCGGCTTCCGCTCAGGAAGGGTGGGAGGCCGGAGGCTGGCTGGGGGTGAGCAATTACTTCGGCGACCTGAACACCAACCTGCGCCTCAACCGCTTGCATGCCGCCGGGGGGCTGGCCGCCCGCTACAACTTCAACGAGCGGGTCGCCGTCAAGCTGGGAGCCAACCTCGGCAAAGTCAGCGCCTACGATGCAGACTCGGACAACGTCTTCGAACGCGCCCGCAACCTGCACTTCGCTTCCATCATCTTCGACGGTATCGCCCAGCTGGAATTCAACTTCCTGCCCTACTTCCACGGCAGCAAAGACCAGGGCTGGACGCCCTATCTCTTTGCCGGCTTCGGCGTCACCCACTTCAACCCCAAAGCCGAAATCGACAACCGCTGGGTGGAGCTGGCTCCCCTCGGCACCGAAGGGCAGTTCCGTGGCGAAGAGTATTCCACCCTGTCGGCCGGCTGGGTCTATGGCGCCGGTTTCAAAATTGACCTCAGCTATGAGTGGAGTGTCAACATCGAGCTCAGCGCCCGCCGGCTCTTCTCCGATTACCTCGACGACGTCAGCACCGTCTATCCCGACGTCGAAGACGTGGAAGACCTCCACGGCAGCATCGCCGCCCGCCTCGTCGACCGCTCCCCCGAACTTTTCCAGGAAGACCCCGACTTCTTCCTGCTGAACAACCTGGAATTCCCCATCGGCCAAGAAGGGCGCCAGCGCGGCAACAGCAAGGATAACGACACCTACGTCTTGTTCGGCATCGGGCTCATGTATTATTTCGGGGACCTCAAGTGCCCCTACTGACCGCGCCCTACGGGGGAGCTCCCTTTTCGAAAATCTTTTTTCGAAATGCCTAAGTGCTTCGCGGCCTGCTTTTTGCAAGCATCAGCACAGGGCGATCGGATAATTTTTGCACCGAGCCCCCCAAGCCCGATGCCATTTTCCGCTTATCTTTGTTTGCGTCCCTCCCTGAATTGCACCTCCCCCCTTGCACGAATCGGTGGCGGGGTGGGAGGAGGGCGAGGCAGGCAATGAGTCATTCAGCTTCATGGGAAAACAAAAGAAATACGAGTCCGAACTGGAAAGCCTCTTCTTGCAGGCCGTGCAATACGACCGGGCGGGCGACGTGTACAATGCCGTGAAGCTGCACAAGCGCCTGACGCGCCTGGCTCCCGACTGGAGCGAGCCCTACGCTTGCCTGAGCCGCATTTACAAAAACCGCCAGGAGTGGCGCCCCGCCTACTACTACGCCAAGCGGGCTGCCGAAATCAACCCCTTCAACGAATCGGCCTGGCAAAACCTCGGCATCGCCGCCACGGCCATCGGCAATTGGACGACCGCCCGCCATGCCTGGAACCACCTGGGTTATCACTTCGAGCCCGGCGACCAGGCCATCCAGTCCGACCTGGGGGTGGTGCCCGTTTGCCTCAACCCCGACACCCTGCCCGAAATCGTCTGGGCGCGGCGCATCGACCCGGCGCGGGCCGTAGTGCTCAGTGTGCCCCAGCCGCGCTCGAAGAGGCGCTACGGGGATGTGGTCTTGCTCGACCAGGAAAAGCGGCGCGTGCGGGTGCTGGGCAAAAAACGCCTGGTCATCTACGACGAGTTGGAGCTGCTGGCTTCCAGCCGCCACGCCACCTTCTGTGCTTTCCTGCTGAGCGATGACCCCGCCGACCTCGACCTGCTGGAACGCCTTTGCCGAGACGCCTCCGTGGGCTTTGACAACTGGTCGGGCGCCAACCGCCTGCTGCTGCCCCGCCATGCGCATGGGGTGCAGGAAATCTTCGATCGGCAGGTCTTCGAGGAAGAAAAAGCCGAGCACAAGGGCTTCTGGGTGGCGCTGGCCGCCCGCGAGGAATCGGCCGTTCGCGGAGTGTTGGAAGCCTGGCAGGTGGTCAGCCTCAAAAAGTATTGCCGGCTGGTGTGTATGCTGCGCTGACCGCGCCCTCCCCCTTCCCCTTTCCCCATCCTGTTTGCGCTCAGGGCTTGATGAGGTTCAGCCCTTGTCGCAGGCGTTGTTCCACGCAGAGGACGGCGTCTTGCAGGGCTTTGCGTTGTTCGGGTTCCAGGGCGATGGTGCGCTTGTAGCCTTCGTAATTGATGCGGATTTTCTCTATCTGGGCGAATTTCATCAGGTGGTAGATTTCGAGGGGCACCACGCAGGTGTGTTGATAGAGCCACATGATGATGTCGCGGTTCAGTTCCCCGCGGTCGGGGGCGTTGTACAGTTTGTAAATCTGCCCATTGTCGAACTTGATGAGCACGTTCAGGCCCGGCTCGATTTTGCGCACCTTGTGTTCGGTGACGACGAGGGTCAGAAAGAAGGAGCGCACGTTGTCGGTGCTTTCGGCGTAGGAGAAGAGGGCTTTGGCCTCTTCGGTCAGGGTTTCCCCCTCGAGGTCGGCGCTGAGGTTTTTGGTGGGTACCAGGAAGCCGATGGGGATGGGTTGGGTGGCGATGAGGCGGGTGGAGTCGAACTCGTCGAGGGTGTCGAGGGCGATGGGGCAGGGGGTGGGCTGAGCGGTCGAGTCGGGCAGTTGGGCCAAGGCGCCCGTCAGGGGCCACACCAGCAGCAGGCAGAATAAGATGCGCATCGTTGGGGATTTTTGACAGGGTTCAGGTGCTCAGCGGCGGATGGAAAACGTCTGGAAGCCTTCCCATTCACCTTCTTCCACTTCCACTTCCGTAACGACGGCCAGGGGCGGCCCTTGTTTGCACCAGGCTACGAATTGTTCCAGTCGGTCAGGGGGTCCTTCCACTTCGCAGTACACGCTGCCATCGGGCTCGTTGCGGACGTAGCCGCGCAAACCCAGCTCCAGAGCCTTGTTGCGCGCCGAACCCCGATACCAAACCCCCTGGACCTTGCCGTAGATTCTCAGGTTCCAGTGTTTGTCTTCCATGGTTTCCTTGCGGGCGTTGCTTGGGTGGTCTGCTATGCGTCGGGGGGCAAAAATAGCCGGACTTTGGGCAGGTGGGCAAAAAAAAATTCCGGGACCGCCGGAAAGACGGCGCCGGAACCTGTGGTGTACCCTCGGGCGAAAGGTGATTGTCAGATGTCCTTTAACGAGGGTTCAACCGAGGAGGAGCCAAAAACATGCCAGAAAACCTTAAAGCCTTTCGGTTTGAACGGCAAGTGGTTTGAGTGGGAAGGGGGTTTCCCTTTTTCCGTTTGCCGGCATGGCCGCCCTTGCGCGGCGGACTGTGCTTCGGGTGGGGTGCCCCTGGCTTGCGGCGGGCAATGAAAAAAGACCGCCCGACCCTGCGGGAGGGCGGCGGTCGATCCCGGAACATACATGAGGAAACTACGGATGCTTTTGGTTTCGCGGGGTCAGAAGGCGGAGGGGCGTTTGTCGAGCCAGTGGAGTTGATAGGTTTCGATGGTGTTGATGAGTTTTTGGGGGTAACGCGGGTCGGTGGCATAGCCCAGGCGGCTGAGGCCTTTGGCCCATTTGCGGTAATCGTCGCCGTACTGCAGGAGGCTTTTGTACTTGCCGTTGGCGATGAGGAGGCTATGGGCGCGCCAGCTTTCCCAGGGGGTGTTGAAGCGGCGGAAGAAGTCTTTGTGGTGGTCGTCGCCGAAGTTGACGCAGTGGTCTTTGCTGCAACTGCGCGAGAAGCACTTCATGCCGAAATGGTTGTTGGTCTGGCGGGCCAGGGGGCTTTGGCCGGCGTCGCTTTCGAGCAGGGCCTGCGCCATTTTCACGCTGGCGGGGATGCCGAACTTCTTCTTTTCGGCCAGGGCCACCTTTTCGAAACGGCGGATGTAGGCCTTGTAGCGGCGGGTTTTGGCGTCGTCGCCTGGCAGGGCCTCGAAGGGCGAAGCGGGCTTGGCAGGCGGGCGCTCGACGGGCAGGGCGGTGGAAACCGCCTGCGGCTGCAGAGAGGATTCGAAGCCCGCGCTTTGCGTCTGCACGGGCGGGCCGTCCATGTTGATGGTGAAGGTCCATTCCTTTTCGAAGGCTACGTAAGCCGTCAGGGTGATGAAGGCCAGCTTCATCCAGGGCAGTTGCAGGGGGCGGAGCTTCAGACCGGTCCACTTGTAAACCTGGTACTTCAGCGCCACATATAGCTTCTGCACCAGCGCCCCGAGCTGCCGCAACAGGCGCCCCAGGGTGAGCGGCGCAGCCGCCCCGCCCGGGCGGGGACCCACTCCCGAAGCCCAACCGCGAAACAACGACTCGTACCGCCCCGAGTGAAAACGATTTGCTTGCGGACCGTTCATTTTTGATGGGTTTTGGCAGGTTTTTGTAACTTTCGGTTTCCAGAGGCTCAGTGTTTGTTTCTCATGAGGCAAATTTAGAAACAAAAAGTTTTAAAGTCCAAATTCTTAAAACAAATTTTGTCAAAAATATGGGTTCTTTCTCCGAACATATTGTCAATCAGCGGTTTAAGAATGTGTACTACAAGCTCGAAGACCTGCGCCTCATAAAAGGCAAGTCGGACTTGGCCAAAAAGCTCGGCACCTACAACCACGTGATCAACAGCATCCTGAAGGGCAAGCGCAACATCACGGTGGATCAGCTCAACCGCCTGTTTCATCACTACGG
This sequence comes from uncultured Saprospiraceae bacterium, assembly GCA_964496055.1. GTDB lineage: Bacteria > Bacteroidota > Bacteroidia > Chitinophagales > Saprospiraceae > CAZBYX01. The sequence goes on from CAZBYX010000108.1 coordinate 6,443, forward strand.
CGTGAACGCCAACTTCCTGTTCGGCAACAGCGAGGAAATGTTCCTGGAGGACAGCCCCGCATGGGAGAACCTGCCGGTGCGGCCCCTCTCGGAACGACAGATGCCCGGGCGGCAAAACATCACGCTCGTGCCGGAGCGCGCCGTAGCGGGCTATGCCCTGAAGCACCAAAACCCCGGCTTCATGGCCGAGTTGCCCAAATTCTCCCTACCTCATATGGAAGGCCGCCTCATCGCCTTCGAAATTTCTGGCGACAGCATGCTGCCCACCATCACCAACGGCGACATCGTCGTGTGCGAACCCCTCGAACGCGGCGACCCCCTGCGCGACAACCACGTGTATGTGGTGGTCACCGACGGGGTGGTCGCCAAGCGCATCCAGCAAATCAAAGAGGGCAATCAGGTGGTGCGCCTGCGCCTCATCTCCGACAATTCGGACGTGTACCAGCCCTACGAGGTGGACGTCAGCGAAATCAACCAAATCCTGAAGGTGAAGTGCCGCCTGACTTCCTATGCCATCAGTTGACGGGAGGGGGTGCGGCAGGCGTGCAAGTGGAGGAAATGTTAGTGTCGGCGTGACTCAAAGTCACGCCGACACTAACGGCGGCCTTCGGAAGACCTCCCATCCTCAGTTTCTCCAATCTTCCATTCCAAGAGCGTGGAGCTTCCGCCCCTTTGCTTGTCTTTTGGCTTTCAGGCGCAAGGCGAGCAGGGTGATGCAAATGAGGGCCACGGCGGCGGAGATGCCGACCTGGGTCCAGAGGGTGCGTTGGGCCTGGATGACGCTTTGCACGTAGAAGGGGTTGGCGAAGCAGGGGGTGCCCGCGTCCATGCGGACTTCCCAGTTTTCGAGGCTGCTGTTGTCGAGCCAGGGGAGCAGGAGGTTGAGGGTGAAGAGGGAGTCGGTGGGAGGCAGGCGGTAGTGGAACTGGTCCACGACGGCGCCGTCGGAGCTGAAGAGTTGGAGGCGTTCTTCCACCTTGTTGATCCCGAAGGAGAGCCCCCCGACGACGTTGTAGGCGTAGGGGAAGTGTTTGAGGAAGGCGGCGGAATCTTCGCACAGGACGAGGTACTCTTTGGGCGGGAGGGTGACGTCGGGGAAGGTGAAGGTATTGCGCAGGTCGGTCAGCAGCCAGCCCCGAAGGTGGACGGCTTCTTCGGTGGCGTTGTAGATTTCGAGCCAGTCGCCGGCCAGGCGGTTGTTCGGGGCGATTTCGTTGAAGAGGATGCGGTCGGCCAGGGGGTGGCGATGGGGTTCGAAGACGGCTTTCAGCCGGGTGTGGTTTTGGCTCAGCCGCAAGGTGAGGCTCTTTTCACCGGGGTTCAGCGGCAGGCCCTCCCAGTGGGAGAAGCGGTAGCCCAACTGGGGGACGGCCTCCAGGTGAACGGGGTAGTTTTCGAAGTAGACGCCCTGGAAAGACCCCTGGATGGGCAGGGTGTGGTTGAGGAGGATTTGCCCGCCGGGAGTGGTTTCGAGGGCGAGGGTGCGTTGGGCGCCGGTGTGGAAGCGCTCCATGAGGTGCATGCGCACGTATTCGGGGCGTCGGCGGGCGAATTCGCGGCAGATGCGCACGTGGGTTTCCCAGGTTTGGGGGTCGAGGTTCCAGCGTTCGAAGTGGCGCGGTATTTCCGGGCGCAGCATGCGGTAGAAGCTGTCGATGCGGGCTTCCACGCGGGCGGGATCCAGGCTGGTGTTCAGGCGGTCGAGGAAGCGATTGACGAAACGGTGGCGGAAGCCCTCGTTTTCGAGCAGCTTGCGCAGGATGAACGTGCTCCAGGGGGGGTTGGGCCAGCTGGGCCCGTCGGGCTCGGTATGGAAGGCGAGGCTGTTGAAGGTCCAGGCTTCGGGATAATGCAGGCCGAAGCCCCAGTCGGTGTCGAAGAGCACCCAGCGCCATTTGCCGTCGGGTTTTTGGGGGCGCCAGAACTTGATATTGCCGCCGGCGTCGCGGTTGTCGAAGTAGATCTGGGCGATCTGGTAATCCATGAAGTTGTCCACGTCCATTTGGCTTTCCACCCAGGCGAAGGCGGCCTCCTGGCTCAGGTCGTGCTCTTCGAGGAATTGGAGCAGGCGGCGGTAGTGCCAGGTGGAGCCCTTTTTGAGGCTCATGCGGTGTTCGATGAGGTCGATGCTGTCCTTGTCCACGTCGTGGTGGTCGGCGATGAAGTAGCGGTTTATTTTTTCGCGGATGTTGTAGAGGCCCCAGTAGCGGCCGTTGATGTACACGTGGGCGGGGCGGTAGGCCTGTTTGTCGAGGTTCCAGCCATCGACCAGGGAGGTCATGAGGGCGTCGCGGAAGTGGGTGCGCCCGAAATCGGAGCCGGAATTGCGCAGGACGAGAAACTTGAACTTCTTGGGGCCGGCCTTGCCGAAGATGGGGTGGTCGAAGCGCTTTTTGCCGTAGCGCTTGCGTGCCACCAGGGCCAGCGATTTCTGGGGGAAAAGGCGGCTCATGCCCCCGAAGAGGCGCAAGCCCGTGCCACTGGCGAAGACGCGCCGCCCCCCCGTTTCGAAGATTTCGGTGTGCGCCTCCACTTCGCTGCGGCTCCAGAAGTTGGCGCCGGGAAGCTTCCATAGGCTGTCCACCGCCCGAGAGCCCTTCATGAACAAGCCGTACTCGGGATGGAAGAGGATGGACGGCTCGATGGCGATGGAAACCACCGGAAAGCGGGTGGCGGGCTCCCCGATGAAGTAGGTGTGGGCGCTTTCGTGCGCTTCCCCGCCCCGGCGCACCAGCACGCGCAGCACCGTGGTGCGGTTCAGGGGGATGGGGCCCTCGTATCGGGGGCTGCGGCCGGGGTGGGGTCGGCTGCCGTCCGTGGTGTAATAGACGGCACGCCCTTCGGCGAAGATTTCCACCCGGACGGGGCGGTCGTAGAAGCCGGCCTTAGGTTCGAGCACGGGGGGTGGGAGGGCCTCCGTCTGGCCCAAGGCCCCCAGCGGGAGGAGTATGCTCAGCAGGACCAGTGGCAAATGTTGTTTCACGAAGTTTTCACACTTTGGGGATGTGCCAGGCGGTGGGGGAAAGGGTTTCAAAATGAAATGCAAGGAATCAAATTTCCGCAAAATTGGCGGGAATGAAAAATCGGTGCATCTTGCACGGCGAGGAAATACGCATCGAATGGCATCCGGTTTCAGTAAATTTCTGTTGCGCTTGCTGGGGTGGAAAATCGTCGGGGGGCTGCCCGCCGACCACCCCCGCTACATCATCGCCGTCGCCCCCCACACCTCGAACTGGGATTTCCCGCTGGGCTTGTTGGTGCGCAGTGCCCTGGGTGTGGACGTGAAGTACCTGGCCAAAGACAGCCTCTTTCGCTGGCCCTTCGGGGGGCTGTTTCGCTGGTTGGGGGGGTACCCGGTCGTGCGTTCCCGCCGCACCAATTTCGTGCAGGCGGTGGTGGACATCTTCCGCTCCAAAGAGCGCTTTGCCGTGGCCATCGCCCCGGAGGGCACCCGCAGCAAGGTGGAGCAGCTCAAGACCGGTTTTTACTACATTGCCCACGGGGCGGGCGTGCCCATCGTGCTGTGCCGCTTCGACTACCGAAGCCGGGAAGTCATCTTCGCCGAACCCTTCTTGCCCACCGGAGATTTCGCCGCCGACAAACCGCTCATCGACGCCTTCTTCCGCCAGGGCTACGGCAAGCGCCCCGAGCTGGGGTATCTGTACGGGGGCTGACAAGCTCTGCAGTCTTTTTTTCTTTTTCCCGCGGCTAAACGAAAATTGTGCATCTTGGTCTCAGATTGAAGATGAGTCTGCTGCAAAAAGTCCAATTCCGCCGGGGAACCGAAGATTTGAGAAATCGAGGATTTGATTAAATCCTTGACAACCAAAGAAATAAACTTTAAACTTCAGGGTTGCAACCATTTTTGCAGTGGACCCAAAGAACGAGATCCACCCCAGGACTACCACCACCTCCAAATCAGGTGTTCGCTCCAAAAGTCCGTTTTCATTTCCAATGTGCCATGCTGAGGCTTTGAGGGGTTGGGGCTCGGGTCGACGGACCCGGGTTGAGATGGAAGCGGGGGCGCCCCTGCACATCTTTTGGCTTTCCAAATTGCTTTCGGAACATGGGCTTCATTGAAGGGGCGCCCTCCTTCGAGGGCAGGGGCCCCTGTGCTGAGTGAAACCGCCATCCAAATATTCACCACCCATAAAAAATGCCCCCTATGAAAATGCGAGTCGTTTACAAATTCTTCGTTCTGGCGTTCCTCGCCGTGTTGTTTCAGAGCCGTTCTGGCGGTCCGGGTGCCGTTCAGGGGCTGCAGGTGACGGGAGCGCCGGGCAGCACCGGCAGTGTCGGCACCTGCGCCAATCCCGGCTGCCACTCGTCCGGTGCCTTCAGTCCTACCCTGAGCATTCAACTGTTAGAAAACGGCCAGCCGGTCGGCGCGTACAAGCCCGAAAAAGTGTACGAGCTGCGCATCGTGAACACCCCCGGCAACGGCATGCCCGCCGCTTACGGGTTTCAAGCCGTGGCCCTGGACGAACAGAACTCCCAGGCCGGCGGATGGGTCGAAGTGCCCGCCCACATGCACACCGTCACCCTCAGCAGTCGCGAGTACATCGAGCACGACTTCCCCCAGGAAGACAGCAACACATTCGTCATGAAATGGCTGGCCCCCGAACCCGGAACCGGCCCCGTCACCTTCTATGCCGCCAGCAATGCGGTGAACCTGAACGGCTCCTCTTCCGGCGACGGCACCGCCAGCGCCTCCCTCAGCGTCGAGGAAGACCTCTCCAGCAGCACCTTCGACCGGGAGGGCCTCCTGGCGAATCTGCGCGTGTTTCCCAACCCCGTGCGCCAAACCCTCCACATCGATGTCGAAGTGACGCGCAGCGGCGAATACCGCCTCGGGCTCCTTCGTCCGGACGGCCGGCTCCTTCGGGAATGGCCCGCCCGCTTCGAACGCGGCCCCAACGAGCTGCACTTCGACCTGAGCGAGTTGCCCCAGGGCCTCTACCTGCTCCAGCTCTCCGGCGAGGGCTTGCTTGGCAGCACCCGAATCCTGAAAATGTAAGAGACCCGGGTCACAGGTGGGAGGGGAGGCGGGTTTGCGCCCCCCTTGGTTGCCGAGTCCGCCGATGGCAGGGCTCCG
>CAZBYX010000109.1:0-7787 GCA_964496055.1 uncultured Saprospiraceae bacterium
GCGCATTCGCGGCATGGTGTTTTGGTTTTCCTTTGAACCCCGTCCGTCGGTGGCTTGTACTTTCGAACTCCGTTCGAAAGACCTCTCGCGAACAGAGTTCGCGAGTACAGTTTCGTTCGCAGGGGTCTCGCGACCGGAGTTCGCGAGTACAGTCCGTTCGACAGCCTCTCGCGAACAGAGTTCGCGAGTACGACCCGGCGCCCCTCTACCGCTCGCCCCCACCACTCCCCACCTCCAACCTCCAACCTCCCCTCAACTCTGAACTCTCAACTCTCAACTTTCATTGAAGGAACATTCACCTTCGGAAGTTCCAGGTTACCGAGGGGATGATGGGAAAGAGCGCGACTTTGAAGGCTTCGGCCCGGGCGGTACCCTGTTCGAAGTTGGTCTGGAAATCGTAGAAGAGGAAGAAGGTGTTCTTCCGGTTGTAGGCGTTGTAGAGGGCGAAGGTCCAGGAGGATTTCCAGGGTTTGTCTTTTTGGTTTTTGGGGTGGAGGGTGGCGGAGAGGTCGAGGCGGTGGTAGGGTTCGAGGCGGGCGCTGTTGCGGGCGCCGAATTCGGGGTTGAGGGTGCGTTCGATGAAGTAGAGGCTTTTCAGGGGGGTGAAGGCGTTGCCGGTGCCATAGACGAAGGTGGCGGCGAGGGTCCAGCGGTCGTTGAGGCGGTATTGGGCGACGATGGAGAGGTCGTGGCGGCGGTCGTAGGTGGCGGGGAAGGTTTTGCCTTCGTTGATGTCGGGGAAGGTTCGTTCGGTTTTGGCCAGGGTGTAACCCACCCAGCCGTTGAGGCGGCCGGAGCGCTTCTTGAGGAAGAGCTCCAGGCCGTAGGAGCGCCCCGAGCCGAAGACGAATTCGTTTTCGAGGTCGTCGGCGATGTCGTTGACGTAGTCCTCGCGGTAGTCGATCTGGTTGTCGAGGGCTTTGTAGTAGAGCTCGACGGAGGCTTCGAGGTCTTTTCGGGGGAAGTTGCGGAACCAGCCGAGGGCATATTGCCAGCCTGTTTGGGGTTTGACGCGCTCGGTGCTGGGCACCCAGACGTCGGCGGGCAGGGTGTTGGTGGAATTGCTTACGAGGTGGATGTACTGGTTGGCGAGGGTGAGGCCGGCTTTGAGGGCGTTCCGGGCGTCGAGGCGCCAGGCGAGGCTGAGGCGGGGTTCGGGGTTCAGGTAGCCTTTGACGGGCTCGCCTTTTTCGTAGGTGCGGCCGTCGAGTTTGGAGGTGTAGGGGCCGGTCTGGAGGAAGTAGTTGAGGCGCAGGCCGGCGTAGAGGGTGAGGTGGGGCCGGGGCTGCCATTCGTCGCTGAGGTAGAGGCTGCTTTCGTGGGCGAAGACGGGCAACAGGTCGTTGGAGAAGTTCTCCTCGCCGTTGGTGGCGCTGGCGACGTTGGGGGTGAGGCGGTGCCAGGTGTAGTTGGTGCCGAAGCGCAGGTGGTGTTCGGGGGTGGGGTAGAAGTCGAAATCGGCTTTGAGGTTCCAGTCGCGCACGCCGGAATAGACGTCGGCGACAAAGTCGTCCTGACCGCCATGGAATTCGAACTCGTACTCGTTGAACACCGCACTGAGGTTGAGGAAGAGGCGGTCGCCGAAGAGGTGGTTCCAGCGCAGGGTGGCGGTTTGGTTGCCGTAGGGCAGGTCGAAGAAGAAGTCGCGTTCGGAGGCGCGGAACCTGAGCACGTCGCGGCCGAAATAGGCGCTGAGGAAGAGGCGGTCGCGGTCGCTGAAGCGGTGGTTGACTTTGGCGTTGAGGTCGTAGAAGAAGTAGTTGGTACCGGCGAAGTCGGTGTTGTCCAGCAGGGGTTGGGCGAGGTCGAAGGCGTAAGTGCGGCGCCCGCTGAGGATGAAGCTGCTGCGCTCTTTTTTCAGGGGGCCTTCCACGGTCAGGCGGCTGGCGATGAGGCCGATGCCCCCGGAAACCCCCAGTTTTTTGTCGTTGCCCTCCTTCATCTGGATGTCCACCACGCTGGAAACGCGCCCCCCGTAGCGGGCGGGCATGCCCCCCTTGATGAGGGTGGTGTTTTTGATGGCGTCGCCGTTGAAGACGGAGAAGAAGCCCAGCATGTGCCCCGAGTTGTACACCACCGCTTCGTCGAGCAGGATGAGGTTCTGGTCGGGCCCGCCCCCGCGGACGTAAAAGCCGGCGTTGCCTTCCTGGGCGGAAAGGACGCCCGGCAAGAGCTGGAGGGTTTTCAAAACGTCGATTTCCCCGAAGACGACCGGCAATTGGCGGATGTTCTCCACCGGCAGGGCGACCGTGCCCATGCCCGGGTCGGTGAGGGCGCGCTCTCCTTCGTCCGAACGCACGACCACCTCCTGAATGGTGATGCCGGGTTCGAGGGCGACGTTGAGGCGGGTGTTTTCGCGCAGGTCCAATTGGAGGGTGGTGTCCCGGTAGCCCAGGTAGGAAATGCGCAGGGTGTGGGGGCCGGCGGGGAGGGTGAGGGAGAAGAAGCCGTAGGGGTTGGTGGTGGTGCCCAGGGCGGGGTCATCGAGGTCGAAGACGTTGGCGCCCGGAAGGGATTCGCCGCTGGCGGCATCCCGGACGTAGCCGCTCAAGATGACGGTGGACTGCCCGGAGACGAACCCGAGAACGGAAAGCTGAAAGGCAAAAACCAGAACCGCACGGCAAGGGAGCTTCATGAATCCGGGTTGGGGGTTCAGTGGATTGGTTCGATGCCTAAACAGAACGGCACCGGGAGAGGTTGCGTCCACTCCCCAGCAATTCGGGGGCACATCTGCAATGCAGCCAACAAAACGCGCGGCACTTTCCCCGACCCCCGCCGATTTTGCGGCGGGGAGCTTATATTTAACCCGACGGCAAGGTTTTGAGAATCAAGAGTTTCAGCCTTGCCCTTCACCACCTAACCCGCACGTCATGACGAAACGAGTACCCCTCCTGTTGTTGGTTGCAACCCTGCTGCTTGCAATTTTCTTCCTCCGACCCGACCCGCCCGCCACCGACCCGCCCGCCGAACCCGTTTCGGGGGCTCTGGAAGCTCTGAGTTTTCTGGGCATGGTGCAGACTTACCCTGAAGGTAGGGTGCCCGAGCGCGCTCATTTTGCCGCCTGGCAGGAAGTGCAACGCCAGCGCGAGGCGCTGGCTGCCGAACGCGGCAACCCTCCGGTAGAGCCCTGGGAATCACTGGGACCCCACAACCGGGGCGGGCGGATGCTCGCCATCGCCTTCAACCCCCAGAACCCCCGAACGGTGTACGCCGGCTCGGCCAGCGGAGGCCTGTGGCGCAGCTACAGCGGCGGCCAGGGCCGCGACGCCTGGCAACGCGTGCCCACCGGGTTCCCCGTCCTGGGGGTCAGTAGCATCGCTTTCGCACCCGACGATTCCACGACGATTTACATCGGCACGGGGGAAGTGTACAACCTCATCGGTGCCGGCACGGGAGCCGCCTACCGCAATACCCGGGGCAGCTACGGCATCGGCATCCTCAAATCCACCGACGGGGGGCAATCCTGGGAAAAGAGTCTCGACTGGTCCTTCGAACAACAGCAGGGCGTGTGGGCGGTCAAGGTCTTTCCCGGCAACGGCGACATCCTTTACGCCGCCACCACCGACGGGGTGTACAAAAGCACGGATGCGGGCGAAAGCTGGACGCAGGTGCTGCCCGTTGCCATGGCCAACGACCTGCTCGTCCACCCCGATGACCCGGACCTCGTGCTCGCCGCCTGCGGCAACTTCCGCTCCAGCGGCCGGGGCATCTACCGCAGCAGCGACGGCGGCGCCACCTGGTACAAAATCGGCGCGCCCCTGGTCACTGATTTCGAGGGCAAGATTCAACTCAATTACGCTCCCAGCCAGCCCGACGTCGTGTACGCCAGCTTCGGCAACGGTTTCAGCAGCTCCAACGGCGCCAGCTGGCTGTACCGTTCGAGCGATTTCGGTGAATCCTGGCAATTGCGCAATACGACCGACTACTCCAAATGGCAGGGCTGGTTCTCCCACGACGTGGCCGTCCACCCCCAGAATCCCGACCGCATCGTCGTCATCGGCATCGAAGCCTGGGTTTCCAGCGACGGGGGCACCACCCTCACGCAGGTATCCGTCGGCGGGGTGGGCTTTGCCAACCCCCCCATCGAAGGACCCGACGGCAACGCCAACTACATCCATTCCGACATCCACGACGTGCAGTACCACCCCACCAACCCGGACGTCGTCTACTTCGCCAGCGACGGGGGCATCCACCGCTCCGAAGACGGGGGCCTGAGCTTCCGCAGCGCCAACGGCCGGCTGCAAACCACCCAGTTTTACAACGGGGTGTCCACCTCCCTGACCTCCGACGGGCTCTTCCTCGGCGGCCTGCAGGACAACGGCACCATCCGCTGGAACGGCGACCTGACCTGGACCCGCATCAGCGGCGGCGACGGCAGCTGGACCGCCATCCACCCCCTGAACGACGACATCCTCTTCGTCTCCTCTCAGTTCCTCAACGTGCGCCGCAGCACCGACGGCGGGAACGGGTTTTCCGGCGTGAGCATTCCCCGCATCGGGAACACGGCCTTCATCGCCCCCTACGTCATCTCGCCCTCCGACGGGAACATCCTCTACGCCGGCAGCAGTGGGGTGGCCAAATCCACCGACGGGGGCACGAGTTGGAGCCTGACCAACGGCGGCCAAGCCCTCGATGGAAACAACCCCGTGCTCAGCCTCGAAGTGGCGCCCACCAACCCCGATGTGGTCTATGCGGGCACCGCCCCCACCGCCCTCTTCGGCGGGACGCGCAGCCGCCTCTTCGTCACCAAAGACGGCGGCGAAACCTGGATCGACGTCACCCAGAACCTGCCCGACCGCTTCCCCATGGACCTGACCGTCCATCCCGAGAACCCCGCCACCGCCTTCGTCACCTTCTCGGGCTTCGGCTCCGGACACCTCTTCCGCACCGATGATTTCGGCGCCTCCTGGACGGACATCTCCCTCGGATTGCCCGACGTGCCCACCAACGCCGTCATCGTGGACCCCCTCTTCCCCGATCACATTTACGTCGGCAACGACGTCGGGGTCTTCGTCTCGACCGACGGGGGGCAGAGCTGGGAGCCCTTCATGGAGGGCCTGCCCGAAGCGGTTATGGTCTTCGACCTGAAAATTTCGTCCACGACCCGCAAGCTGCGCATGGCCACCCACGGCAACGGGGCCTTCCAACGCGATTTGCTGGGCGACTCCGTTTCCAGCGCCGAAGAGCTGCCCCCGGCCCTGAGAGCCGCCCGCCTCTTCCCCAACCCCGCCGATCACACCGCCACCCTCCAACTGACCCTGGAAGCGCCCGCCGAGCTGCGGCTCAGCCTCTTCGACGCAGCCGGGCGGTTGGTCCTCTCCCCGGAGCGCCATCGTTTGCAGGGAGAAGCCACGCTTCCCCTCTCTACCTCCCACCTGCCGGCCGGCCTGTATTTCCTCCGCTTGCAGGGAACCGACTGGCAGCACACCCTGCGACTGCAAGTCCGTCATTGAGGGGCGAATCACCCGGTCCGGCCCTTCGGGTCGGACCGGGTTTTCGTCGTCCGGCAGGGGGCGCCGGTCAAGTATGACACAATTGTTGCAATGGAAACCCAACCTTTGAGGTGACCACCGGGTAAAATGGAGGTCATTATAGCGCCGGCGAATGAGGATGAATATCACGCAAGGAGGATTTGAGGAACCGAGGAACCGCGGATTTGAGGAGTGAGGGTTGGAGTGGAGGGTTTGAGGGAGCGCGGAATCGAGGAAGCGAGAAACCGAAGAGAGTCTGGCCGCCCTGAAACGTATTCAGCCTGAATCACCGGAGCTATAACGCCGCCTCCAGGGATTGCGTAATTTGGAGGCGAGGTTCACCTTTCAAAGGGTTTTCATGATTTGGGCGCTTTTCATTGCCTTGGTTCTGGTTTTGCTCGCCGTGGATTTGCTGGTGCTCAACCGCATTCCGCACACCATGGGCGGGCGGGAGTCCTTGCGCTGGACGAGCATGTGGGTGAGCCTGGCCCTGCTGTTCGGGGGCTTCGTGTATCTGGGCTACGAGCATGCCTGGTTGGGTTTGGGTCAAGAGGTGGGCAAGCCGCACACGGGCATGCAGGCCTTGGTCAAATATCTGACCGGCTACCTCATCGAGCTGTCCCTCAGCATGGACAACATCTTCGTCATCGCCCTGATTTTCACCTACTTCAAAACCCCTTCCCAGTATCAGCACCGGGTGTTGTTCTGGGGCATTCTGGGGGCCATCGTTTTTCGCATCGTCTTCATTTTGCTGGGGGTGCTGCTCATTGAAAACCTGACCTGGATCAGCTACTTTTTCGGATTGTTGCTGCTCTATGGGGCCTGGAACATGTGGCGAGGCGGGCACGAGTCCATCGAGCCGGCGAAGAACCCTATCCTGCGCACCGTGCGCAAATTCCTGCCCGTGACGAAGGAGTACCACGGCGAGCGGTTTTTCATCCGCAAGCGGCACATCCTGGCCGCCACCCCCCTTTTCGTGGCCTTGGTGATGGTGGAAACCACCGACATCATGTTCGCGGTGGATTCCATTCCCGCCATCTTCGCCATCACGACCGACCCCTTCCTGGTGTTTTCCTCCAACATCTTCGCCATCCTGGGGCTGCGCAGCATGTACTTCGTGCTGGCGGCGGCGCTGGACCGCTTCGCCTACCTGAAGTGGAGCCTCATCATCATCCTGGGGTACGTGGGTGTGAAGATGATGCTCATCCACCACGTGGATTTGCCGGAATGGCTGTCTTTCGCCGTGGTGACGGTCGTTCTGGGGGCGGGGGTGCTGTTTTCCCTTACGCGCAAAGCGAAGGCTGGAAGGAAAGAAGAGCCGAAGCCCCAACCCGACCTGAAGAAGGTGGAACCCTCACACAAAGAGGTCTAAGACGATCAAGCCCCCGAAAATGAGGCTGGCTATGCCGTTGGTGGTGAAGAAGGCCAAATCCACCCGGCTGAGGTCATCGGGTTTGACCAGGTGGTGCTGGTAGAGGAGCAAGATGAGGAAGACGGCTGCGGCAATGCCGTTCAGCGTCCCGAATTGCGAATAGTGAATCGGCAGGAAGTAAGCTCCGGCGAGGATGAAACCCGCGCAGAAAATGTGCAGCAGGGCGGCCAGCCGAAGGGCGTCGGTTTTCCCCAGCCGGGCCGGGATGGAATGCAAATGCAGGCTTTTGTCGAACTCCTCGTCTTGCAGGGCATAGATGATGTCGAAGCCCGACACCCAAAACAGCACCGCCCCCGAATAAAGCAGCGGGATGAGGTCGAACCCGCCCCCCGTGGCCAGGTAGGCACCGATGGGCGCCAGCGCCAACCCCAGCCCCAGAACGAAGTGGCACAGGGCGGTGAAACGCTTGGTGTAGCTGTAGCCCAGAATGACGACCAGCGCCACCGGCGACAGCGCGAAGCAAAGGGGGTTGAGAAAGTAGGTGGTGAAGATGAACAGCGCCGAATTGACCGCCACGAAAAGCAGCGCCGAGCGCGGCCGAATGAGCCCTGCGGGGATTTCCCGCTGTGCCGTGCGCGGGTTCAGCTTGTCGATGTCCCGGTCCAGGTAGCGGTTGAAGGCCATGGCGGCACTGCGTGCGAACACCATGCACAACAGCACCAGCCCCAGGACTTTCATGCTGAATCCCCCTGCCTCCAACGAACCCAAAGCATAGCCCAGAATGGCGAAGGGCAATGCGAAAATGGTGTGACTGAACTTGATGAGCGATAGGTAGCGGCTGATCATAGTATGCTTTCGGTGACGAATCGATTGTTTTCCTCTCGCAAAACCACTCTCCACTCTCCACTCTCCACTCTCCACTCTCCACTCTCCACTCTCCACTC
>CAZBYX010000109.1:7887-11524 GCA_964496055.1 uncultured Saprospiraceae bacterium
CCACTCTCCACTCTCCACTCTCCACTCTCCACTCTCCACTCTCCACTCTCCACTCAAAGAAAAAGCCTGCACAATTTACGACTGTGCAGGCTTTTTGCTAAGACGGCGGGAGGTCTTACTGGACCTGGACGTTGGTGGTGGTGCCGCCGTCGGCGGGTTCGACCTCGCCTTTCAGGTAGAGGAAGATTTGCGGCGGGTCGGTGTTGGCGGTGATGGTGACCTTCTGGTTGCGCGGCCCCTTTTTGTTTTTGCTGTTAAACTCGACAGTAACTTCACCGGTGCCACCCGGGGGAATGGGCTCGCGCGGCCAGCTCGGGACGGTGCAACCGCAGCTGCCCTTGGCGTTGCTGATGATGAGGGGCTCGCTGCCGGTGTTCTTGAATTTGTAGGTGTGGCGCACCTTCTCCCCGGCTTTCACTTTGCCGAAGTCGAATTCGGTTTCTTCGAACTGCACCGTGGTGGTCGGACCCGTGGGGGCTTGCGGTGCGGTGGGGGGAGTGGGCGTCGTGCTGGGCGTCACGGCCGAGGGGTTTTCCTGGACGGCATTGCGAGCCTCGGCACGGACGTTGTCGTCACCGCCGTTGCTGCAGCTCATCAGGAAGGCCACAGCCAAAACGGCCAAAAAGCTCAAACGGATTTTTGCAAGCATCTTCCTATGGTTTTTGATGAATGAAACGAATGGATGGCAAAATGGCGGGGTGCAAAATCGGTTCAGATTCTGCACCTTCGAGAGCCCGACAAATTTAGAACCAACAAAACGAGGGGCCTGTTAATGACCCATCAACGCGCGTTAATGAGTTGTTAACAGGCCCCTGAAAAAGGTGGGCCGCCGCCCGATTGTTCAGGCGCGGCCCGACTTTCCGGCTCACGGACCGATTCGGTGCCCCCCCATCAATACTTGATGGAGATGGTGTACGAGTCCATGTTGTCGTTGGGGGTGACGTTGATGGCGTCGATGCGCAGCAGGTAAGTGCGCGTGCCGCGGCGCACGACGAGCAGGTCCCCTTCCTGGAGTTTGGGTGTGGCTTTGACGGGGTCGGTTTCGCCGAAGGGCACCACCTCCTCGGTCAGGTCCACCCCCGAGTCAAAAGCGGCCTCGATTTGCTCCTTCTTGGTGGCGTTGTCGAAGCTGAAGTTTTCCATGGCGCTGAGGTCCACGATGCGGACGACGGCGTCGTTCATGGGCCCGATTTGCTGGCGCCAGTTTTCGGCGTTGCTGGGGGCGTTGATGTCGATGCCGAGGTCGCGGATTTCGGCGATGTCGGGGTTTCCGCTATGGGCGCCGGTTTGGACGCCGTCATCGAGGTCGAGGGCGCCCTGGCCGGCGGGGCCCGACTGGTTCATGAGGATGCCGACGATTTCCTTCTCGACGGGGGTGCCGGGGTCGCTGATGGTGAGGTCGAAGCTGGCTTCGTCGGTCAGGCCGGCTTCATCCTCGACGCGGATGGTGTAGGTGCGGGTGTCGAAGGCGTCGTGAGCGACGATGCGGATGTCCCAGGTGAATCCGTCCACGTCCGAACCGGTGACGAGGAAGGGGTTGGCCGAGCCGGGCTGGTTGTTGAAGGTCAGGCGAGACAGGTCGTCGATCTTGACGTTGTCTTCCAGAACGGTGACCGTCTTGAGGGGTTGCGTACCCTTGATGGCCTCGATGGTGACGGTGATTTCCCCGCCCAATTCATTGATGGTATCCGGGGGGCTGTTGATGATGGTCACGATGGGGGGCAAATCCCCGCCCCCCGGGCCGGGGGTGTCTTCTTCGCAACCGGTGGTCAGCAACAGGGTCGAGCAGAGCGCGGTTCCCAACAGAAACAGATGGAATTTTTTCATGTTTCGGTTCATTTTGGTTTTGAACAGTCCCTTTCCCCTCGAAAGCAAAGTGACTCACCTTCGGAAGGGATGGGTGATGGTTGTTTCGAAATATCAAAAGAATGAAAGCTGCAAGGGTTCAGCGATGTGTTTTGGAGGAGCCGGGCGAATTTCGGGGCAACGAGAAAACCCCTCTGATTTAGACCGCCGCCTGAGAAAACGTCACCCCCGGACGGGGCGAATGGCAATCCAGCTTGCATTACGGCGGGAAAACGAAGTGCCCCCGTTGGAAGATGCTACCCCGACGATTAAAATTCTGTTAAGGGTGGGGCGGTTGGAGGTTCGGGGGGGCTTTCCTAATTTGCCCGCCATTCCGCAGCTTTAAAACCCTCTTCGCATAATGGAAATCCAACACACTGTCCTGGAGCGCTTTCTGCGATACGTTCAGATTGACACCCAGTCCGACCCCAACTCGAAGACCATCCCCTCCACCGAAAAGCAAAAGAACCTGGGGCGCCTGCTGGTCGAAGAACTGCAAGCCATGGGCATCGAAGACGCCCACCTCGACGAGTACGGCTACGTCTATGCCACCATCCCTGCCAACACGGAGAAACAAGTGCCCGTCATCTGCTTTTGTTCCCACATGGACACCTCGCCCGATTGCAGCGGCGCCGGCGTCAAGCCCATCATCCACCGCAATTACGACGGCTCCCCCATCGTGCTGCCCGACGACCCCTCCCAGGTCCTCAGCCCCGAAAACCACCCCCACCTGAAAGACCAAATCGGCAACGACATCATCACCGCCAGCGGCACCACGCTGCTCGGCGCCGACAACAAAGCCGGCCTGGCCGAAATCATGGACGCCGCCCACTTCTTCATGACCCACCCCGAGGTCAAACACGGGGCCATCCGCATTCTCTTCACCCCCGATGAAGAAATCGGCCGCGGTGTGGACAAGGTCGATATGGAAAAGCTCGGTGCCGATTTCGGCTACACGGTGGACGGCGAGCAACGCGGCTCCCTCGAAGACGAGACCTTCAGCGCCGATGCCGTCGTCATCACCATCCACGGGGTGAGCGCCCACCCCGGCTTTGCCAAGGGCAAACTCGAAAGCGCCGTCAAGGCCGGTGCCGAGCTCCTGGCCCGCCTGCCCAAAGACCGCCTCAGCCCCGAAACCACCGGGGGGCGTCAGGGCTTCATCCATCCCCTGAGCTTCGAGGGCATGGTCGAAAAAGCCACCCTGCAGTTCATCATCCGCGATTTCGAAACCCCCAAACTCAAGGAATACGAAGACTTGCTCCGCCGTCTGCTCGACGAGGTGATGCAAGCCTATCCCAACAGCCACGCCGAATTCAAGGTCATCGAGCAGTACCGCAACATGAAGGAGGTGCTCGACAAGTACCCCCAGGTGGTCGAATACGCCGAGGAAGCCATCCGTCGGGCCGGGCTTCGACCCATCAAGTCCAGCATCCGGGGCGGAACGGACGGCTCCCGCCTCAGCTTCATGGGGCTGCCCTGCCCGAACATCTTCGCCGGCGAGCACGCCTTCCACTCCAAGCAAGAATGGGTTTCCGTTCAGGACATGGAAAAGGCCGTGGAAACCATCATCCACCTGTGCCGCATCTGGGAAGAGCGCAGCTGACCTGTCTGGCCGTTGGGTCGCTCGCCCTCGAAGAGGGCTCGCTTTTTGGCCGTTCGCTCGTCCGTACGGACAAGCTCACTTTTGGGCCGCCCTCGCCCTTCGGGCTTCGGGCTTCGGGCTTTTGGCTCTTGGCGGGGAGGGAGTGAGAATGAGGAAGGGTGTGGTTTAAACCGCAGAGTGAACAGAAGG
>CAZBYX010000110.1:0-11519 GCA_964496055.1 uncultured Saprospiraceae bacterium
GTGTTATTTTTGCAGCGCATCGCTTTCGGTCGCTCTGTCGCGGGGGCGTTTCGGCGCTTCCGAGGAAAGTCCGGACAACGTAGAGCACCACACCACCTAACGGGTGGGGTCCGGTTTCGGCCGGGCACAGCGAGTGTCACAGAAAACAACCGCCCCGTCAGGGGTAAGGGTGAAAACGTGCGGTAAGAGCGCACGGCGTCTCCGGGCAACCGGAGGGGCGGACAAACCTTGTGGGTTGAAATGCCGCGTACATCTCGATTCTTCCCTTTCGGAAGAGCTGGGTTGCTCGCCCAGTGTGCCTTCCCCGGAAGGCCGTCGGGAGGGGTAGGCAGCTCGACCCTGCTCGTGAGGGCAGGGCCAGATAAATGACAGAGGCTCCCCGCCTCGGGGAGTACAGAATCCGGCTTACAGACCGGAGGCGATGCTTTTCAAAAACGAAACGCCGGTCCTGATGGACCGGCGTTTTGCGTTTTCTCCCCCGAACCCGCACATAGGAACCCAAACCTCCCCCCAATCCGGGAATCATTGCGCATTTGCTGCGCAGTCCCCTGCCTCGGAGGTGTTCAATTCAGGTAGTGGAGGGCGAAGAATTCGGGATAGCCTTCGATGGACTTGGCGCGCAGGATTTCGCGGTAATTGTTCTGGGTGATGGGGAAGAGCTCGTACTGAAACTGTTTGGGGTCGAGGAATTTATCGCGGTTCAGTTGTACCCCCTCGTAGTATTTCATGGCTTCGTCCTTGTTCTTGAAGCGGCGGATGACGATGATGGGGCGGCGTTCTTTCTGGGTGCCGAGGTAGATGTTGGACAGGCGCAGGCGGTCGAGCTTGTGGAACTCCCGGTGGTAGTCGGCGATCTGGTTTTTGGCTTCGTTCAGGTCGATTTGCCCGTTGAAGACGACGATGACGTAGTGCAGTTTGTTTTCCTCCAGCTTGAAGGGGGTGGTGAGGGCGGTGTCGCGCACCTGGCCGGGCCCGCGCGCCACGGCGGCGCCGAGCAGGCGCAGGATTTCCTTGGCGCGGGTGGCTTCCGGGGTTTCGGGGTACTTGCCGATGAATGCTTTCAACCCCTGGATGTAGGCTTCCTTGCCCTGGAGGTTGCCCAGGCACATGGCTTTGAGCAGCTCGAAGCGGGCCTGGAGCTTGTGCTGGGAGCCGAACTGGGCGCCGACCTGTTCGATGCGGTCGTAGGCTTGCTGGTATTGGCCCTTGGTGAAGAGGGCGTAAGTTTCGTCGTAGTAGTTGTTCAGGCGTTTTTCGTTGGTCAGCAGTTGCTGCACGTAGGTGGGGTCGCTGAGCAGGCGGGCGTAGGTGGTTTCGGGGTATTCGTTGATGATTTTGTTTTTGTAATAATCGGCGCGGGCCGTGTTGCCGAGCTCTTTGTTGGCGATGTAGAGCAGGTAGAGGGCGTCGAGTTGGTACTGGGTGTCGGGGTAGCGTTGGAGGAGGGTTTCGAGGGCTTCGATGGACTTTTGGTTCAGCTGGAGCTTGTCGCGGTAGAGTTTACCGAGGGCGTACAGGGCGGTTTGGATGTCGAGGTGGGCTTTGCGGATTTGCTTTTCGGTTTGGGGGACGTCTTTGAGCAGTTGGGAGACTTCCTCGTCGGTGAGGGTGGCGGCGGCGGCTTCTTCGGCTTCTTCGCCCAGGATGGTGAGGGATTGCTGATTGGAGCGCCGCCAGTTGTCTTCGAGGGGGCGGCTGCCCCATTTGCGTTGGAAGTCGCGTTCGCCGCGTTTGACGGCGCGGTCGTCGTAGGCGAAGAAATTGCTGCGGGGGGTGGAGGCGCCGCCGGGGCGGGTGGCACCCGTGGTGCCGGCCAAAGAAGCGGGGGTGCCGATGGTGCGGGTGCGGGCGGATTGCTGAACGCGCTTGGCGGCGGCTGCTGCTGCGGCTAAACGCTCCTCGTCCTGTTTCTTCTTGAGCTGGAAGGCCAGCTCCCGCTTTTCCTCCTCCGACATGCGGCTGATGCGTAGCAGGCTGTCCTGGAGGTGAATGACCTCCAGGTTGGCGGCAATTTCTTTGAGGTTGGCGGCCAGGCGTTTGGAGGGCTCGTAGCGCTCGTCATCGCGGGCCAGCACCTGCAGGGTGCTGTCGTAGTAGAGTTTGGCGTGGACGAAATCCTCGCTCTCGAAGTAAAGGGTAGCCAACTGGTAGTAGGCTTCGGCTTTGATGGCGTTGTTGGAGGTGCTGTTGGCCAGGGACTGCTTGAGCAAGTGGATGCCTTCGTCGCGACGGCCCTGCTGGAACTCGATTTGGGCCATGGCGTAGTAAATCTGGTCTTTGTACTCGATGTTTTTGAAGTCTTTGAGCATGCGTTCGAGGCTCTTCATGGCTTCTTCGGGGCTGCCCTTGCCACTGAGGTAGGCATTTTGAGCCATCTGGAGGCGGGCGCTGAATTCCATTTCGTAGGCCGGCTTGTATTTCAGCACCTCCTCGAATTTCTGGTAGGCGACGTCGCCGCGGCCTTGCTTTTGCAAGAGCTGGGCGATGATGTAGGTGT
The DNA here is from genome assembly GCA_964496055.1 of uncultured Saprospiraceae bacterium. GTDB lineage: Bacteria > Bacteroidota > Bacteroidia > Chitinophagales > Saprospiraceae > CAZBYX01. Next base: position 2,498 of record CAZBYX010000110.1, read on the forward strand.
AGCGCGCTTTGCGGAGGCGGTCTTTTTGCAGGGCGACGGCCTTTTCCAGGGCGGGGATGGCGGCGGCGTAATTCTTTTGCTTCAGGTGGTAGTAAGCTTCCACCACGGGCAATTCCCGGCGGATGTCATCGAAGGTGGCGGGGCTTTGGTCCAGCTGTTTGAGCAGGCGCAGGGCATTGGTGTAGTTTTCCCGCTCGATGTAGGTGCGCGCCAACCACAGCACGCCCTCTTGATAGGCGGGGCGGTGCTTGAGCACGTAACTTTCGGGGTTGGACTCGGTTTCCACGTCGGTGCGCAGGTCGCCCAGGCTGATGATGCCCGGTGCCGGGACGATGGGGGCATCCTCGTCGGGGGGGGCTGCTTCTTCGGCGGGTTGTTTTTCGGCGGGTTCTTCTTTTTTCGGTTCGGGTTTGGGGGTTTGGGAGCGGGCGGTTCGGGTTCGGGAGCCGGAGCTCTTGCCTTTCTTGCGCTGGCGGCGTTTTTTCTTGATTTCGCGGTTGCGTTGCTTGCGCTCCTTTTCGCGGGCTTTTTTCTTTTTCTTGATTTCGCGGTTCTTCTGCTTTTTGGTTTTGGGGGTGGCTCGGGGCTTGTCGCCCGGGGTACTTTTGACCGCGGGGCTTTTCTTGCCTTTCTTGCCCTTGCGCGTCTTGGCGCTCTTTTCGGCCATCTTGCTGGGGCTGAACTCCTCGACCAGGTACTCGAGGGTTTCTTCGGCGGCTTCGTAATCCTTTTTGAGGTACTGGGCTTTGGCCATGAGCAGGTAGCAGTCGTCCGTCCAGTGGCTGGGGCGATGCAGGCTGACCACCACCGTCACTTTCTTGATGGCTTCGTCCAGGTTGCCGGCCACGGCTTTGGGGTTGGGGGCTTCGGTGTATTTGTACAGGGGGAGGACCTGGTAGTAATTGTCGGCGACCTGTTGTTCGAGCGCCAGTTGGCTTTCCTCCAGCAGCAGGGTGGCGTTGTAGTAGCCGTTGTAGCGCGCCGTGGTGTTTTGATACAGCATGCCGAGGGGGCCGGGTGCTTCGTCGCGCTTCTTTTGAGTGACGCACCCGCTGATGAAAAACCAAGCCGCAAAAACGAGGAGGAGGAAGTTGAGCTTTTTCAAATCAATTGGCTTTTACATGGAAAGGTCGCTTACCCGCACCGCTGCGGAGCGCCCGCAAAATAAACCCTTGAGCCCGCAAATTTATTTTATTGCCTCAAACCCCTAACGAGGGGGAGGCGGGGAAGGGTTCGTCGGATGGGCATTGCCTGAAAACTCTTTACTTTGCGCGTCCTTCGGGGCGGCGCCCCGAGAGCAAAAAAACAGGCACATGAGCGAGGAAAACAAACCCAGACCCACGCTGTGGGAGCGGTTGCAGGCTTCCTACAAGCTGATCATCCAAAACACCGAGACTTTCGAGGAGATCGCCACTTATCGCCTCACGCTGCTCAATGCTTACATCCTGGGCAGTGTGTTGTTCGTGTTGGTGGCGGCGCTCGTGGTGGCGCTCCTCGTGCTCACCCCCGCCAAGCGCTACATTCCCGGCTACGGCGACGTGTACAGCAACCCCGTCTTCCTGAAAATCAACCGCCAACTCGACAGCCTCGAGACCCTCCTCGAAGCCCACCAAACCTATACCGAGGCTTTCCGCCGCATGCTCACCAACGAGGTGGAACTCCCCCCCGACCGCCCACCCGAATCCCTGGTCCATCTCGACAGCCTCGAGGAGGTGCCCCTGGCCGAGGAAGACCTCGTTCTGCGCAATGAATTCGAACTGGAAAGCATTCGGGAAGTGGCCCAAAACCGCGGCCCCGACGGCCTCGGCTTTTTCGACATCCCCCTCGAACAACTCTACTTCGTGCCCCCCGTCAAGGGGGAAATCAGCGCCGGCTTCATGCCTGAAAAACGGCACTTCGGGGTGGACGTCATCGCCCCCAAAAACACCCCCGTCAAAGCCGTCCTCGACGGGTACGTCATCGCCTCCGACTGGACCCTGGAAACGGGCAACACCATCGGCATCCAGCATGCCAACAACATCGTCACCTTTTACAAGCACAACAGCATGCTGCTGAAGAAAGTGGGCGATCGGGTCAAGGCCGGCGAGGCGGTCGCCATCATCGGCAACACCGGCGACCTCTCCGACGGGCCCCACCTTCACTTCGAGCTCTGGTATCGCGGCAAGCCCGTCAACCCCGAAGACTTCATCAATTTCTTTTAGAGGCGCTCGATTCGAGGCATTGGATGTATCTTACCCCTTTGCTAACGAAAAATTACCTACCCATGAAGAAGCTGCTTTTTCTTGGCGCCATGCTGGCTGCCGTACTGATTTTCAGCGCTGAGTCTTGCCCCAGCAAGAATGCCCTGGTCGGCACCTGGGACTACGTGGTGAGCAACACCCCGGAAGGGGATGTTCGCGGGCAAATGGTCATCAGCAAGAAGGGGAAGGAATGGTCGGGCAAGCTCATCGTCAATGGGCAAGAAAGCCCCGTGAAGAACCTCGAGGTGGAGGACCAGACCTTCAAGTTCACCACCACCGCGCAGGGGTACAACGTCAGCATCAACGGTCAGGTGGAGGGGCAATCCTTCAAAGGCAGCGTGTGGGTGGAGGGCTACGAGTTTCCCATCGAGGGGAAGAAGGTGCAGTGAGCCCCTACCAGTCGCAGTCGGCGGCGTTTTCCTTCAGCCAGCGCTCTTTTTCCCGGTAGTCGGGCATGGCTTGTTCGACCAGCTTCCAGAAGCGGGGCGAGTGGTTCATCTCGATGAGGTGCGCCAGTTCGTGAATGATGACGTAATCGAGCACCTCGGCCGGGGCGAAGAGCAGCCGGGTGCTGAGGTTGATGTTCCCTTTGCCCGAACAACTCCCCCACCGACTCTTCAGGTATTTCAACTTGACCCCCCGAATGGGCTGGCGGAAGTGCCGTTCGTTCAACTCCTGGACGCGCCGCTCGATCCTCGGGAGTTGGTCGCGCGCGATGAGGCGGCTCAACAGGTGCCGCAGGGCCTTTTGCCGTTCCGCTTCGCTGTCCACCTCGGAAAGCCACAGGTAGATGTCTCCTCCTGGGCTGAAGCGGCCTTTGTGCGTGCGGTTTTGGGAACGGCGCAGGTGCAGGCGGTAGGTCTTGGGCCCTACTTGCAGTTCCTGGCCGTCGTGGTAGGTTTTGCGTTCGAACGTGCGGCGCAAATCGGCCCGCTCGCTCAGCTTGTTGCACACCCATACCTTGAAGTCCTCGACGAAGCGTTTTTTATCCTTCGGGGGCATTCCGAGGGGCAGGCGCAGGTGTACACCCGTTTTGCCGAACCCGAAGCGCACGTTTTTCCGAGGCTCCTCATACACTTTGGCGGGAACCTTTTCTCCCTCGAATTCTATGTAAAACTCATGGCGCAACATGGGATTCAGGCCAGCACCTGGGCGAATTCCTGCATGACCTGCACCAGCACCTGCACACTTTCCAAAGGCATGGCGTTGTAGATGGAAGCCCGGAAGCCCCCCACCGAACGGTGCCCCTTGATGCCCACGATGCCGGCATCGCGGCAGCTGTCGAGGAATTTGCCCTCCAGGGATTCGTACCCTTCCGCCAGCACGAAGGTGGCGTTCATGCGCGAGCGGTCTTCCCGCTCCGCCGTGCCCCGGAAGCAGGGGTTTTGGTCGATTTCCTCGTAGAGCAGGCGGGCTTTCTGTTCGTTGTGCTGCGCGATGGCGGGCAGCCCCCCGAGCTCTTTCAGCCAGCGCAGGGTGAGCATGCAGACGTAGATGGGAAAGACGGGCGGGGTGTTGAAGCTGGAATTCTTGGCGATGTGGGTCTGGTAATCGAGCATGGTGGGCAGGGTGCGCTGCACCTTGCCGAGCAAGTCCTTGCGCACCAGAACGAGCGTCGTGCCGGCCGGGCCCAGGTTCTTTTGCGCTCCGGCGTAGATGAGCCCGAACGGCTCGATGTCGATGGGGCGGCTGAAGATGTCGGAGCTCATGTCGCAGACGATGGGCACCGGGCTGTCGGGGAAGTTTTGGTACTGGGTGCCGAAGATGGTGTTGTTGCTCGTCAGGTGGAGGTAGCGGGCATCGGCGGGCACCTCGAATCCCTTGGGAATGTAGCTGTAGTTGCGGTCCTTGCTGGAGGCGATGACCTCCACCCGGCCGAAGAGCCTGGCCTCCTTGATGGCTTTGCTGGACCAGGCCCCCGTGTCCACGTAGGCGGCTTTGTCACCTTCGTCCAGCAGGTTCATGGCCGTCATGAAGAACTGGCTGCTGGCACCCCCCGTGAGGAAGAGCACCGCCCAGTCATCGTTCAGGCCGAGCAGCTCCCGCACCAGGGCGACGGCTTCGTCCAGGACGGCAACGAATTCTTTGCTGCGGTGGGATATCTCGAGCAGGGACAATCCCATCCCGTTGAACTCCAGGGCAGCCTCGCTGGCCTGCCGAATGACTTTGGCGGGAAGAATGGCCGGTCCGGCGCTGAAATTGTGTTTTTTCATGACGGGGTGCGTGGTTGTTGATTTTGAGTGCAATGGGTTTTCAGTGGTTTGAAGGAAGTGGAGAGTGGAGAGTTGAGAGTTTAGAGTTGGGTGTGGGGTTGGGTGTGGGTTTGGGGGGTGCGTGTGCGGGTTAGGGCGTGGGTGGTCAGAATCAGCAGGGCCCCATACGGGCAGGCAGGATGGGCTCATCCTGGACATCTTGAACATCCTGGACATCCTGATTCAGACAACCCCAAACCCAAACCCACACCTCATGCTCCCCCCCCCCGATTTCACCGATTCCACCGATTTCACCGCTTCCACGGGTATTGTCAGCGGGGGTTGGGTTGTCAGGCGGCGCAAAAATAGGAGCTTCCGGCCCAAGCGTCGCGAATTGGGGGGTGGCATTTTGATTAAATTTTCCGGCGTCCAATGTCAGGATAGCCGGGAGGCGGATTCGAAAGGGCAGCCGACCATTTTGGGGCGAAAGGGTGGACGGGGTTTCTTTCGCTCATCCCTCACCTTTCGATGCAGGCGTGTCCTCCCTGCTTCTTAGCGTTTGAATCCTGCCGCCACATCGGCTGCAGTCGTGCCAAGCCGCTTCGGCGACCCTTGCAATCAGAGGAATCATGGAGGGGGGAAGGACACTAAGCCTTGGGCTGACGGCGCTTGAATGACCAGGTGATGAACACCCGCGCCACTACCTCGCCGTCGGAGTTCCGCCCCACCGAACACATTTCCACGGTTTCACCCTGGCCGCTTTTCATGGCCCGGGCGATGGTCTGGCGCACTTTGGCTCCGTCGGTGCAGGTGAAGGTGATGGTGCCGACGGCCTTCTTGACGAATTCGGCGCGGAAGTCGATGACGAGCATGCTGTGGCTGGGCTGGTCCAGCCGATGCAGGTTGGCGAGCACCCCCGTGGCCAGCTCACCCGCCCCCGCCAGCGCCGCGAAATAGATGGAGCGGAAGGGGTTCTGCGTACGCCAGTTGAAGGGGATGGTCACCTCTGCTTGCTCGGCGCTGATGGCACGCACCCGCAAACCCCACCACAGGGCGGAGGGGAGGTTTTTCAAAAAATAGAGGTTCAGCTTCCAGGGTGAAAGGAGGTCCCGCTGGTAAGCCCGTTGGGCGGGAGAGAGGGAAGCCCCTGCAAGGGTGGCGGTGCTCATGGTGTCGCTATTGAGTTTGGATTTGGGGCCAAGATAACGGAAAAACCCCGGCAAGCCGCAGGGGCCGCCGGGGTTGGAGGTAGGGTGCGGGTGCGTCAGAAGGCGTAGCCCAGGCTGAAGCGGAAGACGGGCAGGCCGAATTGCAGGGCGAAGCCGTCCACGTTTTCCACCTCGGTGGTGCCGTCGGAGTAGGTGACGCGGGCGTCGTCGAAAGAGAAGTCGTTGTAACCCCAACCCAGCCCCGTGCCGATGGTGAAGCCGCTGTCGGTAATCCATTGCCAGCCGAAGACGAAGCCGGCTCCGAGGGTGTGTCCTTTGAAGCGGGCTTTTTCGCGCAGACCGTCGTCGCTGGTCGTGGTGGTTTTCAGCACCGAGGCACCGACTTTGAAGAAGGGAGCGATGTAGAAACCTTCCAGCCCCTCTTTCTTACCGAGATAGAAGCGGACTTCGGGGGCGATGCTGTAGTTGGTGAATTTGGCACCGCCGTCGCCGTCATCCCCCTGCCAATTGACGAAGACAGGGATGAGCTTGACGGTGGCGCCCAGGGAAATGTCCTTGCTGATGAGGTGCTCGTAGAAGATTTTCGTCGAAAAGGGCCGGATTTGGAGGGACTGAGTGGGGGCGGGGCTCTGGGCTCCAAGCGAGAGGGCGAAAGCCCCGAGCAGCATAGCGAGCGAAAAAAGTCGAGTTTTCATGACAAGAAGTTTTTTCCTCCGTACCTGCCGGGTTTTCCGGCAGGGGTTCGGAGGCGGTGGAGATTGGGTTTCGTTGGAATTGTGATGCTTCACCGGCGAATTCGGGGGCTAATACCCGTGCGGGCTTGCCCGCCCCCAAGAGGAAGGAAAAAATTCAGGCAGGAAAGACTTTCAGGCTTTGACGCGCTCCTCCATCTGGAGGGTTCCCTGATGGACGCGGCAGATGCCGAAGGGATGGTCTTGCCGGGCGAGCAATTCGGGGAGGCGGTCGGGGTGGGTGTCCGTGATGAAGACCTGGCCGAAGGGTTCATCCGCCAGCAGCTTCAGCAAGTGCAGGACCCGCGTGCGGTCCAGCTTGTCGAACAAGTCGTCGAGCAAGAGCAGGGGGGGCAGGCCCTTGCATCGGCGCAGGAAGGCATACTGGGCGAGCTTCAGGGCGAGGACGTAGGACTTGAGCTGCCCCTGCGAGGCGAAGCGTTTCAGGGGCATGCCCTTGATTTCGAAGCTCAGGTCATCTTTGTGCACGCCGGAGGTGGTGCGTTGCAGGAGGCGGTCTTTTTCGCGGCTTTTTTGGAAGAGGCTGACCAGCGGCGCTTCATGGAGCTGGGAATGGTAGCTGCAGGAGACTCGCTCCGCCCCCTGAGCAATTTGCTCGTAGAATTCCTGGAAAAGAGGCTGCAAGGCCTCCACCAGCTTGCGCCGCTCGCCGTAGATGTAGGCGGAGGGCTCGAGCATCTGCTCTTCGTAGGTTTGGAGGAGGGTGGGGTCGAAGTGCCCGCTTTGCCCCATCTGTTTGAGGGCGGCGTTGCGCTGGCGCAACAGTTTGTTGACTTCGAGCAGGTGGCGCAGGTAGCGGGGGTCGGTTTGGGAGAGGGTGACGTCGAGGAACTTGCGGCGCTCTTCGCTGCCTCCCGTTGCCAGTTGGCTGTCGTCGGGGGTGATCATGACCACGGGCAGGAAGCCCACGTGGTCGGCCAGGCGTTCCACGGGCTTGCCGTTGTGCTCCAGGGTCTTGGGGCGGCCCGGCGCCACTTTGGCCACGATGCGCTCCGATTTGCCCTGGCGATGAAAGTGCCCTTCCAGGCGGAAGAAACCCGCCCCTTTGCGGATGAGCAGCCGGTCCGGAAGGTTGAAGTAACTCTTGCCGATGCACAGGTACCAGATCGCTTCCAGCAGGTTGGTCTTGCCCATCCCGTTCAGCCCCAGAATGCCGTTCATGCGGGGGTGGAAAACGGCGGAAGCCGCCTCGTAGTTTTTGAAGTGGGTAAGCTGCAGGGCTTTCAGATACACGGGGCTGCAATTGGGGGCGGTGGAGGATGGTAGCAAAGATACGAATCGACACGGCCACCCCGGGGGTGCCGGCCCTTGGTCAGGATTTTGCAAGGAGTCGGCTCGTCGGCCAGCCCGAAAGGGAAATTCCGCTATTTTTGCCGTATCTTGGAAAGCTTCCGTCCAGCCCCGTTTCGCGGTGGGTGGAAGTGGAGCGAATCGGACACCAAAAGCAAAATCTACATGGCCAATACCGTCACAGGCACCAAGAAGGGCAAAGTCCAGTTGGAAGGCAACGGTGCCGAACCCCGATACAGCAAGGAGCAATACCTGCAGTGGTACGAGTTGATGTTGCGCATCCGGCGTTTCGAGGAGCGCGCCCTGCTGGCTTACAGCCAGAACAAAATCCGTGGTTTCTGTCACGTGTACATCGGTCAGGAAGCCGTCACCGCCGGTATGGAATCCGCCATCCGTCGCGAAGACGCCATCATCACCGGTTACCGGCAGCACGGCACCGCCATCGGCCGGGGCGTGAGCACCAAAGCCGCCATGGCCGAGCTCTACGGCAAAGTGACGGGGGTGAACAAGGGCAAGGGCGGCTCCATGCACTTCTTCTCCGCCGCGCACCGCTACTTCGGCGGCAACGGCATCGTGGGTGCCCAGATTCCCATCGGCACGGGCATCGCCTTTGCCGAAAAGTACAAGGGCACCGACAACATCTGCGTCACCATGTTCGGCGACGGCGCCGCCCGGCAAGGGGCCCTGCACGAGTCCTTCAACATGGCCATGACCTGGAAGCTCCCCGTCCTCTACGTCTGCGAAAACAACCATTACGCCATGGGTACCAGCGTGGAGCGCACCAGCAACGTCCACGACATCTACAAACTCGGCTGCGCCTACGAAATGCCCAGCGAACCCGTGGACGGTATGACCCCCGAATCGGTGCACGAAGCCGTCAAAAAAGCCGCCGAACACATCCGCGCCGGCAACGGCCCCTACTTCCTCGAAATCAAAACCTATCGCTACAAGGGGCACTCCGTGTCCGACCCCGCCAAGTACCGCACCAAAGACGAGGTGGAAGCCTACAAAGCCAAAGACCCCATCAAGGTCACCGAAAAGAAAATCCTCGAGTTCGGCTTCGCCACCGAAGCGGAAATCAAGACCATCAAAGACCGCGTCAAGGAAGAAATCGAAGAAGCGGCTCGCTTCGCCGAAGAGTCTCCGTTCCCGCCGCCCGAAGCCCTCTACGAAGACAATTACATCCAGCCGGACTACCCCTTCCTGACCTAAGCATCGAGGCACGAGGAGGGAACAGCGAGCCCTCAACCCGTACAGGTTGAGGGTTCGCGCGTTTGGTGGGGGATTGGGTGCGGGGAAAAGGATTGAAATACCTGGAAATAAGTGGAGACAGGTTGAAAAAAGAGGGTTTCGGGGTGTCGAGGTTTCATGGTTTCAAG
>CAZBYX010000111.1:0-11425 GCA_964496055.1 uncultured Saprospiraceae bacterium
TGGAAATAAAGGGGAGACACGTTTAGTGTCGGCGTGACTGGGAGTCACGCCGACACTGGGGAGTTGGGAGACAGGCTCAGCCTTCCAGGGCGGCGGCTCCGCCGACGATTTCGAGGATTTCTTTGGTAATGGCTTCCTGGCGGGCTTTGTTGTAGCTGAGGCGGAGTTCGTGGAGGAGTTCGTTGGCGTTTTCGGTGGCTTTGTCCATGGCGGTCATGCGGGCGCCGTGTTCGGAGGCGTGGGTGTCGAGCAAGAATTTCTGGAAGGTGGTCTGGAGGATGCTGGGCACGAGTTGTTCGAGCAGGCCCTGCATGTCGGGCTCGAAGATGTAGTCGGCGCGGGTCTGGGGCTGGTCGTCCTGGGGTTCCATTTTCTGGACGGGGAGCCAGCGGGTGGTTCGGGGGTACTGGGTGACGGCGTTTTTGAACTGGGCGTAGGAGACGTCGATGGCGTCGTATTCGCCGTTTTCGAAGGCGTCCATGAGGCGTTGGCTGACCTCGGCTACGTTTTCGAAGCGCAGGTCATCGAACAGCAAGACGTAGTCGCTGATGATGTTGCAGTCTTTGTAGTGCTTGCGGAAGAAGTCGTAGCCGCGCTTGCCGATGCACAGGATGCTGAGGTTTCCTTCGCGGCGCACCTGGGCGAAATGGGTTTCGATGTTCGCCACGGCGGCTTTGATCACGTTGGAGTTGAAGGCGCCGCAGAGGCCGCGGTTGGAGGTGACCACCACCTGGCAGGCGCGCACCACGGGCCGCTCCTTGCCGAACTGCGTTTCGGCGGCGTCGCCCAGGTTCGACAGGATGTTGCGCAGCATCTCGTCCAGCTTGTCGGCGTAGGGGCGCATGGCCAGAATGGCCTGCTGCGCGCGGCGCAATTTGGCCGCCGACACCATCTTCATCGCCTTGGTGATCTGCTGGGTGTTGATCACCGACTTGATGCGCTCGCGTACCTCTTTTAAGTTCGCCATGGGTGGTGGTTTGAAAAATGAGTCTGCTGCAATAAGTCCGATTCAGCTGAGGAACCGAAGATGTGAGGATTTGAGGATTTGATTAAACTATTGATAACCAAAGGAATAACCTAAAAACTTCAGTTCCGAAGCTCCTTTTCACAGTGGACTCAAAAATGGAGCAGACCCTAAAAGCAGCCTCGAATTCCGCCCGGGTGGGTTCGGCCTTCGAGGAAAGACAAACGCCCCGACCCAAACGGATTTCGGTTTCGGGTGGGGGGTGTGTGGAGGGGGCGGGATGAGCGCCTTCGAACATCCGAACGAATAGCCGCTCAACCCGTCCCCTTCCTTCCAACCCACACCCGCAAGGGGCAAGGGGGGCTTCCCCGTCTTTCGGGGTCCCCCGGGAATTACTTCTGCTTGAATTGCGGGGCCAACTCTTTGGCCAATTTTTCCAGGGTGCCGGTGGCTTCGTCGGTCAATTTACCGGCGGCGAGGGTTTTCAGCACCTCGGGGTGGAGTTGTTCCAGTTTCAGCAGGAACAGCTCTTCGAATTCTTTCACTTTCTCGACGGGCACGTCGCGAAGCAGGTTTTTGGTGCCGAGGTAGATGATGGCAATCTGCTTCTCGACGGGCAGAGGGCTGTACTGGGGCTGCTTCAGGATTTCGACGTTGCGTTTCCCCTTCTCGATGACGGCCAGGGTGGCGGCGTCGAGGTCGGAGCCGAATTTGGCGAAGGCCTCCAGCTCGCGGTACTGGGCCTGGTCCAGTTTCAGGGTACCGGCCACTTTCTTCATGGACTTGATCTGGGCGGCGCCCCCGACCCGGCTGACGGAGATACCCACGTTGATGGCGGGGCGCACGCCGGCGTTGAAGAGGTTGGTTTCGAGGAAGATCTGCCCGTCGGTGATGGAGATGACGTTGGTGGGGATGTAGGCGGAGACGTCCCCGGCCTGGGTTTCGATGATGGGCAGCGCCGTCAGGGAGCCCCCTCCTTTGACGAGGGGTTCGCCGTTTTCGTCTTTGGCGTTGGCCAGGCTGGGCGGCAGGTCGTTCATCTGGCGGGCGATGTCGTCGTTGCCGATGATTTTGGCGGCACGCTCCAGCAGGCGGCTGTGCAGGTAGAACACGTCACCGGGGTAGGCTTCGCGGCCCGGCGGGCGGCGCAGCAGCAAGGACACCTCGCGGTAAGCCACGGCCTGCTTCGACAGGTCGTCGTACACGATGAGGGCGGGGCGGCCCGTATCGCGGAAGTATTCGCCGATAGCGGCGCCGGCGAAGGGGGCATAGAAGACCAGAGGCGCGGGGTCGGCCGCGGAAGCGGACACGATGACCGTGTAGTCCATGGCGCCGTGTTCTTCCAGGGTTTTGGCCACCATGGCCACGGTGGAGGCTTTCTGCCCGCTGGCGACGTAAATGCAGTACACGGGTTCGCCGCGCTCGTAGAATTCGCGCTGGTTGATGATGGTATCGAGGGCGATGGCGGTCTTTCCGGTCTGGCGGTCGCCGATGATGAGCTCGCGCTGCCCGCGCCCGATGGGAATCATGGCGTCGATGGCCTTGATACCCGTCTGGAGGGGTTCGCTCACGGGCTGGCGGAAGATGACGCCCGGGGCTTTGCGCTCCAGGGGCATCTCGTATTTCTTGCCGGTGATGGGTCCTTTGCCGTCGATGGGCTGGCCCAAGGGGTTGACCACGCGACCGAGAAAGCCTTCGCCCACCTCGATGCTGGCAATGCGGCCCGTACGGCGCACGGTGGAGCCTTCACGAATGCCCTCGCCGGGGCCCATAAGCACGACCCCGACGTTGTCTTCCTCGAGGTTGAGCACGATGGCCTGCACGCCGGTCTCGAATTCGACCAGTTCGCCGGCCTGGGCGCTGTTCAAGCCGTACACCCGGGCGATACCGTCGCCCACTTGCAGCACGGTGCCCACCTCCTCCAGCTCGGTGGCTGTTTTGAATCCGGACAATTGCTGTTTGAGTATCGCCGATATTTCATCAGGCTTGACGTCAACCATGGTTCCTAAATTTTCTGGTTCGGGGCACCCTTCTCCGCCGCGGGGGCCGGCCAAGCGTGCCGATTTGGAAACTTACTGCGCGATGATTTTGGATATGTAGAGGTTGTCGAGAAATTCTTTCTTGAGCAGCTCGAGTTTGTGTTTGACGCTGGCGTCGAAAAGCTTGTCGTCGAACTCGAGCACGAAGCCCCCGATGATGTCGGGGTTCACTTCGGTGAGGATTTCCACGTGCTCGTCGGTCACGCGGCTTTCCTCGAGGACTTTGCGCACCGACTCCACGGTTTCCGGGCTGAGGGGCACGGCGGTGACGAGCTTGACGGTGCTGATGTGTTTGAGCCGCTTGTACTGGTGGATGAATTCCTGGGCGATGTGCGCCAGATAGGGCTCCCGCCCTTTGCGCAACAGGATGCGCAGAAAGGCCATCGTCAGCTCGTCGAATTTCCCCTCGAACAGGGTTTTGAAGATTTGCCACTTCTTGTCGGCATGAACGATGGGGCTCTTCAACAGAAGGGCGAAATCGCGGCTTTCGAGCGCCCGGAGGAAGGCATCCACATCTTCCTTGACGCGGTCCAGCTTGCCCTGCTCCTGAGCCAGCTCGATGAGGGACTTGGCGTAACGACTTGCTATGCGGCTTTCAGACATGGTGGCGTGGTTGTGTGTGCTTGCCGGGGATTCGGGGGCGTGCTCAGCTCAGATTCGATTCTTCGAGCAGTTTTTTCACCAGCTCCTCCTGCGCCTTGTCCCCTTGCAGTTTTTGGCGAATGACTTTTTCGGCGATTTCCAAAGCCATGTTGCCGACTTCGTTCTTCAACTCCACGATGGCGGCCATCTTTTGGTTTTCGATTTGCTCCTTTGCGTCTGCGAGCATCTTCTTCATTTTCTCTTTGGTCTTCTCGCGCTGTTCGGCTTCAAAGGCCATGGCCGCCTCTTTGGCTTCCTTGAGAATTTTGGCGCGCTCCTCGCGAGCCTGGGCCAGCAGCTCCTCGTTTTCGGCTTTGAGTTTGGCCATTTCCTCCCGGGCGCGTTTGGCCTCGTCCAGGGAGCGCTGGATATCCTCTTCGCGCTTCTTCAGGGCATTGGCGATGGGTTTGAAGGCCAGTTTGCCGATGAGGAACCAGAACAGCAGGAAGATGACGCTGGTCCAGAACAGCAGCCCGAAGTCGGGTTTGATGACGGAAAAGTCGGCAAGGATCAACATGTCAGCAGGTTTATGGAAGAACCGAAGGTGAATTCAAAAGGAAAAACAATGGATGGTTATTTAAAGAAGGGCGTGAAGCTTTTTTAAATCAACCACCCCTATCAGCCAATGTAACAGTTGCGTTCAGATTCCAATTTTCATTGGGGGGGTCATCCAACATATAGAGATGTCTGAGAGAAGCCCGCTCCGGCCGCCAATCGCCGCCGGAGCCGGGCTGCTTTTTCGGCTTAGGCCACGAGGAAGGAAACCACGATGGCGATCAGCGCGGCGCCCTCGACGAGAGCAGCCATGAGGATCATGTTGGCGCGAATGTCACCAACCGCCTCCGGCTGACGTGCAATGGCTTCCATGGCTTTGGCACCGATGTTTCCGATACCGATGCCCGCCCCGATGACGGCCAAGCCCATTCCTAAAGCGGCGATAGAACCACCCATAATTTCAGGTTTAAAAAAAGTGAAAAATGTGAATGCACGAGCGGCGGGGCAGTCCCCTGCCCCACCCCTTTTTCTTTGTCAATGATGATGCTCTTCCGTAGCGGCTCCGATGTAGGAGGCGGTCAGAATCGTAAAGACGAATGCCTGAATGAATGCCACCAGCAACTCGATGGACATCATGAACATGGTCAGCAGCGTGGAGCCGATGGCGGTCCCGTAGGAAGCCGCCGGGTTGGCGCCGGCCTCGCCGAAGACGAAAATCAGGCTGACGAAGATGATGATGACCATGTGCCCGGCGGTGATGTTGGCGAAAAGACGCAGCGTGAGGGTCAGAGGCTTGATGAACAGCCCCAGAAACTCCACCGGCGTCACGATGGTCTTCACCCAGCCCGGAATGCCGGGCATCCAGAAGATATGCTGCCAGTAGTGCTTGTTTCCGCTGATGTTCGTAACGATGAAGGCGAAGATGGCCAGCGCCATGGTGACCGCCAGATTGCCCGTCACGTTCGAACCTCCCAAAAAGGGAATCTGCCCGAAAAGATTCAGCCCCAGAATGAAGAAGAACAGGGACTGCAGGAAAGGCAGGTAGCGCTCCCAGCGGGGCCCGAGGAAGGGTTTGGCCACCTCATCCTGAATGAAGAGGAACACGGGCTCGATGAAGCCCTGCAAACCTTTCGGAGCCTGCCCGTCGCGCTTCTGGTAAGCCCGCGCCACCGAGATGAACATCCAGGACAGCAGCAGGAAGACGATGATCATGGACATCACGTTCTTCGTGATGGAGAAATCGTAGAAGGACGTGATGCCGCCCCCGAAGAGGCCGAAGTCTGCGGTGCTTTTGTTGTCGGTGCGCCATTTCTGCCCGTCATGACACACATACACCACGTATTTCCCGTCCTCTTTGGCGCCGTACATGGCGTGGTGCCCCAGATGCACCTCCCCCATCGGGAAGGAGGGGTCGGCAATGCGGCGCACCATCCCCTCGAAGAGCACGTAGCGGTTGTAAGCCACCTCTCCGTTGCCGTGGCTGTCGGGATGGAACTTAGAGCTGAGGAACACATCCCAGCCCTGTTCGGGGGAATAGAGGATGCAGGGAAGGGGGAAGCTGAAAGGGCCGATGGAGTAGATGTTCTGATCGGAGATGTGGTGGAAAGCGGTGTTTCCGGGGTCGAACTCACCGTGGCCGGTGTGGCATTCGGATTCGTGGCTGCGTTCAACGGCCGTTTTGTCGGTTTCACCGCTGGGGTCGGTGTGTCCGCCGTTGTGGAACTCTTGCGAATAAGCTGTAAAAGAGAGGCTTAGACCAAGCAGGATGCTCAACAAAGTACGCTCCATCCGCGCTGATTTACAGGTTTTTTGATGTACCCCTTCCAAAAATCGGCGCAAAGGTAGGTAAACGGCATCTTTAAAAAAAGGCGAGTTCTTTTTTTTTAAAGGGGCGGGATGGAAGGCGGGAAAAGTTGATTGACAACGAATTACGAAAAAAATAAAAACGCAATAAAAAATTCCAGCCCCCGGAAAAACACCCGCTGATTATTCCGGAACCGAACGCGGGTTCAAAACTTAGAAAAAGCCCGTGGGGCGGGAGGGGGAGAGGCCGGTCACCAATCTTTGGGGCCCAAATCCCAGGCCTCCCGGAGGGAGGGGGCGTTTTCATCCCGCTTCCAGGTGTCGGCCACCTCCCAATCGCTCCAGGAGCCGCGGAAGGTCTTTTCCCGGCGGTTGCGGGCCAGCACCTCGAGGAAGAAGCGACGCGTCAGGAAGGAGCCGCCCATTTGGTCCAGGTGGTCGGACCACAACTGGCAATCGATGAACCAGAATCCCTTTTTCTCCAGGGTACGTGCCAGCGTTATCAGCCCGAATTTGGAGGCATTGGAAACCCGGGTGAACATGGACTCCCCGAAGAAGATTTTGCCCAGCGATAGGCCGTAGAGCCCCCCGACCAGTTCCTCCCCCCGCCACACCTCCACCGAATGCGCGTAGCCCAGCTCGTACAGTGCCGTGTAGCCTTTGCGGACGCGATCGTCGATCCAGGGGCTGGAATGCCAGGGCCGCTCCACGGTGGCGCAGTGATGGAGGACTTGTTCGAAGCAAGTGTCCAGGGTGACGCGGAATTTGCGCTGATTGAAGTAGGGGCGCATGCTTTTTTGCACCACGAGGTCTTCGAACAAGAGCACGAAGCGCGGGTCGGGCGCCCACCAAAAGACGGGCTCGTGGGGGCCGTTGAGGGGGAAGATGCCCTGCTGATAGGCCAAAAGCAAGCGTAGGGGGTGGAGATCTCCGCCTATGACACAGGGCCCGGCCGCCGGGCACTGGTCGGGGGAGGGGAAGCCCATGATTTCGGGGGTTATCCAGAAAAAGTCTTCTGGGTCGATGCCTTCGAACATATGGGGTGTGTTGGTGGAAGGTTGTCGGGCTCACAAATGCAAATGGGCAAGGTGGTCGGACCCTGCCCATTTGGCGCCGCTGCGAAGGGCTTTGGCTATCCCTCGCAGCTTTCGATGACGGCGGAAAGGCCGCGCTCGATGAGGGCGTCCTTTTTGGGGCGCAACACCCGCAGGGGGGCCGTCTTGACGGTGGCTTTCCCCTTGAAGTGAATGATGAGGGAGAGTTGTTCGGCCTGCTCGAAGGTGTGGTTCAACACCTCCATGAAGCACTCGATGACCCACTCGAAGGTATTCACGTCGTCGTTGTACACGATGAGCTGGGCGGAGCGCCCCAAGTCCTCCTCTTCGAGGTCTTCTTCCAGCAAGACTTCTTCGCGTTCTTCGAGTCCACTGTTGAACAGCATAGGAATGAGCGTTTGAGGGAAACCCCGAAGCCCGACCTCGAGGGGTGAATGGCAGGCTAATTCAGGGTTGCGAGGGTTTGTTTGATTGCCTCAAAATTCGGCAAATCTCCGGCATTATCCAAAACTTCGGCATAGCGAATGACGCCGTTTTTGTCAATGACGAAGGCCGAGCGCTTGGCTACGCCCTTCATGCCCAGGACGAATTCTTCGTAGAGGGCGTCGTAGGCACGGGCCACCTCGCGGTTGAAGTCGGAGAGGAGGGGGAAATTGAGGTTTTGCTCGGCTTTGAATTTGGCCAGGGAGAAAGGCGTGTCGATGGAAACGGCGAGCACCTGGGCGTTCAGGTCGTTGTAGCTGCTCAGGTCGTCGCGGACGGTGCACAGCTCGGTGGTGCAAACGCCGGTGAAGGCCAGGGGAAAGAAGAGCAAGACCACGTTCTTGCCCTGGAAGTCTTCCAGAGCGACCTGGTTTTTTTCCGAATCGTAGAGGGTGAAGCTGGGTGCTTTGTCTCCTGCTTTCAAGGGCATAGGGCGATGTTTTTTTGGTGTGGAATAAAGACCGCCGCCGAAGGGAGTGCCGCCCCCCAAAAAGGCCGGAGTCGGGGTGGGCGGTTTGAGGACGGGTGCCGACTCATGGGGTTGGACGTTCCGCCCTCGACGGCCCGCCAAAGATAGAAAAGCGGCGGTAGTTTCGTTCATTTGCAGGCTCGGGCCGCCGGCCTGCCCGCCCAAACCCGTGCCATGCCCATGAGTGCCACCCGTCGTGCCTACCTGGAATTGAACTTCGCCGTTCTGCTGTTCGGCCTGACCGCCATTTTAGGGGATTTGATCAGCCTCTCGGCGGTGGTCTTGGTGTGGTGGCGGGTGCTGCTCACCTCGCTCAGCTTGCTGAAGGTGGTCAACTGGCATCACCTCTTGCACGAGCTGCCCCGGCGGGTTTTGTGGCAATTTGCGGGCATCGGGGTGCTGGTGGCGCTGCACTGGCTGACCTTTTTCGGTGCCATCAAATTGGCCAATGCTTCCATTGCTTTGATTTGCTTCGCCACCACGGCGGTTTTTACGGCTTTTCTGGAGCCGCTCATTCTGCGGCAGCGCATCAAGGGGTACGAAATCTTCCTGGGGCTGCTGGTCATTCCGGGCATGGTGTTGGTCGTGCAGAACACGCGCTGGGACATGATGGCGGGGATGGCGGTGGGCCTGCTCAGCGCTTTTTTGGCTTCCCTTTTCGGCACCCTGAACAAGCGCCTCATCAGCCGCACCGACCCCCTGAACATCACCTTCGTGGAGCTGACCAGCGCCTGGCTCTTCCTCTGCCCCATCCTGCCCGCCTACCTCTACCTGAACCCCGGGGAAGCCTTCTGGCCCACCTGGAGCGATTGGAAGTATCTGTTCGTTTTGGCCTGGCTGTGTACCACCGTGGGCTACTGGCTGGCGGTGCGGGCCCTGCGGCATCTGTCGGCCTTCGCCACCAACCTGACCATCAACCTCGAGCCCATTTACGGCATCTTGCTTGCCATCTGGATACTGGGCGAACACAAAGAGCTTTCCCCGCGCTTTTACCTGGGCGGCGGGCTCATTTTGCTGACCATTTTCACCTATCCCTTCCTGCGCCGGCGCTTCGCGGCGAAAACCCTCCCGAAAGGCTCCTGAACCCGCACGACAGGCTCCCAATTCAGATTGTTTATTTTGGCCCTCTGAGTAACCGATTTCCAGCCCTATGAGCACTTCCGCCAAGAAAAAACGCAAACGCCGAGGGGAAAAGAGCAGCTCGCGCACACGCGTTCGGGTTCCTTTCACGATGAAGCAACGCTGGTGGATCGCCTTGACCATGGCCCTGCTCGCCATGGCGGTCTATGCCCCCAGCTACGACTACGATTTCGTGTACGACGACGATGCCGTGGTCAAGGACAACCGCTTCGTGCATCGGGGCCTCGAAGGGCTGGACGAAATCTGGACCACCAGCTATTTTCAGGGCTTCAACGAGCGCATCAACGCGCGCGCCTACCGCCCCTTCCCCCTGACGACTTTCGCCCTGCAGTACGAACTGTTCGAGTTGGACCCCAGGGCCTATCACGTGGGCAACCTCCTCTTTTACGGCCTTACGGGGGTGGTGCTGTTCTTTTTTCTCATCCGGCTGTTGCGCAAGGAGCACCCCTTTCTTGCCATAGCGGTGTGCCTGCTCTTTTTGCTGCACCCCATTCACACCGAGGTGGTGGCCAACATCAAGAGCCGGGACACCATGCTGGGGTTCCTGGGTTTCGCCGGCGGCGCCTATTTTTTGCTCAGGGCGGTGGATCGGGGGAATAAATGGTGGCTGCTGCCCGGGCTGGCTTTTTACTTCATGGGGCTATTTTCCAAAGAAGACGTCATCACCACTACGGCCGTTTTGCCGGTAATGCTGTGGTTTTTCCGCAGTCGCATGCCCCTGAAAAAAATCGCCCAGCATTGCGCCCCCTACTGGGCGGCGGCCCTGATTTTTCTGGTCATCCGGTCGGCGGTCATCGGGGGGGTGAATGCGGGTGTGACCATAACTTACCTGGACAACAGCCTGCTGGCTGCCACCGACCCGGCGCAGCGCGTGGCATCGAACATTCTGGTGCTGGGCATCTACCTGTGGAAGACCCTCTTCCCGCACCCCCTGCTCAGCGACTACTCCTTCAGTACCATCCCGCTGGTGCGGTTCGGGGACTGGCGGGTGTGGGCGACCATCGCCGCCTACGCTGCGCTGTTGTGGGTCCTGGTGCGGGGTTTTCGCAAGCGGGCGCTGTACGGGTTTGCCGTTTTTTATTTCCTGTGCACCGTTTCGATTTACACCAGCATCGTGGTGACGAACGTCAGCGCCTACAACGACCGCTTCCTGTACACACCGGTGCTGGGCACCTGCCTGGGCCTGGGCTGGCTGCTGAGCCGCCTGTTGAAGCCCGCCCCCGCCGGTCTGCTGCCCTTCCTCAAAGCCAATCCCCTGCCACTGGGCTTGCTCAGTGCCCTGCTGCTGGCTTACGTGGTGAAAATCGAAACCCACCTGCCGGTGTGGAAAGACCGCTACGTGCTCTTCGAGCACGACGTGCGGCTGGCTCCCAACAACGCCCGCCTGCTGAAAAACAACGGCGGCAGCCTGGCCCGGCTGGCCTTGCGCTACGAAAAGTCCGACCCGCAGGCCAGCCGCGAATACGCCGAAGCCGCCGTCCGGGAACTGGAAAAAGCCCTCTCCATCTACCCCCGCATCTCCACCGGCTGGGTTCATCTGGGCAATGCTTACACCCTCCTGAAAGATTACGCCCGCGCCGAAAACGCCTACAACAAAGCCCTCGAAATCGACCCCGAAAGCCGCCACGCCCTAATCAACCTCGTCAACATCTGCTACCGCACGGGCCGCTACGAAGAAGCCGCCCGCCGATTCGAAGCCATGAACCCCACCACCCTCACCTCCAACGACTATTACCTGGCCTTCCTGGTGTACTCCAAACTCGGGCGGCAAGACCTCGCCGAGGAATACCGCAAGCGCTCCGGGCGGTGAGGAAAAGAACGCCCGGGCACCCTCCCCCCCCCCGAAAAGATCAAGCTCCACAGCCCCCAAATGAAAAAGGGTCTTCCCTCCGGTCGGAGGGAAGACCCTTTCAGCAGGATGAGCAGGCCAAGACCTACTCGAGCTTGAACTTGACCGGCAGGTTGAACTGCACGCGCACGGGGCGCCCGCGTTGCTTGCCGGGGTTCCACTTGGGCATCATCTTGACGATGCGCAGGGCTTCTTCGCCGCACTGGGCGCCGATGTCGCGCACCACGTGGGCGTCGGTGATGCTGCCGTCCTTTTCGACCACGAAACGCACCACCACGAGCCCTTCCACGCCGTTTTCCCGGGCGATGGCGGGATACTTGATGTTGGAGTAGATGAACTTGAGCATCTTCTCCTGCGCGCATTTCTCCCGCTCCTGCTTGTTGGTGATGTTTTCACAGCCCGGGAAGGTGGGCATTTCTTCCACCACCTTGAAGATTTCATCTTGCTTGGGCGGGGGTGGCGGGGGCGGGGGCGGCGGCGGGGGTG
>CAZBYX010000112.1:0-591 GCA_964496055.1 uncultured Saprospiraceae bacterium
AAACCCTGAATCGTCTGGCTGCCCACGAGGCTTTGCCCTTGATCGTTGATCGTTGTTCGTTGTTCGTGGCTCGTGGCTGGTAGCTCGTGGCTCATGGCTCATGGCTCATGGCTCGTGGCTCATGGCTCGTGGCTCGTAGCTCGTGGCTCGTAGCTCGTAGCTCGTGGCTGGTGGCTCGTTGGGTGTACGATAGGTTTATGATGGGTGCGCAATGGGTTGTTTGGGTTGGGGTTTGGGAGCGGCTCTCGGTGGAACTCTGCGACTTCTCGGTGTTGCTCCGTGTACCTGAACGCACCCACGCCCAAACCTCAAATCCCACACCCTCCCTTCGATTTTACAGTTTTACGATTCAACGATTTTACAATTGAGTGAGGATTCGATGATCTGAGGATTTGATGTGGGGGTGTGGGTTTGGGGGACAATTTATTTCAATCTGTCTCCACCTATTTCCAAGTGTTTCAATGTCTTGCCCATCGCGCACCCCTGGAGACCATGAAACCGTGAAATCGTGAGACCCTGAGACCTCTTATTTCCACTTGTCTCCACCTATTTCCACGTGTTTCAAGTTCTTTCCCATTGTGCACCCTTGAA
>CAZBYX010000112.1:691-2327 GCA_964496055.1 uncultured Saprospiraceae bacterium
GGCGTGACTCCCAGTCACGCCGACACTCCTATTTCCATTTGTCTCCACCTATTTCCACGTGTTTCAAGTTCTTTCCCATTGTGCACCCTTGAAACCTCGGAACCCTGACACCCTGAAACCCCGAAACCTTACCTGACCGAGTGTCGGCGTGACTCCCAGTCACGCCGACACTCCTATTTCCATTTGTCTCCACCTATTTCAATGTGTTTCTATGTCTTGCCCTCACCCCTCCCGTCACGCGTCACGCGTCACGCGTCACGTGTCACGCGTCACGATTTTACGGTTTTACAGTTTTACGATTTTACCGTGTAGGGGTGCGGGTATGGAGGGGCGGGCCCTGCTGTCAAAACCTCAAATCGCCAAATCGCCGTGGGGAAGAGGGTTGGTGCGGCTCAGGCAGCGTTCGATGCAGTCGCAGGCGTCTTTGACCGTTTCGATGGATTCCACTTCCTCGGTGCTGAGGCTGACCTGAAAAAAGCGTTCGAGCCGCACGACGAGCAGCATGAAATCGATGCTGTCCACGCCGAGGTCATCGCGGATGTGGGTCGAGGGGCTGATGTTTTGGAAGGGCACGTCGGCCAGCCAGCTGACCAGGTGAATGATTCTTTCCTGTGTGTTCATGTTGTCCGAATTGGAAGGCTTTGGTGATTAAATCATCTTCGGGGCGCTGGTGCAGCCCCGAACCATAACGCCCTTGGCCCCTTCCGCATTGGACAGAATCTTAACATTTTGTTAGGTGCCTTGCAAACCGAGCCCCTTCCATTCCGGGGATGCCGGGGCTCAGGGGGCGGGGTTGGGGGTTTGGATGGCGAGGATGGGGGTGTCCAGGTGATACGAGAGGTGTTTGGTGATGCTGTAGGAGAGGAGCTCTTCGAAGAACTTCCTGCGGTGGGTGAGCATGGCCAGGATGTCGATGTTCAGGTCGGTGAGGAACTGGCTGAGTGCCTCCTTGAGGTCGGAGGCGTCCAGCAGGTGGAAGAAGATTTTGGGGGTGTTGGCATAGGCTTGTTGCCAGGCTTCGAGGCCTTGGGTTACGGCATCGTCGTGGGTGAGGTTGACGTTGACGCAATGGACTTCGGCATCGAAGAGGGCGGCGAATTCGAGGGCTTTTTCCAGGGCGCGCTTTTCCTCCTCCAGGAAGGTGGTGGCCACGGCCAGGCGGTCGATGCGGCCGTCGAAAGTGGCGCGTTCGGGGACGGCCAAAACGGGGCAGGGGGCGTTTTCGAGCACCTCGCCGGCGACGGTTCCGAACAGGGTGGTCTTCAATCCCGTGGCGCCTTTGGTGCCCAGGATGATGAGCTCGGCCCCTTCGCGGCGAGCCACCCGCAGGATGGAGGGCACCGGGCTTCCTTCCTCCAACAGGTGGTAGGCCAGCAGGTGCTCCAGGCCTTGCCCTCGGGCAAATTCGGAGAGGGGGGTGAGGTGGTCGCGGTAGTTTTCGAACTCCTCCAACTTGATTTGCTCGTAGATTTGGGCGAGGGTGCGGGGCAAATGCCGTGCATGGAGCCGGGGGAGCTCATAGACGTGCAGGGTGATGATTTGCGCGCCGATATGCTGGGCAAAGTTCAGGGCATAGGCGAAGGCATTTTCGGCGGCAGCGGAAAAATCGGTGGGGAACAGGATTTTCTTCATCGTT
>CAZBYX010000112.1:2427-9290 GCA_964496055.1 uncultured Saprospiraceae bacterium
GAAAAGCCGAAGCTCAATCCTCGGACTTTTCCAGAGGCAGGGGCTCGTCCATATAGGCGTAGGTGAGTAAGTCGTAAGTCGTCAGGATACCCACCAGGCGTTTGTCCTCGTCCACGATGGGCAGGGCGTGGAAGAGGTTTTCGCGAAAGATGCCGGCAGCCACACTGAGGCTGTCCTGGGGTTGCAGGGTAACCACCTTGCGCGACATGACGTCGCGCACCAGCATGGAGCGCAACAACGAGCGGTTGTACTCTTCGCTGCGGTGTTGGCGGAAGAGGCTAAAGTAGTGCAACAGTTTGTAAAGGTCGGCTTGGCTGATGATGCCCACCACCCGCCCTTCCTCCACCACCGGCAGATGATGGAAGCTGTGCGACTGAAACAACTCCTGAACTTTTTCCATGGTATCGTGGGGGGTGACGGTCACCGGGTCCACGGTCATGATTTGACTGACGGGGATGTGCTTGTCGAACATGGCTGCACGGTTTAAGAGCTCCGAACCCGCGCCCAGGGAATGGGGGCGGTGTTGCGGAGGGTGAACTTCAAGGGGTCGTTTCCACCGGCGAGCTGAAAGCAAAGCGAATCAGGTCGTGGGAGGTGACGATGCCGACGATTTCGCCGTCGTCCAAAATGGGCAGGGCGTGGAACTTGTTGGCCAGGAAGATGTCGGCGGCCAGCCCGATGGTGTCGTCCGGCTCCAGGGATACGGGGTAGCGCGTCATGATGTCGCGGGCTTTCAGCGCGGCGTATTCCATGTGGGACCAGGCTTTGCCGGTGGTGTTGAGGGACAGCATGTAGCTGGCGCGCAGGAAGTCTTCCTTGCTGAGGATGCCCGCCAGGCGTTTGCCGTTTTCCACCACGGGGAGGTGGTGGAAGGGGTGGGCGTCGAACAATTCCTTGATTTCGCTCAGGCTCGTCTCGGGTGTGACGGTGATGAGGTTCCGGGTCATGATGGTGGATACAGGCTGATTCGGGTCCATGGTTTCTTTTTTTTCGGTTTGTCTCAAAAATACATTGCCCCCTGAGCGGGGGGTGTGCCAAACGTCAATGCCGGGAGGTGATTTTGGTCATCCTCGGGGGGTGGGGTCGGTCGGGTGCATGACGAGGATGGGCAGGCGGGTTTTGAGAATCATTTCTTTGGAGCGGCTGCGGTGCAGCAACTGGCTCCAGAAGTCGCGGCGGGGAGCCACGACGACGATGAGGTCGATGTCGTGTTGGTGAGCGTACTCGTGAATCTTTTCCCCGACGCTGGCGCCGGGGATGGCGGTCATAAAGAAGGCGAAATCGGGTTCTTTCCCTTCGAACAGGGCATTGAAGATGCGTTCTTCCAGGGCATCGTAGTTGGCGTTCGGGTCGTCCAGAACATGGACGAAGTGCACGGTGGCGAAGAACAAGCCGGCGAAACTTTTCAGCCGTTGGAGGGTGGCCTCGTCGGCGGAGTCGAAGTCGCTGGCATAGAGGATGCGGGCAAAGGGGCGGAAGGAGTAGTTTTTGGGCACCAGCAGCACGGGGCAATGGGCCAGGCGGGAAACGGTGGAGGAAAGGGTGCCGAACAGCTTGCCCGCCACGCCGTGGCTGCCCGTCGTACCCATGACGATCATCTCGACCCAGGGCTCGTGGCTGAGTTCCAGCAGCACCTCGTCCACCAGGCCGGGTGCGGCTTCCCACTCGATGTTGACGGTGGTTTGCAGGGTGCCGCCCTGGGCCCGGCTGCCCGGCTCCCCGCCGATGAATTCGGCGAGTTTTTCTTGGTAGGCATCCTGCACTTTGTATTCCCCGCGCAAGGACCAGCCCGTCGGGGCGGCTTCGGTGCCGCTGTAAACGTGCACCACCTTGATGCCCGCCTTCAGCAGAGGGGCCAGCGAAAGGGCCGTTTGGAAGGCCGCATAGGAAGCAGCGGAAAAGTCCGTCGGAACAATCAGGTATTTTTTCGGCGCGTCGTCCATGCTTTGAGGAAGCAATTTGTTTTCGAAAAGCACTTTCAGCTCCTGAACGCTGGGTACGCGGCGTTGCGCCACCACCTCTTCGTCGATGGTGAGCGCAGGAATCCCGCTGATGCCCAGTTGCATCATTTTATCCACCTCGAAAACCTCCACCAGCGGAATGTGCAATTGCAGGGCTTCCAAAGCTCGCAGCACATTCTGCCGGAGGAGGTCCGTCTTGCGGTGGCCGTTCACCCCGACAATGCGGATCAGGTGCATGGGCACACGGCTTATTCGGCTTTGTAATCCTCCAGTCGGATGGGTTCTTCGGAAAGCGCCTTGATGATGTCGTAAGGTGTGAGAATGCCCACCAGCTCGTCGTTGTCCACGATGGGCAAGGCGTGGAAACGATTGACCTTGAAGACCTCCAACGCCGTGCGCACCGGCTCCGAGCTTTCCACCTTAGCCACCCCGGTGGTCATGATGTCCTGGGCTTTCCAACTGCGCAAGCGAGCTTCCTCGATGGCGCGGTCGGTTTTGGACTGGGAGAAGCCGTGCAGGAAGTACAGCAGGTCGGACTTGCTGATCATCCCCACGATTTTCTTGAACCGAACCACGGGGAGGTGGTGGATGGGGTTGTTGTCGAAGAGTTCCTTGACCGTGGCCAAGGAGTCTTCCGGGTTGACGGTAATGAGGTTGGTCGTCATCAATTTGGCGACGGGTGTGAGCAGATTCATGATGCGTGCTTTTTGGTGAAGTGGATTTTTGTTGCCAAATTGCGGGGAATCGGGGGGGGCGTTTGATGACATTTCTCACCTGCCCTCATGATATTTCTCAACGGCAATTGGACCAGCCCCATCTTCACCCATCAAAGTCGCTGAACTTGAGTGGATTGTCGCAGCAACTGGACCCGCAGGAAGCGCTCAAACGTCTGGAAGCCGTCATTCAGGCTGCTACCGACGGCATCGTCACCATCGATGAGAAAGGGGTGGTGGAAACCATCAACGAGGCAGGAGCCCGCCTCTTCGGCTACACCCCCGAAGAGGTCATCGGCCGCAATGTGAGCATGCTCATGCCCGAACCCCACCGCAGCCAACACGATGATTACATCAGGCGCTACCTGGAAACGGGCCAGGCCCGCATCATCGGCATCGGCCGCGAAGTGGAGGGGCTGCGCAAAGACGGCACCATCTTTCCCATTCGCCTGGCCGTAAGCATGGTAGAGCTGGAAGGGCGTAAAATCTTCACGGGCATCATCCACGACCTGACGGATTACAACCGGGCCAAGGCCGAAGTCCTCCAACTCAACCAGAAGCTGGCGCAAAAGAACGAGGAGCTGGAGGGCAAAGTCCAGGAGCGCACCGAAAAGCTCGCCCGCGTGGTGGACCAATTGCTCGACACCAACGAACGCCTCAAGCAGGAGATCGCCGTGCGGCAAAAGACCGAACAGGCGTTGCGCAAACGCGAAAAAGAGCTCAAAATCGCTCTGGAAAAGGAAAAGGAGCTCAGCGAGCTGAAGAGCCGCTTCGTCAGTATGGCTTCCCATGAATTCCGCACCCCCCTCAGCACCATCCTTTCCTCCATCGAGCTGCTGGAAGCCTACCTCCATTCCGGCAACGTCGAGAAAGGCAGCAAGCACATCGAGCGCATCAAGGCATCCGTCAACCACCTCATCACCATCCTGAACGACTTCCTCTCCCTGAGTAAACTCGAAGAAGGGAACCTCCAGCCCCAAATCGCCGAACTGGACATCGAAGCCTTCTCCCGCGAAGTGCTCGACGAAATTGCCGGCCTGCTCAAACCCGGTCAAACCCTCCACTACAGCCATGAGGGCCCCGCCATCCTGCATTCCGACAAAACCTTCCTCAAGCACATCTTCAGCAACTTGCTTTCCAACGCCGTCAAATACTCCCCCGACGGCAAACCCATTCACCTGCGCACCCATCTCGACGGGCGAGCCTTGCAGGTGGAGGTGGAAGACCAGGGCATCGGCATCCCCCGCGAAGACCAGCGCCACCTCTTCACCCGCTTCTTCCGCGCCCGCAACGCCGAGAACATCAAGGGCACGGGTTTGGGCTTGAACATCGTGCGCCGCTATGTCGAAATTCTGGGCGGAGAAATTATCTTTGAAAGCGAGGAAGGAAAAGGAACGCGATTCCAAGTCACCCTACCCCTGAACCCTGACGCCGGGTCGAAGACTGCGGCCCGCCTCAGTGGATAGCATTTTGGCAACTCTATGAAGCGAATTCTGATTATCGAAGACAATCCGGAAGTGCGGGAAAATTTGGAGGAAATCCTGGAGCTGTCCGGCTACGAGGTAACGAGCGCCGAAAACGGCAAAGCGGGCGTGGAAAAAGCCCTCACTAACCCCCCCGACCTCATCCTCTGCGACATCATGATGCCGGAACTCGACGGCTTCGGCGTGCTCAACATCCTGAGCCGAAAGCCCGCCACCGCGGACATCCCCTTCGTTTTCCTGACCGCCAAGAGCGAAAAGGAAGACTTCAGGCGGGGCATGAACCTCGGCGCCGACGATTTCATCACCAAGCCCTTCTATAAAGACGAGCTGCTGCAGGTCATTGAAACCCGCCTGGCCAAAAGCGAGCGCCTGAAACGCAATTTCCAGCGCAGCGCCGAGGGCCTCAGCGCCTTCATCAACGAGGCCCGCGGCTACGAAGAACTGGCCCGCCTCAGCCGCGAACACAGCACCCGAACCTATCGCCGAAAGGAAACCATCTTCCTGGAAGGGGACTACCCCCGCTACCTCTACCTGGTGGACCAGGGCAAAGTGAAGCTCTACAAGACCAACGAATACGGCAAGGAGTACATCGTGCGGCTGTGTCTGCCCGGGGATTTCTTCGGCTACACCGCCCTGATCAAGGACGAACCCTACAACTTCAGCGCCGCCGCCATGGAAGACAGTGCCCTGAGCCAGTTGCCCAAAGAGGACTTCCTGCGCCTCATTCACGCCAACAAAGACGTGGCCAGCCGCATGATCAAAATGCTGGTGGACAACGTCAAGGAAAAAGAAGAACAACTGCTCCAGCTGGCTTATGATTCCATCCGCAAGCGCGTCGCTCAGGGTTTGCTCAGCCTGCGGGAAAAGGAGGGAAGCGAAGAGTTTCACATCTTGCGCGAAGACCTGGCCCGCATGATCGGCACCGCCAAAGAGAGCGTCATCCGCATGCTGACCGAGTTCAAGGAAGACGGCTACATCGATATCCGCGACGGGCGCATCGTCTTGCTGGACGTAGAGCGGCTCAAAAACCTCCCGGCCTGAGCCCCCCAACTCACACCGCTACATCGTAATCCCGCAGTGCGGCATTGAGGGAGACCTTTTTGTCGGTGCTCTCCTTGCGTTGCCCGATGATGAGGGCGCAGGGCACCTGGTATTCGCCGGCGGGAAAGCGCTTCGTGTAGCTGCCGGGAATGACCACCGAACGGGTAGGCACACGCCCCCGATAGGTGACGGGCTCCGACCCCGTGACGTCAATGATGCGCGTGGTTTTGGTCAGCACCACATTGGCGCCCAGCACGGCTTCCCGCTCCACATGCACCCCCTCGACGAGGATGCACCGGGAGCCGATGAAGCAGTGGTCTTCGATGATGGTGGGCGCGGCCTGGGGGGGTTCCAACACGCCCCCGATGCCCACCCCCCCGCTGAGGTGCACGTGGCGCCCGATCTGGGCACAGGAGCCCACCGTGGCCCAGGTGTCCACCATGGTGCCGCCGCCCACATAGGCGCCGATGTTCACATAGCTCGGCATGAGAATGACCCCCTGCTCCAGAAAAGAACCATAGCGGGCAATGGCATGGGGCACCACGCGCACGCCCTGGGCGGCATAGCCCCGCTTCAGGGGGATTTTGTCGTGGAATTCGAAGGGGGGCAGCTCCAGGGTTTCCATCTGCCGCAGAGGGAAGAACAGTACGACTGCCTTCTTCACCCACTCGTTCACCTGCCAGCCGCCCCGCTCATCGGGTTGGGCGACGCGCAGGCGCCCCTGGTCCAGTTCGGCGATGACGGCTTCGATGGCTTCGCGGTGTGGCTTGCTGTTGAGCAGGCTGCGGTCTTCCCAGGCCTGCTCGATGAGGGATTTGAGTTGCTCCATGGAGGTTTGTGGCAAAGGGGGTGGCGATGGATGGTTTCTTCAGTTCAGGGAGGAGAGCAGGAGCTCTTCGGGTCGGATGCGGTCGTCCTGGGCGGGGTAGGCGGCCGGGTAGTCCTGCTTGAGGAGGTAGAGCAGGCGGATGGCGTCCTGTTTGCGGGCGAAGGCTCCTGCGCGGATTTTGTAGTAGGGTTTGCTGTGGACCCAGTCCACGGGCACGTGAGGGTACAAAAACTTGAAATTGCGCAGGGCATCCTCCATGCGGACGCGGTCGGTGGTGGCCAGCAACTGGATGCGCCAGCCGTTGATGAATTCGGTGGCTTTGTTCAGCTCCACGAATTTCTTGACCAGGGGCTCCACCCCGGCTTCGTATTCGATGTGGATGCGGCCCTGGGTTTGGGCGCCGAGGCCGCTCAGGGCCAGGCAGGTAATCGCGAGGAGGGGAAGGATGTTTTTCATGCCGTTCGGGTTGGGGGTGGAGGAAGGGTCAGCTTGCCTGGCGGACCAGCTCCACGCTGCGGGAGCAACCCAGGCGCTGGGCGCCGGCCTCCACCAGGCTGCGGGCCTGCTCCAGCGTGCGGATGCCGCCGCTGGCTTTGACTTTGACGGCGGGCGGGAGGCTCCGCCGCAGCAGGCGCACGATTTCCGGGGTGGCTCCCTGACCGTTGAACCCCGTGGAAGTTTTCACGAAATCCACTTCGATTTCAGCGCAAAGTTGGCAAAGCTTCCGGATTTCTTCCTCGTTCAGCAGGCCCGTCTCCAGAATGACCTTGATGGTTTTGCCCTTCAGATGGGCGGCCCGGGTCATGCTGTCGATGTCGTTGCGCAGGAAATTCCA
>CAZBYX010000112.1:9390-11349 GCA_964496055.1 uncultured Saprospiraceae bacterium
TTCGAGCAGGGCGGCGGCTTCTGAAACGTAGTAGGGTGGAATGCAAACGGCGGCAAACCCGAACTCCTGAGCTTCCTGACAAAGCGTATGGATGTCCTCGGAACTGGTGTCGGGTTTCAGGATGGTGTGGTCGATTATTGAGGCGATTTCCATAAGGGGTTCAAGTGTTTCTGGAGTCAGGGCTCGCCCCCTGCGCGATACGTTCATGGGAAAGGGAAGACGGCGAGCGATTTCGGGCTGCAATATATCACAAAATCGCGGGGTGGTGGAACCCCCGGGCTGCCCTTTGTGGCTACCTTTGACCCCATGAGTCGCCTCCTCCATCTCCAACTGGAACGGCGCATACCCCGCACCGAAGACGCAGCCACGCTGGAATTCAAGCCCCTGAGCGGCCCCCTCGCCTATCGTCCGGGGCAGTTTCTGACCCTGCTGTTTCACGGGCCCGACGGGCGGGAAATGCGGCGCAGCTATTCGCTGAGTTCGACACCGGGGCTGGACCTGCTGCCCGCCATCACCGTCAAGCGGGTGGAAAACGGGCAGGTGTCGCGCTATTTGGTCGAGCAGGCCGAGGTGGGAGCCCTGTTCGAGAGCCTGCCGCCTGCCGGGCAGTTCACCCTGCCGGAGGAGCCGGGTCGTTGGCCGGTCTTTGTCTTCATCGGCGGGGGCAGCGGCATCAGCCCCCTGTACGGCCTGCTGCGTCACGTACTGCATTTCGAGTCCACCCCGCGTGTGCTGTTGCTCTATTCCAACCGGGACGAAGCCTCCATCATTTTCGGAAAGGAGCTGAACGAGCTGGCACGGCGGTTTGGCGAACGCTTCCGGGTGGTGCATTTGCTCAGTCGCCCCCGGAACGGGGACTGGGCCCCTGCCCCGCCCCCGAACGTGCACACCCTCCGGGCCCGCCTCGGCAACGAACTGCTCGAAAACCTCTTGCGCGAGCACCTATGCGAAGAAATCACCCGTGCCCGGTACTACCTCTGCGGCCCGCGCGGCATCCTCATCAAAGCCCGCATGACGCTGGGCTATTTGCAGGTGCCCCCCGAGCAGGTACACCGCGAGGTCTTCACCGTCAAGGAACCGCCCCGCCCGCGCAAGCGCTACCCGGAGGCCCGGGTCGTGCTGCACCTGCCTGCAGGGCCTCGGCCCTTGCTCGTGCCCTCGGGAAAAAGCATTCTGGAAGCAGCTCTCGAAGCGGGCATCCACCTGCCCTTCAGTTGCCGCAGCGGCATCTGCACCACCTGCTCGGCCACCTGCATCCGGGGCCGCGTGGACATGTACACCCAGGAAGGCTTCCTCGATTCCCACACGGGCAAGGGCCTCGCCCTCACCTGCGTGGGCTACCCCGCCACCCCCGATGTCGAACTCCAATTCCCAAACCGCACACCCTGAATGCCCCTCAACCCGCTTCCTGCTCCTTTTTCGGGGAACATTTCTCACCTTTGCCTCCGAATTCCCGGGCGATGGACGACGGACCCTGGCCCGGGGACGAGGGTTTGCCATCGGGTGCGCCGTCGGTGCAGAGTGGGGGGGACTACCCGAAAACTCAAAAAGTAAAATCGCTGAATCGTAAAACTGTAAAATCGAAGGGAGGGTGTGGGATTTGAGGTTTGGGCGTGGGTGCGTTCAGGTACACGGAGCAACACCGAGAAGTCGCAGAGTTCCACCGAGAGCCGCCCGCAAACCCGCTCCCCCACCCAACTTTAAACTTTCCACTCTAAACTCTCCACTCCATCACACCCACCCCCAACGAACAACGAACAACGAATAACGAACAACGAACAGCCACGCCGTCACGATTGGGCGGTTTCACTTCCAGGGCCGGCCCGCGCGCGAAGAGCAACTTATTTCCATTTGTCTCAACCTATATTTATGTGTTTCAGAGGGTTTCCCATTGCAAACCAGATACAAAGCCGGCATTCCCCCGTCGCGCACCCGTTGGAAACCTCCTTGAATTCAAAT
>CAZBYX010000113.1:0-11262 GCA_964496055.1 uncultured Saprospiraceae bacterium
CCGTCGGGTGAAGCGCTGCCCCTCGATGTCGAGCACCAGCTCGTAGGTGCCGGAGGGCAGGGTGCGCACGTCTATGCGATGGCTTTGTTCGCCCAGGGCCTTGGTCAAGGGGGGCAATTGCCGCACCAGGCGCCCCTGCAGGTCGTAGAGGCTGAGCCGGACGTCGGCGGGCTCCTCCAATCGGAACATTACGTTGACGAAATTGTCGGCGGGGTTGGGGTAGGTCACGAAGCGCACATCGGCTTCGGCCAGTTCTTCCACCCCGGTGGTGAGGTTGCCCAGGATGAGGATGTCGTCGATGGTGATGTAGTTGTCGTCGTCGGAGTCGTGGACGAATGCGACGTAGATGGTCTGGCCCGCATAATTCGCGAGGCTGAAGCTGTGGGGCTCGAGCTTGCCGATGTAGGCGTTGGCGGAGCTGTCTTCCAGGTAGAAGTAATCGGTGAGGGTGTAGCCTTCGGCGTGGAAGTAGCCGTTGGCGGGGGCATAGAAGAAGCTGTCCACGTTGAGGGCGTTCAGGGTGGGGTCGCTGGCGCCGTTGGGCAGGGGGGGAATCATTTGCTTGACGCGCAGCACGGTGTCGGTAAAGCTTTCGGGGATGTTTTCGGCGGTGGAAATGAGCACCGAGTAGCCGTCCATGTAGCGGGGGCCCTGGCGGGGGGCGGATTTCCAGTGGAGGGTGGCCTGGTCATCGGCGATGAAGATGGGCGGGGTGATGAGCCAGTTGCGGTTGCCGTCGAGGAAACCCTGCAGCCAGGAGGAACTTCCCGCCACCACGTTCGTGTCGTTGGGTCCGATGGAATCGAGGGTGATTTGTGCCAGGTCGAGCGCCGCGTACCAGTTTTGGGGGCGGCTGTTGGCATCGGTCAGCCCGTCGGCATCGAGGTTCACCCAGACGGTGTCGTCCCCTTCGGGGAATTGCTTGACGGTTTCGAAGAAGGTTTGGTCCTGAAAGTCCTGCCAGAGCAAGGTGTCGTTCTGTGCAGCGGCCGTCAGGGCCAGGGCGAAGGCGAAAAGGGTGGATAAGTAGAGTTTCTGCATAATGCGAACAGTTTTGATGAGAAAAGCGGTGAGGCCCCAAAAGTAGGGGAAAAAAGCCAGGGGCGCCCCGGAACAAACGAAAAACGCCCATCACCGGGGCGGGTGATGGGCGTCGGGGTTGGGGGAAGGGTTCCCCCGTCAGTGTTGCACGATGAAAGTGCGGGTCTTGGTGCCTTCTTCGGTCGCCACGCGCAGCAGGTAGGTGCCGGCGGGCAGCTTGCTCACGTCGAAGCTGAGGCGGTCTTTTTGGAGGTTTTCCCGCTCTTCGATGCGAATGACGCGGCCGCTCATTTCCGCCAGCGTGACGTTGACGGTGGAGGGCTGCTCGAGCTCGATGTCGGCATGGACGACGGAGCCGGCGGGGTTGGGGAAGAGGGTGAAAGCCTCATCGGGCAAGGGCTTTTCATCGGCGGTGGTCACCAGGTCGATTTGCATGCGCAGCACGGCGCTGTTTTCGGGGCCGAACCCGCCGAGGAACCACATGCCGTCGCCGCCGTCATAGACCACGGTGGAAATCTGGAAGTAGTTGAAGTCCTGATTGAAGCCGTGGAAGATGATGTTGTTCTCTCCGGCATAGGAGGCGAGCAGCAGGTAGCGGGTGCCGGGTTCAAGGGGCACGCCGGGGGTGAAGCTGGTGAAATCGTCGAGGGTATCGCTTTCGGTGGCGAAGGTGGTGGCGCTGATGAAGGTGTGGTCTTTGATGCCCACGATGCTCAGCCCTTCGTTGGAGGCGAAGTCGGAGCCGGTGTCGAAGTTGCCCCAGTCGGGGTCCACGACGTCGTCGCGCACCTTGCACAGCACGAGGGTGACCACGTGCCCTTCCAGGTTACCGTCGCTCTGGTTTTTGGCCGCGGAGAAGGTCACCGTCGTGGCCTGGTAGGCATCCACCATGTTGGGGGAGGTGATGTAGAGGTTGCCGATGACGTAGTCGTTGGGGCCGCCGCCGGGGCGGAAGGCGGTGGTGGTCTGGTTTTCCTTCGAATAGAGGTTCTCGGTGACGAGGAAGGGGTCGCCGCCGGTGTTGTTGCTCATGTCGCCGTCTTCGCCGTCGAGGCTGTACAAGGAGTAGCGGATGAAGTAGGCACCGACGGGCAGTTCGGGGGCGAAGAGGTTGGGCAGCGCGAAGGTGGAGTCGGTGACGGAGGTGTCCACTTCGGGGATGAGGAGGCTGTCCACGAAGAGGACGTTGTCGTCTTCATCGAGCACCTCGGCTTTGAGCACCACGTTGGTTACGGTGCCGAGGCCGATGTTGGAGACATCGGCACTGAAACCCATCGTGTCGGTGGCTACCTGCGAGACGGGCTGGGCGAAGCTGGCCGGGGGGTAGAAGAAATCTCCGAGGCGCAGGTCGATGGTGGGGGTGGGGTCCATGTCGAGCAGGCGCACGTCGTCGATTTGCCAGCTGTAGCCGCAGCCGATGTCCGTGCCGGCCTGGACGGTGCTGGAGTCGGCCAGGAAATGGAAGGCGAACCAGACGGAAGGCTGGTTGGCGGCCAGGTCACTGATGTCGAGGGTGACGATTTGCGGGTTGGTTTCCCCGGTGGCGGAGCCGTCGCCGTACTGGTTGTTTTCCAGCCCTTCGAAGACGGGGATGGCCGTCCAGTTGGAGCTGTCGGTGGAGACTTCCACCCAGGTCAGGTCGTTGAAGCGGCGGTAGAAGGTTTCGAACTGCAAGACGACCATGTCGCGGTCGCTGAGATCGAGTTGGGGGCTGACGAGCCACACGTCCTGTTCGCCGCTGCAGTTGAGGTCGGAGTCGAAGATCATCCAGCCATTGTCGGCGGTGGTGCTATTCAGGGGGTCGACGGCGAAAACGCCGGTGGGCCCGACGGTGGTGTGCATCCAGTTGGAGGTGGCGCTCATGTCCCCTTTGACTTCGATGGCGCTCCAGTCCGGGGGCAGGGCCCCGTCGAAATCTTCGGTGAAGAAGGGGGTTTGCCCGAGCAGCCGGGGCGCGAGCCCCGCGCAGAGGAGCAGTGCAAGAAACAGCGTCAAGAATCTTTTCATTGTACCAGTTTTGAAGGTGAATACTTTGGCGAAAGTGGGCAGCTGCCGAACGGGGCCGACCGTTGCCGAGGGAAAAACCCAGCGCCGGATTTCAGGATGTTGGAAAAAGACAGCGGGAAAGCCGGACGTCGAAAGTTTTCCGTCCCGAAAGAGCTCGGTAGGGCGTCGTCGGATGGGTTTGCCCGCGAGGGAGTGCCGTTTGGGGCGCCCCGCCGGTGCAATTATCGGGCAAATTTGAAATTCTCTGACCCTCGAAAGGAAAATTTAGGGTCTTTGGATGACAAAGGAGCCCCACAACTTCCGACCGTCGTTCCCAAGAACAAGGATTCGATAAAGGCCGTTGCTCAGATCGCCCACCGGGATTGAAAGCCGGCTGACAAAAGCCTCCGGTAGGACATGGCGCCCCACCTCCCGGCCCGCGGCATCGAAGATGCGCACCGTTCCGCCCCCCAAATCGAGAGGTGGCTCCCCGAAGAGCTGCAGGCGGTCGCCGGGGACGGGGTTGGGTGCGAGGCGCAGGGGGAGGCGCTCCCCGTCCCCCACCCGCACACCCGTCTGGCGGGCGATGTGCAGGCGGATGACGGGGATGCGTTGAAAGCCGATGCCACCCGTGCTGAACTCCGTTTTCGGCGGGAAACGCAACACCTGAACGTAGTGGGGCCGTCCGGCCAGTTGGGAGGCGCGGAACTGGTTTTCGTAGTTCAGCTCATCGGTAGCCCCAATGAACAGTCGGGTCACGCCGTCGGGGTTGGCGTAATCCACGGTCACCATGTAGTAGGTGTCGTCTTGGAGGGGTACCCGCCCCAGGTCGCCGTCGGGCTCGACGCTGAAGAGGGAATTGGGCGCGGCGTCGTTGGGGATGGTAAAAATGTTCAGGCCCAGCAGTTCGTATTCGTCGGGGCTGGCGGTCTGGTCGGGCAGGCTGTCGGGGTGCCATTCGTAAAGGCGGATGGTGAGGGTGCGGTTGCGCAGCTGATGTGCATTGGCGATGCCGAAAGTGATGCGGGTGGCGTCGTACCCTTCGCCCCGGGGCAGATAGTACACCGTGCCGATTTCGTAGCGCAGCTCGGGGCGATTGGGGGTGAAGCCGGCGCGCAGGCCGTTGTCTTTGGCGAAGACCTCCTCCGTGATTTCGAAGTCGAACGCGGGGCGGTTGTTGCAGGGTTCGGCATCCGCCAGGTCGGCGGCTACGTCGTAGCGGCCTTCGTAGAGGGCCGGTTCGGGGGGAAGGACGACCAGCGAAGGCAAGAGGGAATCGAGGAAGAACCCGCCGGGCGGCAGGCTGCCCAGCGTCAGTTGTTCCTCGAAGACGGGCTCTCGGGTGGCCACGTTTTCGATGCGGGCGCGCAGGGTGACGAAATCCTGGGGCTTTTGCCCGAAGTTCTCGATGTCCGCCCAGAGGGGGAAGGGTGTGAGCTGGCTGGCGGGGGTCTGGAAATTGGGTGCGATGGCGAAGCGCCTCGGCGGAATGCGCAGGTCGTTGTCGGGCCGCATGACCACGGCCACATCATCCAGGGCCCAGAAAAAGGCCGAGCCCGCAAACCAGAACTTGATGCGCACCTGGGCCTGGCCCGCCAGTTCTTCGGGGAGGGGCAGGGTGGTCTTTCCACAAAACGGCTTTTGGAACTCCAGCCCCGGATTGGCGTCGATGGGCTCGCTCCAGCTTTGCCCCCCGTCGAGGCTGTAGAGGATGCTCGTCACAAAGCCCGAATCCCGGGAAGGGTTCGCCACCATGACCAGCTGGTAGAAGCGCAGGGCCAGGCGCGTACCGGGTGGCACGGCGCTGAGGTCCATGGGCGGGGAGATGAGCTCGGCTTCGGTGAAGGGCGTAGGCAAGCCCTCGAGGACGCAAAAGGTGGCATTGAGCACCATGGCGCCGTTCAGGGCACCGGGGCTGCAGAGCTGGAAGTCTTTCTGGGGCAACAGGCTGTTGTCCACTAAGCCGCCGGGGCTCCACAGCCAGGCGCAGGTGTCGGCCCAGGAGGTGGTGGTCCAGCCGTTCGGCCCTCCGTCGAAATCGCCCTGACCGGGTTCGTCACCCCATACCACCCGTTCGTTCAGGGGGTTGTGGTCGTAGAGGTGGACGTCGTCCAGGGCCCAGATCCACTCGCCGCGATGCGTCCACTCCCAGCGAATCTGCACTTCACTTTGCCCGGCAGCCACGGCACTGATGTCCAGCAAGACGGGCTGGGGGTTGAAGCTGAACACGGCATCGGGGGGATCGACCTCGAGAAGGGGAAAGGGCCGAAAGGATTGCCAGGGCCCGTCCCCGGCCCGCACCCAAACCAGCGCGTGGTCTTTGGGGGAAAAGAGGTTGGCGACGATGAGGGTGCTGAATTCGAGGAAGACCTCCGTTTTGTCGCTGCAATCGATGGGGGAAGTGGTCAGCCGGGAAACGGATGCCTGAATCAGGCCGTTGCTGGGCCGGCTGTCCACGAAGACATAGCCGTTACGGGCGGTCTTGCTGCGAAAGCGGTCATCCGGCAGCCCCGAGAACTGGAAGGTCGGGTCGTTCAGGGGGCATTCGAGGCGATTGGCACAGTGCTCCCACAGGAAGCCTTGCCCGGTGGAGTCGGTGTTTTCCCAGCCTTCGGGGATTCCCTCCTCGAACGCTTCGGTGAAGAAGGGCTGCGTCAGCACCCCACGCGGAAAAAGAAGGCTGAGGGCAAGGAGAACCAGGGTGCGGTGCATGGCCGGGCAATGGGTTGGTTGAAGGAGTGTTGCACAGTTGGCAATTTAAGGAACCCCGAAGGCACGGCGGAAAACAATTTCCACTTTTGTCAGCTTCCTGCCCCGAGCCAGGCTCCTCCCTGACTCTGTTGCTTTGCCTCACCCTCAGCGGGTAATCCTCCCCGCAGCCGGCTCGAAGCGGCGGAGGCAGCGGCGAATTCCGTACTTTTGCGCCCGAATCGGGACGCCGCCGCCTGTCCTCCCGGGTACAGCCGGCCACTCCCCCAAACCACAACCCGAACCTCCATGCAATCCGTACAACCCAAACTGAAGTACAAAGTCAAAGACATCTCGCTGGCCGACTGGGGCCGCAAAGAAATCGAACTGGCTGAAGCCGAAATGCCGGGGCTGATGGCCCTGCGTGAAAAATACGGCAAGGAAAAGCCCCTCAAAGGCGCCCGCATCGCCGGTTGCCTGCACATGACCATCCAGACGGCCGTGCTCATCGAAACCCTGCTGGAGCTGGGCGCGGAGGTGAGCTGGAGCAGCTGCAACATCTTCAGCACCCAGGACCACGCCGCCGCCGCCATCGCCGAGCGCGGGGTGCCCGTCTTCGCCTGGAAAGGCATGACCGAAGAAGAGTTCTGGTGGGCCATCGAGCAAACCCTCTTCGCCTTCGAAGGCGGCAAACCCCTCAACATGATTCTCGACGACGGGGGCGACCTGACCAACGTCGTGCTCGACAAGTACCCCGAACTGGTCGAAGGCATCCGGGGGCTCAGTGAAGAAACCACCACCGGCGTGCACCGCCTTTACGAGCGCCAGGCCAAAGGCACCCTCCCCCTCCCGGCCATCAACGTGAACGATTCGGTGACCAAATCCAAGTTCGACAACAAGTACGGTTGCCGCGAAAGCTGCGTGGACGCCATCCGCCGCGCCACCGACCTGATGCTCGCCGGAAAGGTCGCCGTCGTCGCCGGCTACGGCGATGTGGGCAAAGGCAGCGCCGCCAGCCTCCGGGGCGCCGGTTGCCGCGTCATCGTCACCGAAATCGACCCCATCTGCGCCCTCCAGGCCGCCATGGACGGCTACCAGGTCCTCAAAATGGTCAACGCCGTACCCCAGGCCGACATCATCGTCACCGCCACCGGCAACAAGGACATCATCACCGAAAAGCACTTCCGCCTGATGAAGGACAAAGCCGTGGTGTGCAACATCGGCCACTTCGACAACGAAATCGACATGGCCTGGCTCAACAAAAACTACGGTCACACCAAAGTGACCATCAAACCCCAGGTGGACAAATACACCCTCGACGGCAAGGACATCATCGTGCTGGCCGAAGGCCGCCTCGTCAACCTCGGCTGTGCCACCGGCCACCCCAGCTTCGTCATGTCCAACTCCTTCACCAACCAGGTCCTCGCCCAAATCGAACTCTGGACCAACCACGACCAGTACGAAAACAAGGTGTACGTCTTGCCCAAACACCTCGATGAAATGGTGGCCCGCCTCCACCTCGAAAAAATCGGCGTCGAACTCGACGAACTCACCGACGAACAGGCCGAATACATCGGCGTCAAAAAGGAAGGCCCCTTCAAGCCGGAGTACTACCGGTATTGACGGGTTGCAAGAACTGTCCACCAGAAAAGGGCACCCGCGCTGGGTGCCCTTTTTCTTTTCCCCCAATGATGCCACCCTGGTTCTAACCCTTCCTATTTCTGCGTAACTTCCCCTTCGAAAAGCCCTCTTTCCCCGAAGACCTGCCTTCGGCTCCCCCCCAAAAATAATTTCAGGGACTTTTCACCGAGCATGAAACCTGCACGCAATATGGAAACCAAGCATCGTTGCATCATCGGGGATTCCAGGAAAATGACAGAAGTGGCAGACGCCTCCGTCCACTTGGTTGTCACCTCCCCGCCTTACTGGCAATTAAAAGACTACGGAACGCAGGATCAAATCGGGTTCCACCAGTCCTATGAGGACTACATCAACAACCTCAACCTGACGTGGAAAGAATGCTATCGAGTGCTCCATCCCGGCTGCCGAATGCTCGTCAACATCGGCGACCAATTCGCCCGCTCGGTTTACTACGGCCGCTACAAAGTCATCCCTATCCGAACGGAAATCATCAAGTTTTGTGAGGTGCTGGGATTTGACTACATGGGGGCCATCATCTGGCAGAAAAAAACCACGATGAACACCACGGGAGGTGCCACCGTCATGGGGTCTTACCCCTACCCCCGGAATGGAATCGTCGAAATCGATTACGAATTCATTCTCATTTTCAAGAAAGGAGGAACACCCCCCAAAGTGAGCAAAGAGGCTAAGGAACGTTCCAAAATTTCAAAGGAAAAGTGGAAGGAGTATTTCTCTGGTCATTGGCATTTCGGGGGCGCCAAACAGGAAAACCACCTAGCTGCTTTTCCCCTCGAACTGCCCAAGCGAGCCATTGAGATGTTCACTTTCATTGGAGAAACGGTGCTGGATCCTTTCCTCGGCAGCGGCACAACCTCCCTGGCTGCCATGCTTTTGAACCGAAACTCGATTGGGTACGAAATAAACGAAGATTTTCTCCCCGTCATCAAAGAAAAACTGGAAGGAAATCAGCCTTCTTTGTTTCGAAAAAACATTCAGTACCAAAAGCAGCCACCCCTCAACATTGACTGGAAAACGGAAGTTGAGAACCTTCCCTATGTGTTTTCCGACCCCGTAAAATTCGACAAAAAAACAGACCCTCGAAAACTGAATTTCGGTTCGAAAATCAGGGCCGAAGATCGAAAAAACGGAACGGCCAGAGAAGCCTATTTCACCGTCAAGGAAATCATGGGGGCCAATTTGATCAGGCTCAACAACGGAGCAATTGTCAGGCTCTTAGGGATAAAGCCCCTTCCCCAAAAGGAAACCGCTGCGATAAAGTTTTTGGAATTGAAGATAGGCAAAGGGCAGATTTATTTGCGATTCGACAGCCAAAAGCACGATTCCCAGAATCGCCTGCTTGCCTACGTGTACATGAAAAACCGAACTTTCATCAATGCTCACATGGTGAAGCATGGCTTTGCCGAAGTGGATGACGAATATCCATTCAAAAATCAAAAGAAGTTTGAAAAATTAGTAAGAGAAGCATCGTCGAATGAAAGAACGAATTAAAATTTCCAACCAAGAAATAAAAGAATTGATAGAGGTTGAACCTGAAGAATTCCCCAAGTACACCGCCCAAATCCTGAACCTGGCCAATCAAAATGCACAGGGAACTCGACCTAAAGTGGTGGGCCAAATGTCAGACTTAATCCAGGAATTTTCAGGCAAAACATTGAAAGAGTGGGAAGAATGGTACCTCGAGCGATTTCCCGACGCCATTCAAGCGGCCACGGAAAAAATTTTCAAGATGGTCGGACAACTTAAAGACGCGGCAGAAATGATTGATCGCAATCTCGTTGAAAGATGGGTCCGGGATTTGGTCATTGTCAAGACTTTCACGGGGTTGAAGTTCCAGGAAACCATCTTGGCAAAGGTCGCCGAAAGACTGGGAAAGGACTACCGGCTGGCAAACCCTGAAGAAGAAACGAAAGGAATCGATGGATTTATCGGGGGGCTGCCGGTAAGCATCAAACCCCGGAGCTACGAACAGAAAAGATCGTTGCCGGAATCCTTGGAGCCTTTGCTTGTTATCTTCTACGAAAAGAAAAAGGAAGGCTTGTGGGTCGAATTTGACCCTTCTGCCTTCCATTTCGGAGAAAAGTGAAGACCTTCAAGGGAGGACACTCTCCTCCCCCATGCCTTCATCTTCTTCATCTCTTTGTCACTCCCCCATCCCCGGCTGCCGGATTTCGAAATTTTCCTCGGCTTTGGCTTTTTCCACGATGCGGCGCACGTCTTCGAGCAGTTGTTTGGCGTCGTACACGATGCCGTCCTTGATGGTGTACTTCACGCCGCCGACGCGCACCACCTCGTTGTTTTCGTCGAGCTTGATGGCGCCGGTGCCGTAGAGCACCTTGAGGTTTTCGAGGGGGTTTTCCTCCACGATGACCATGTCGGCGAGCTTGCCGGGCTGGATGGTTCCGATCTGGTCATCCATGCCCAGGGCCTGGGCGCCGTAGAGGGTGGCGCTGCGGATGACCTCGAGGGGATGGAAGCCCGCCTCGCGCAACAGCTCCAGTTCGCGGATGTAGGCGAAGCCGTAGAGCTGCCAGATGAACCCCGAATCGGAGCCGGCGGTGACCCGCCCCCCGCGGTTCTTGTATTCGTTGACGAAGGTCATCCAGAGGCGGTAGTTTTCTTTCCAGGCCACTTCCTGCTCGGTGCCCCAGTAGTGCCAGTAAGAGCCGTGGGAGATACGACTGGGCTGGTAGAATCGCCAGAGGCTCGGCAGGGTGTAGGTTTCGTGCCATTCGAGACGGCGGGCGCGGTGCAGGTCACGGCTGGCCTCATAGATGTTGAAGGTGGGGTCGAGGGTGAAGTCCAGTTCGAGCAGCTCGTTCATGACGGCGTTCCACTTCTCGCTGAAAGGCGGGGCGGCCTGTTTCCAGAGCTTGCCGGCTTCCTCGAAGCGGTGCTGTTCGTTGCGGTAGTTGTAGTCGAGGGGGTAGTGCTGCACGGTGCGGTCGGTGAAGAGGGCCTCGGGCAAGCCGTACCAGTGTTCCATGGTGGTCAGTCCGGCGCGGGCGCTATGCAGGACGTTCCAGCGCGCCACGTCCATCTGGGCATGGTGGCAGGCGGAGCGCAGGCCGAGCTTGCGGTTTTCGTCCAGGGCGGCGCTCATGATTTCCGGGGGCGCCCCGAAGAACTTGATGCCGTCGGCGCCTTTTTCGGCGTTTTCGCGCACCCAACGGCGGGCTTCTTCGGGGGTGGCGGGCCGATGGTCCCAGCCCTGCCCAAAGGAGGTGTAGGCCAGAATCCGCGGCGCGGTGATTTCGTTGCGGGCGCTCTTCTCCTTGTGCTCGAGTACCCAATCCAGGCCGTTGCCGCAGGCAGGGTCCCGGATGGTGGTGATGCCGTGCGCCATCCAGAGTTTGAAGACGTACTCGGCGGGGGTGCCCTGGGCGCGCCCGCCAATGTGGCCGTGCATGTCCACGAAGCCGGGCAGGAGGTACATGCCCTCGCAATCGAGCTCCTTGCCGCCCGCCTCCAGTTTGGGTCGCCGCGCCGAGTCGATGGGCACGCCCGGATAGCCCACCACCCGAACACTCGCGATGCGATTGCCCTCCACCACCACGTCCACCGGGCCGATGGGCGGGGCACCGTTACCATTTATGAGGGTCACCCCCCGAATGATGAGCTGCGGCCAAGGTCCTTCGCCCCGCTGTCGGGGCGGGGCTTTCTCCACCTGGGCTTGCAGGGGAATGAGGCTCCAAAACAAAAGGGCGGCGAGTAAGGAAAGGCAAATTCGCATGGGTGTCCGTTTTTTCGATTCGAAATTTTTCGCGCCCAATTTAGGAAAGTTGGCCAACGATGGGTAAGACATTGAAACAGATAGAAATATGTGCAGACAGGTGGAGATAAAAGTGTCGGCGTGACTGGGAGTCACGCCGACACTTGGTCGAAGAG
>CAZBYX010000114.1:0-11215 GCA_964496055.1 uncultured Saprospiraceae bacterium
AGGGGGTGGGGTTGGGGAGGAAATAGGTGGAAATTGGTTGAGACAAGTGGAAATATAGCTCCGGTGATTCAGGCTGAATACATTTCAGGGCGGCCAGACTCTCTTCGGTTTCTCGGTTCCTCGATTCCGCGCTCCCTCAAACCCTCAAACCCTCCAACCCTCGCTCCCCAAATCGTCAAATCCTCGGTTCCTCAAATCCTCCTTGCGTGGTATTCATCCTCATTCGCCGGTGCTATAAATTGTCCCCTCCCGCGAATGCAAGCATTCGTTTCCACGGTGAAGAGGCGCACTCGGGCGGCCTCAAACACGGCGCCCTTCCCCGAAGCGGGGAAGGGCGCCGTTCGTTTCCGGGGGACTTGGCGGGTGATTCAGGCGAAGGCGGGCACGCGTTTGCGCAGGAAAGCGTAGGTGCCGAAGAGGACGCCGACGTAGAAGAGGTCGCCCAGGAGGGTGTTTTGGAAGAAGGGCAGGGCGGCGGCGTAGCAGGCGGCGAGGCCGGCGAGGGTTTTGGGATAGAGCAGGCCCTGGAGCCAGACGCCGAAATTGCTGATGAGGAAAAAGAGGGTGGAGGCGGCCAGGCTGCTGCCGATGAGACGCGGGAGGGTGACTTTGCGCAAGGTCAGCCATCCGAGGGCGACCACCGCTGCCAGCGAAAGGAAGACGAAGGGATTGCTGAACCAGACGAAGCCTTCGTAGTACTGGGCGTAGAGCAGGTTGTCCAGCAGGAGGTTGCTGACCCAGAGTGCGGCGAGGGGCACGAGCAGCCCCAGCCAGCGGCGGCTGAAGTAGGCGGCGCCGAAGAGCGCCATCCCGCCGAGGGGGGTGAAGTTGTAGGGGTGGGGGAGCAGGCGACTGAGGGCAGCCAACAGGATGAGCCCCGCAACGAGCCAGAGGTGGCGGTCGAGGGTGGCTTTTTCAGTCAGGGGGAAGGTCGGATTCTTCTTGTCCATAGGCGCGCGTCGAT
Organism: uncultured Saprospiraceae bacterium; assembly: GCA_964496055.1. Lineage (GTDB taxonomy): Bacteria > Bacteroidota > Bacteroidia > Chitinophagales > Saprospiraceae > CAZBYX01. The sequence goes on from CAZBYX010000114.1 coordinate 965, forward strand.
TTGGGAGCTTGTGCGGTGCAATTTTCAGGGTGCGGCAAAAATAAAGGATTTTCCGGGAGAGGCGAGTCGATTGCCGGTCTGAAAGGTCTGCTCGGGAACGGGGGGGGCGGTTTGGGGGCTCAGGGGTCGAGGAAGCTGCTTTCGAAGCCGAACGGCAGGAGCTGTTGCACCGACTCGAAGACGAGGATGGGGCCGACATCCCCCTGCAAAAGGAGGCGGATGGGTTGGCTGAACCTGGCTTCGGCTTCGGCCAGGACCTGGCGGCAGGCTCCACAGGGGGCGGCGGGGCGGTCGATGGTCTTTCGGCTGTTGTGAACGGTGATGGCCAGGGCATGGGGCGGAACGCCGGGGTGGAGGGCATGGGCGGCGGCGAGAACCACCCGCTCGGCGCAGAGGCACAGCGGATAGGCGGCATTTTCGAGGTTGCCCCCGCTGAGGATGCGCCCGTCGGCAAGCCGAAGGGCGGCTCCCACCTGGAAATGGGAATAGGGGGCATAGGCTTGCTCCCGAGCCGCCCGGGCGGCTTCCAGCAGTTCGCGGTCGGGGGGCGGGAGCTCTTCGACGCGCTCGAATTTTTGGGGGTGTTCGTGGTTTTCGTTCATGGATGCGGTATGAGTGTGCAGCCAAATTACGCAAGCTCTGCACACGGGGCCCCATTCTTGTCACAATTTTTGCACCGCCAAGCCAGGCTGCCCTTCGGGGTGAGCCGTTTTGTCCTTTTCCTGCCTCCAAATCCTGTTGCCGGCCGTCGCTGCCGGTGCTTTTCCAGCAACACTATCGAGCATACCGTTCAAGCAAATCGCGACATTCAAAAAACCCTCTGAAATGAGTAAGCTGTACGTGCGCTACTCCCACTGGAGCCTGGCCCCGGTCCTGCTCCTGGCCGCTTTTGTGGGTCTTCCCTTCTTGCTGAGCCTGGCTGGGGATTCAATGACCGGAGCCCCGGAATCCCCCCCCTTCTCCCCGCAAGACCCTTGCCCGCCCGGCTCGGGGGTGGTGGGCGGCAAAGTGTTCGGGGACTTCGACTACGACGGGCTGGATGACCAGCCCAGCGGCCTGGCTTCCGTGAAGGTTTATCTCTACGGTTGTTCGGGGGGCGCCAACGAGCTGCTCGACAGCACCACCACCGATGCCGAGGGGCATTACTTCTTCTCCGGCCTGACCGATGGCGTTCCGTATCGGGTGGAGTTCGTCTTGCCCGCCAACTATCCGAAATACTACCCCGGCTTCGGGGGCGGAGACAGCCAGACTTCCATCCAATTCGTCACGGCACCGGATTGCACGGCAAACGCAGCCTTCACCTTCCCGGCCGATTACTGCCAGGCCGACCCCCCGATGGCGGCCACCTGTTTCGTCAACGGGGACCCTCTGGCCGACGGCTCCGAGTCGGCGGCGCTGGATGTGGTCGTGGGCTTCGATTGGAGTTCGGCGGGCAACAGCCTCACGCCCGACCACCTGGCCACCGCCGGCGAGGTGGGCGCCGTTTACGGTTTGGCCTGGGACAAGAGCACGCAGACGCTCTATGCCTCCGCCTTCATCAAGCGGCATGTGGGGTTGGGGCCTCTGGGCATCGGCGGCATCTACCGCATCGAGATGAGCGACCCGAACGCCCCGGTGGTCAGTCCCTTCGTGGATGTGGAAGCCATCGGCATCGACGTGGGGAGCATCCCTTCGAACGCCGCCCGCGGCCTGCCCGACGGCGTGGACGAGCCCTCCAACGACCCCGAGGCTTACGGTGCGGTGGCCAAGCAGGGCATCGGCGCCATTGCCGTTCAGGGGGGCAAGCTCTGGCTGGTCAACCTGCACGATGGGCGCCTCTATTCCATCGTGCTCGACAGCGACGGCAATCCCGCCACCCCGCCCACGGCCGCCGACGTGGCCTCATTCGCCATTCCCGATCCGGGTTGTTCGGGGGGCAGCTGGCGGCCTTTTGCCGTATCCGCCTTCCGGGAGCGCCTCTTCGTCGGGGGGGTGTGCGATGCAGCCCTGAGCCAGGATACGGCCGACCTCAGCGCCACGGTGTACGAATTCGTCGGCGGCAGTTTCGAGCCCCTCATCACCTTCCCGCTCAGCTATCCGAAGGGCTATGCCGCCTCCGCCAACGAGTGCGACCACGACACCCTGAAGCACTGGCAGCCCTGGCTCGACGTGCCCCCCGGCACCTGCGACAACGGCAATACCTACGTCTATCCTCAGCCCGTCTTGGCCGACATCGCCGTGGACATCGACGGCTCCCTCATCCTCGGATTCATGGACCGCACCGGCCATCAAATCGGGCACCTGAACTACCCCCCAACGGGCACCTCCCCGCTCATGAGCACCGTTTCGGGGGGGGATTTGCTGCGCGTGTGGAACGACGGCAGCGGCTACGTGCTGGAAAGCAACGGCAGCGCCGGCCCCCTCAGCACCATGGGCGCCGGCAACATGGAAGGCCCCGGCGGCGGGGAGGTCTATTTCGAGGACCTGTTCGCAGGGCCCGCCGATAACATCTTCCCCGTGCCTCACGCCGAAACCGCCCAGGGCGACCTGGCCTTCTTCGCCGGCGCGGGCGAGGTGGCGGTCACCTCGCTGGACCCCTACAGCACGCTGTTCAATTCGGGGGGCATCAACTGGATGTCGAACTACAGCGGGGAGGTGCGCAAGCCCTCCGGCTACGTGCTCTACCGCACCTCCTCGTCCACCATTTCCACCTTTTCGAAGGCCAATGGTCTGGGTGGGCTGACACTGCTGTGCGCCGAAGCTTCCCCGCCCAGCCAGATCGGGACTTACGTCTGGCAGGACGACAACTCGAACGGGACGCAGGATGCCTGCGAGCCTCCCCTGGCGGGCATTCAGGTGCAACTCTTCGACGAGGACGGCACCCTGCTGGCGACCAAAACCACCGATGCCGACGGCCGGGTCTTCTTCGACGCCGGCGACCCCCAACTCGACACCCTGCTCCCCCACCACACCTACTTCCTGGTGGCCGGAAGCGGAGGGCAATTCGACCCCGCGACCGGGAAGCTCAACGACGCCTTTTTCCTCACCCTGCCCGATGCGGGCGACGGCCACGACCCCGACCAGACGGACTCCGACGCCGCCATCGCGGGCAACGGTTTGGGTGGGGGGGCGTTTGCCGGCTTGCCCTACATCGCCGTCACCACCGGCGAGCCCGGGTGGGTCTCGCACAGCAGTGACTTCGGCTTCGCCCCCGAGGAGGTGAACCCCACCGCCGGCATCGGGGGCTTCGTCTGGGATGATGAAAACCAGAACGGCTTGCAGGATGCCGGCGAGGGCGGCATCGGCGGTGTCACCGTCCGGCTTTTCAGCCTCTCCGATGTGGAAATCGCCCACACCACGACCGACGCCGCCGGCAACTACTTCCTTTTCAATGTGAGCGCCGGTGACTATTACCTGGCCTTCGACCCCACGACCAACACCGCCGGCATCGCCAATTATCAGGGCACCCTCCAGGACCAGGGCGCCGATGAGAGCCTCGACAGCGATGCCGACCCCGCCAACGGGCAGACCGCTGCCTTCACCTTCGACCCCACGGCCGGCGACGCCGAATTCGATGCGGGCTTCTACGTCCAGTCGGGAACGGTTGGGGGGCGCGTTTGGGAGGATTCGAACGCCGACGGCATCCGCCAGAACGGGGAGCCGCCCCTGGAAGGGGTCACCGTCACCCTTTACGATGCCGCCACCGACCTCGAGCGGGCGCAAACCACCACCGATGCCGACGGATTCTATTCCTTCGGCGGGGTCACCGCCGGAAACTACTACCTCCACTTCAACCCCGTGACCAATGCCGGCGGGGTGCCCAATTACCAGGGGGTGCCCCGGGACCAGGGCGCCGATGACAGCCTCGACAGCGACGCTGACCCCGCCACCGGCAACACCTCCGACTTCGCCTTCGACCCCGTCGTCGGCAACATCGACAACCTGGACGCAGGCTTCCTCCGCCCCGCCGACGACATTGCAGGCAGCGTCTGGCTCGACCTGAATGAGGACGGCCTGCAAGACCCCGGCGAACCGCCGCTGGAAGGCGTGACCGTCACCCTGCGCGAGGCCGTCACCGATTCCCTCGTGGGGCAAACCACCACCGACGCAGCCGGGAATTACCGCTTCCCCGACCAATTCCTCGGCACCTATTACCTCCACTTCGACCCGACGACCAACGCAGCCGGCATTCCCAATTTGAAAGGAGTGCCCCAGGACCAGGGCGCCGACGACAACCTCGACAGCGACGCCGACCCCTTGAACGGCCACACCTCCGACTTCGTCTTCGACCCCTTGCTGGGCCCCGCCGATTACGACGCCGGCTTCTACGAGCCCCGCGCCTCCATCGGGGGGCGGACCTGGCACGACCTGGATGAGGACGGTCTGCAAAGCCCCGGCGAACCGGGCATCGAGGGCGTCACCGTCCAGCTCTTTGCCGCGGGCGGGAGCACGCCCCTGCAAACCGTGCTCACGGGCCCGGACGGGGCTTACGTTTTCGAGGACGTGCCCATAGGCGATTACCTCATCCAGTTCGACCCCACGAGCACGGGCAACGCTTCCTACGAATTCACCACCCCCAATGCCGGTGACGACGCCCTGGACAGCGACGCCGACCCCGGCACCGGCCGCACGGAGCCCTTCTCCTTCGACCCCGAAAGCGGCAACCTGAACGACGTGGCAGCGGGCTTCACCCTGCCCTTCGCCACCGTTGGAGGCCGCGTCTGGCTCGATTGCGACCGCAACGGACTGCAAGACCCCGGCGAAGATGGCTTGCCCGGCATCCTCGTCACCCTGTCAGGGACAGACAACACAAACAATCCGGTGAACGAGACCCTCGCCACCGACGGCGACGGTCGCTTCCTGTTCGACGAGGTGGCGCCGGGAGTGTATTCCCTGGCCTTCGGGCTGCCATCTTCCTCGGGGTGGGCCTTCTCCCCGCAGGACCAGGGCAGCGACGAAGCGCTCGACAGCGATGCCGACCCCTCGAACGGCCAAACCCCCGCCTTCACCATCGAGGGCGGGGAGCAATCCTTGCTCTGGGGCGCCGGCCTGGCCGACGTCGAGGCTCCCGTTTTCGTCAACCCGCCTGCCGACGAAACCCTCCCCTGCGACGACCCCCAGGTTAGCGACCCGCCCACCCTCAGCGCCACCGACAACTTCGACCCCGACCCTGAAATCACCTTCGACGAAGTGGTGGACAACGGCGGCGGCGGTGCCTGCAACGGCGGCTTCACCATCACCCGCACCTGGACGGCCACCGACCGCTGCGGCAACACCGCCACCCACGTCCAGGTCATCTCCACCGGCGACAACGTCGCCCCCTTCATCCTCAACATCCCCGACCTGACCGTCGAGTGTGACTCCAACATCGTGGACATCGCCAAAGCCGTGGACGACTGCGACCCCGACGTGGACCTCGTTTACGAAGACATCGAGGTCACCGGCTCCTGTCCCACCTTCATCCTGCGCAAGTGGACCGCCACCGATGATTGCGGGAACGTCACCATGAACCTGCAGAAAATCACCCTCCTCGATACCACCCCCCCCGAACTGCACATCCATCATCCCATGCTGCAGGGGCTTTCCTCCGGCGCCGCCCTCACCCTGGAGTGCGACGAAAGCGACACCATAGGCGAGGATGCCGTCAGCTTCTGGGACAATTGCGACACCGCCCTCGTGGTCTCCTTCGAGGAACAGATCGAACAGGGCGACTGCCCCGACGACGGCTTCTTGAAAAAGCGCACCCTGCGCTGGAGCGGCGAAGACCGTTGCGGCAACGCCGCCGAGTTCTCGGTCACCCTCTTCACGGTGGATTCCCACGCCCCGGAAGTGCTCAGCGCCCCACCGGACCTCACCGTGGACTGCCGCAGCATCCCCGCACCCGAACCCCCGCTCTTCACCGACAATTGCGACGACAGCCTCATGGTCGTCTTCGGGGAAACCCTCCTGGGCGACACCTGCCAGGACTACAAAATCGTCCGCCTGTGGAGCGCCATGGACGATTGCGCCAACATGACTCTCGTCACCCAGACCATCGTGGTCGAAACGGGGGAACTGACCCTGAGCGGTGTTCCCGATGACCTGACCATCGAATGCGACGAAACCCTCCCTCCGCCCGCCTCCCCCGAAGTGGAGGACCCCTGCGACGAAACCGAGCTCCATTTCGTGGAGCAGTGGCTGGGCGATGATTGCAACCGCAAACTCGTGCGCACCTGGACGGCGACCAACGATTGCGGGGACGTCGTTTCCGAATCCCAGATCATTTTCGTCATCGACACCACCCCGCCCGCCATCACCCTGACCCACCCCATGGTGGCGGGTTTGGGCGACGGGGACACCCTGCGCGTGGACTGCGCCGATATCGCCCCCCTGGGCCCCGACGATGCCACCGCCACCGACAATTGCTTCGACGTGACCATGAGCTTCATGGAAATGACCACCCTGGGCGATTGCCCCAACCAGGTGTGGCTCGACTGCTGCTGGAAAGCCGAGGACATTTGCGGCAACCAAAGCCAGCTGTGCATCACGGTGGTCATTGACGATGAGCAGCCCCCGGTCTTGCACGGCGTGCCCGATGACCTGACCGTGGACCTCAGCGCCGGAGAGCAGGTGCCGCCCCCGGCCCCCGTCACCGCCACCGACAACTGCGACGACGACCTGCCGGTGCAATTCGGGGAGGTGCAGCAAGCCGACGCCGACAACTGCGGCTACACCCTCACCCGTACCTGGCGCACCGAGGACGATTGCGGCAACGAGACCATCGAGCAGCAAGTCATCGTCGTCGAGGAGGTCTGCGATTGCCCCGACATCCTCATCGAAGGCATTTCCGTGGAGCCCGCCAAATGCGGGTTGCCCACCGGTTCGGTCACGGTGAACGCCGCTCTCAACCCCGGCATCTACGAGTACCATCTGATACCCAACTTCGGCTCGCCTTCGGGAGCGGGCAACGTCATCGAGGGCCTGCCCGCCGGCAGCTACCTGCTGGTGGTCACCCTGCCCAATGTGGACGACTGCGAGGAGAAAATCTTCTTCGACGTGCCGCCCGCCGACTGCGCCGACACCCTGGCGGTGACCATCAGCGGCCCGCAGGCGGAAGTCTGTCTGGACAGCACCGTATTGGACTACCCGGGGGTCATCACCTCGGCCTTCTTCTGCGACACGGGCGACCCCACGACGGTGGCGGGCACGGCCGTCCAGGGGGCCTGTGTGACCCTCGTCCCCGCTCAAGGGTACCTGGGCACCGCGCCCGGATTGATTTGCGTGGTGCATTGCTTCAACGGCAGCGCCAGCCAATGCGACACCACCTACCTGGAGGTGACGGTGGAGCCCGAGCCCCTCATTTGCAACCTCAGCATGGTACAGGTGGCGCTCACCCAACCCGATTGCGAGGACGAAGGTGGGCGCATCGTGGTCAGCGCCGGGGGCAATGTGGGCGCGCTGAGCTTCCAGTGGGAGCCGCCGGTCTCCACCTCGAACTTCGCCGATGGGCTGAGCAGCGGCAGCTATGCCGTCACCGTCACGGATGCGCTCACCGGTTGCCAGGTGGACACCGCGGTGACGCTCACGGCGCCGCCCTTGCCCAGCCTGGAACCCGCCGACCTGGAGCTGACGCATCCCCTCTGCGGGGGGCAGGCTACGGGAGCCATCGTGTCCGTCAGCGGCACCGAGTATCTGGTGAGCAACGGGCAGGACATTCTGGGGGCCACACCCCAGAGCAATCTGCCGGCAGGAACCTATCTGGTCATCCATTCCAACGCCCAGTGCGAAACCACCCTGGAGGTGGAATTGCAGGCGCCGCCCGCCCTGGAAGCCGCCGTGAGTGCCACCCCGGAAACCTGTGCCGGCCAAGACGGCAGCCTGGAGCTCAGCGTGTCGGGCGGCACACCGCCCTACAGCTACGATTGGGCCGGCGGTCTGACAACGGGTGCCACGGCCACGGGCTTGAGCGCCGGCGCCGATTACGCCGTCACGGTGGTGGATGCCCTGGGCTGCAGCCTCCCCCTCGACGGGCTGGAGGTGCCCTATGACTGTGCCAACCCCACCTGCAACCTCGCCCTCAGCCTTCAAACCCTGACCCACGACCGCTGCGGGCAAGGGGTGGGAGCCATCGAGTTGGCGGTTTCCGGAGGGCATGGCACCCTGAGCTTCCATTGGTCGCCCATGGTGTCCACGGGGGCGCTGGCCTTCGGCCTTTCGGCGGGCACCTACGAGGTGCGCGTGGAAGACGAGGCGGGTTGCAGCGACGTTTTGCAGGTGACAGTGGAGGACCAGCAACCCCAGTGGCAGTACGACGTGGCGGCGACGCCCGCGAGCTGTGCCGGCGATGACGGCCGGCTGGAGCTCAGCGTCTCCGGCGGGAGCGCCCCCTACACCTATCAGTGGTCGCCCGACGTCGGCAGCGGGCCCCTCGTTTCGGGCTTGAGCCCCCTGCAGAGCTATTCGGTGACCGTGACCGACCAGGAGGGCTGCACCCTGGTGCTCGAGGACTTGCAGGTGGGTTCGGATTGCCCCCTGCCCCCGCCGACCACCGACACCCTCGCCCTCACCCATCCCTGCAACCTGCCTTCGCTGACCCTGTGCCTGAGCACGGAAGAATTGAGCGCACCACCGGCCGGCCTCGAAATTTGCGGCTTTGCCGCCAACGGTGCCCTCACCTCCCTCAACGACACCTGCTTCAGCTACCAGCCCTTCGACGGGTTCGAGGGCGAGGATGAGGTTTGCCTGGAAATTTGCGACCAGAACGGCCGCTGCGACCGCCGCTGGTTCCGCATTACCGTTCTGGATTGCAGCGCCATCCCCTGCGACGGGGTGCTCGATGCCGAGGAAGCCTACTTCAGCCTGGCCGATTGCGACCAGCCCGCGGGGGTTTGCCTGCCCATCCCGCTCGACCGCATGCTGGGCTACGAGCTGCTCGTCGATGGGCAAGCCTACGCGGGAACCCTCGACGGCTGCGACAACGACACGGTTTTCTCCTACAGCTACCTGTCCTTGCCCGGCAGCGGCTTCGACGGGCCCTACGAGTTGCTGAGCTGGAGCGTGGGCGGCCAATCCTTCAGCGGCACCTTCGCCGACGTCGCCGCCCTGACCCAGGCGATGAATGCCTGGGACCCCGCCGGCCACTGGCAAACCGACACCCTCGGGGGGCTCATCCTGGGGGGAAGCCCTTCGGAGAGTTACGGCGACCTGGTGCTTTACCACCCCGCCTCGAATGCGGAGGTCACCCTGGGCCTGAGCATGAACTTCGTGCCGCAGGGGACGGTGCTTCAGCTTCCGGCCGGCGAGCACGAGCTGGTCATCGGCTACAACCAGGCTTGCTACGACACCCTGCGCGCCCACGTGGTCTGTGCCGAGCCGAAAGCCTTCTTCGACACCCTGGAGGTGGGCCAGAGCAAGCAGCGCTGCCTGCCCCTCGATGACCTGCCCGGCGCCCTCCAGTCGGTGGACCTGAGCTGCACCGACTGCGGCAGCTTCGCCCTCGAGGCTCAGGCCGAATGCCTGACCATCACCGGGCTGTTTGCCGGGGAGGATGCGGCCACCATCCTCCTGTGCGACGATTTGGGCATTTGTCAGGAGTTCTTCCTCTACGTGCGGGTGGAAGAAACGGCCCGGGCTCCGCTGGCCCGCAACGACACCGCCGTGGTCGCCTTCAACACCCCCCTGCGCCTGAACCTGCTGCAAAACGACGAGTTGAACGGCAACCTCAAGAGCCTGCACCTGCTGACGCAAGCCGCCAACGGCTCCGCCACCCTCGTCGAGGATTACCTCCTCGAATACGTTCCGGCCACCGACTTTTGCGGGGAGGACGGCCTGGCCTACGAAGTGTGCAACGAATTCGGCTGCGACCAGGCTCAGGTGCGCCTCTCCGTCGAATGCCTGCAGCCCCGACCCTACGAAGCCTTCTCCCCCAACAACGACGGCTTGAACGACGCCTTCGTCATCGAAGGGCTGGAGCGCTTCGGGCAAAACGAACTCATCATCTTCAACCGCTGGGGCAAGCAGGTCTTCCACACCCGCAACTACGACAACGACTGGAAGGGAACCTACCGCAGCGCCGACCTGCCCGACGGAACCTACTTCTACTACCTGCGCTACGGCGAGGGCAGGGTCATGACCGGATTCGTGGAAATTCGGAGGTGAGGTTAGCCCCTCGAAGAGAACTGGAGACAGGTGGAAATAGTGTCGGCGTGACTTCAAGTCACGCCGACACTTGGGGGGAACCCTTTCCTGTAAAATCGTAAAACTGTAAAATCGTAAAACTGTGGTGAGGGTGTG